>NZ_JBHJTK010000002.1:0-207371 GCF_042267665.1 Streptomyces sp. NPDC056224
CCGGCCACCGACCTGGCAGCCATCGCAGCGGCGACCTCACCCCTCAACACCCCTGCCAGCCCGCCGTCAACAGGACGGAACCCCAGCCGCCAAAAATCATGACACGCCCGGTCGATCCGATCCGCGAACTCCGGAGTCGGGTCCGCACCGCTGCCTTGCAGGCACGACGTCAGCGTGGTCAAGGCGATCTTGGGTTCTCCAACCCCGCGCCCTGCGTTGAGTTCCCCGACCACGGAGGCCAGAGTTCCCGCCACTTGGACCAGGTAACGCACCCTGGCCGTCAGGTCATACGCGGGCACAGCAGCGACAGCGGCGGACACCTCGGCACGCGTCGGGAGGGGGCCCCCGACTCTCGCGCTGAGCAGGCGCTCCAGGGCCCTGATCCGGTCGCCGATCTTCTTGCGCGGCCTCTGGAAGCCCGATCGCATATACCGCACCGATGAAACGTTCACACCGAGCAGGTCTGACAGGGTCGCGGCCCCTCCCACACCGTCCAGCAGGGACACCATCGTTTTCTGGAGCGGAGTCCAGCGGGCACGGACGCGCTCGGCCACCGCCTCCGCGGTCACCGCGGCCCCCTCCTCGAGCAGGCCGTACGCCGCATCGATCCGCTCGACGACCTTCGTGTCCGGAGCCTTCACCCGGCCGCTCAGGATGGACGAAACCTCCTGCGCGGTTACCTCCAGCAATCGGGGCAGCTCTCCTTCCCCCAGACTTTCCCGCAGACAGCCTGTCTTGACCTGGACCGCGCTCAGCGTGCCGCCCGTGGGAAGCCCGGCCTTCTCAGCCACGTCGTCCAGTTCCCGATACAACACGTACAGGTCGTCCACCCGTTCGACGACATCCATCGGCGGGTTCGCGTCATAGTCCGGGTCCTCATACCTGCGCACCGACCTGCTTGAAATGTTGAGCGTGGCGTCTGAGGCTGTGATCTCATCAACCAGCGCCTCCACTCCCCCCAGCTTCCCTCGCAGATAGGCCAGCTTGCCCGCGAAGTCCACCCCCTCCGCGCCGCGGTACCGGGTGACCTCGGCGTCCACCCGAGCGGGGGTCAACCCGCCCTCTCCCGCCTCGAACAGACGCTTGAGCGCATTGATCCTGTCACCGACCTTCATGGTCGGCGTCATCGCGCCCCATCGGTACCTATAGACCGATGCGTCCTGACGCAGGCCATGGAGCAGGTCGGACAACCGCACTCCCTCGGCTGTTCTGCCGGGTACTCCCGCCTGCTCCATCAGATACACCATCGTGGCCTGGAGAGGAGTCCAGCGGGCACGGACACGCTCGTCCACCGCCTCCGCGGTCAGCGCCGCACCCTCGTTGAGCAGGCCGAAGGCCGCATCGATCCGTTCGCGGTGCTCCCCGGTCACGCCGGTCTGCTTCACGCCGCCCACCATGCCCCGCACCCGGCCTGCGGGGATCTGCACCACCTCGGCCAGCCTCTCGACCGGGTCCACACCATCGACCGACCCCAGAGCGTCCCGCACCCGCTCCAACTTCAACTGAAGAAGCGACCTGGCAGGACCCCCGTCCTGGGCAGCGCCGGCTCCGGCGGCAACCTCACCCCCGGCAGCCTGCACGGCAGCAGCCGCCTCCACCACCGGCCGGCCACCATTCAGCCGACGACGCTTCACCCCACGCGCCGCCACTACATCCGCATCCGCCCCACCACGACCACCACCGGCAACGGCCCCGTCCTGAGAACCAGCGTCACCCACTACGAAAGCGCGCGCCATGGGTACGCCCTCCAAAGACAGCGCCCCCTCCTCGCCCCCGGCTCCCTCATCCGACGCGACCGGCTCCACCTCAGACTCCGAAGCAGAATCCGACTCCAGCGCCGACGACACCCCCGCCCACTCATCCGCATCCAGCTCCGAAACCACTCCACCCCACGGCACCGGCTCCGCCACAGCCTCCGAGGCAGAATCCGACTCCAGCGCCTCGAGCACCCCCGCCCACTCATCCGCATCCAGCCCCGAAACCACCTCATCCGACGCGACCGGCTCCACCCCGGATTCCAGAGCAGGATCCGACTCCAGTGCCTCGGACAGGTACCTCAACTCATCCGGGTCCAGACCCTCCGCCAGGTAGTTCACCGCGGGCGCCACCTCGGACATCCCCCGGCCCCCGGGCGCAGGGCCGGACACAGCACCCCTGGCGTTCACGGCGTCATCCACATCGGCCGAGGTCAGGCCGGTACGTCCTGCCTGCAGCAGCCGCCACACCACGTCGATCCGCTCACCGACGGCCTCCGACGGCACCCTCACACCCCTGCGGAACCCATCCACCTCCGCAACACCAACACCCAGCAGGTCCGCCACCGAACCATCCCCCGGCCCCACCGGAAGCCGGTCCAGCAAGTACCGCACCTTCACCCCAGACCGAACCCGACCATACGGAATCCACCGGTCGGAATCCGCCTGGCCCGACCCCAGCAACGCCTGCTCAGCGCTCACGCCGAAGCCGCCCGCAACACCACTCACCACGGATTCGCCCACAGCCCCGGCCGGCGCAGAAGCCGAGTCGGTGGACCACACCGCGTCGACACCGTTCCGGCCCTGAACAGCCGTATCCATCGGGCCGTCACCGGCAGAAGAGCCGGACACCGTGCCGAATCGGCCCGGCCGCCGAGCCTCCTCCTGCCCGTCGAGCTCGTCCTGCTCGTCCTGCTCATCGTGCGCGTCGTGCGCGCCACTGGTGGCGTGCGTGGTCGCGCCGCCGGACTCGGTGGAGATCCGGCCGGGGGACGCAGACGGCTGACTCGCCGTCCGGCCAGAAACGGAGACCTGATCAGCCGACTGACCCGAGGCCCCGTCCGCTTGATACGCCGAACGGCCAGGCAGCGCAGCCGGGCTGACCGTTTGCGAGGCCACCGCCGAAGGCGCGGCCACACCCTGGAACGGAACAGCCCCCACGGACTCGCTCCCCCTCCAGGCCGGCTCCACCGACTGCTGGACCGCCACACCGCCCTCGCCTGTCACCGGATCCCCCGAGACAGCCCCAACAGGCCGCGAAGCAGAATCCGAGACAGCCGTGGCGGACCCCGGGACAACCGTGTCCGAACGAGGTGCCGCAGCGGCAGAGGACTGCCCCTCCACCAGACCCCGCCCCGGGAAAACCGACGGCTGATTCGTCGTAGCCACGGCATCCGGAACCTGCCCGGCGACCTGCCCGGGGGTCTGCCCGGAAACAGCCGCGGACCGGTCCGCCACCACCTCCGCAGGAACCGCCTCACTCAGGTCCGCCGCATCAGCGAAGGCAAAGCGCGAGGGGGTCGACGGCGCCGTCGCCGCCGTGGCTGTCTCCACCGTCCGCACCTGCTCCGCAGCCGGCCCGGCCGCAGCCACCAGGTCCTGCTCCCCACGCCTCCCATGATCTGGCGTCAGGTCACTTGAGGTGGTCTGCGCAAGCCGCGACGGAGCAGACGAGTCCAGTCCCATGCCGGATCGCGGCCCGGCAGCCATAGAGGTCTCGGCGGGAGCGGCCGCCACGGTCGCGGCCCGGACCGCACCGGTGTCCTCCGCTCCAACCGCAGAACCGGCCTGCCCGGTACGGATGTCCGGCACACTGCCTGCCGTACCCACCGTGGATCGCGGAACCGACGCCCCAGAGATGGTTTCACCAGCCACCGGGCCCACCACGGCCACGCCGGACGACACACCATTGGCGCCAGATACCACAACTACCCCAGGGACACCCGGTGCGGCAGCGGCCCCGTGCCCGTCACCCAGGCCCACCACGGGGGCCGGAACAGCGCCCGCGTCGGCGGCCTGGTGTTCCAGGGCATCGCTCTGCCGGCCTTCCGCATCAGAGCGTCCCGTGTCCGAACTGCTCACGGTCGCGGCCGGCGGAGCCAATGCCGGACCGGTCACCTGCCCGCCGCCCCCGCCATCACGGACACCGGGCGCGAAGGCACCAGACACGCCCTGCCCGGCCCGCTCCTGCCCGGCATCCGCCGTATCCGCGGTGTCCGGGGCCGGGCCGGTGTCCGCCACACCATCCGCGACAGACGGGCCCTGCACCGAGAACGTCGTGTTGATCCACGTCCCCGAAGCCACCGCACCACTGTGAAGCTTCTGCGTGACCTGACCACTGATACCCGCACCGAAGAACGTCGCGGCAGAAGAACTCCAGTTGCCGTGGAAGAGCCCACCGCTCAACACCTCGGCCAAAGACTCCGAACCACCCTCGGCCAGGAACCCACTCACCACCCCAGGACGCTGATACCCACGCCCCGCCACCGCGACGTCCCCCGCACCGCCCTTACCGCCGGGCACATGGTTCACACCCGCCCGATCCACCGCAGCCCCGACCTTCGAGGAGACATCACCCGCGACGTCCTTGACCACAGCACCCCGCCCCAGACCACCCCGGATCGCGGCGAAAGACCCCTGGCTGCCCTTCGCGATGACCGGGAAGAACGCCCCCATGAACGCACCCGTCGCCGCGTCCTGCGCGATCTGCGTCCAGTCGAAACCCTTCGGACTGAACTCACCAGACGTGAACGCGATCATCCCCAGCCGGACCGCGAACGACTGGAAGGCCTCCTCGAACGCCTCACTCAAAACAGGCAGCGCGTGCATGCTCTTGAACAGCCTGTCCATCACCGTCAGCACCACCACACGGCTACGCGCCCTCGCCACCGCAGCCCGGCCCGCAGCCGCCCCGGCACTGAACACCGACAACGCGAAAACAGCCAGCAACTCCATCATCAGCCGGATCACCTCGGCCAGGATCTGCCACTTCGCTTCCATCACCTGATACGAAGTCTTGACCCGACCGTCCGCGACAACATCCAACTGCCCCGCGAACTGCTTGAGATGGCCACCCTCACCCACGAACGGACTCATCGCCCGCGCGTAATCGTCCCCCACCCGAGGCGGCAGCGCATTACGAGCACGGACAATCGATTCCTCCGTCAGCTCCGACAACTCCCGGAGCTCCCTGCTCATCTGCCGAAACGGCTTGTGACTGCCATGAGCCAGGTCCTCGTTAGCCTCAATCAGCTTCTCGCCGACCAAGACGAACAGCATGTCATTGACGTGCCCCGGGGCCTGAATCGCCATGAGAGATCAGTGCTTCTTCCTCGTACCGTCACTGCTGGTGGCGCCATGAACCGCGCTGCAGAGAAAGGTTGGCACGAGCTTATGGCTCACATTCCTCGGCAGCACTCAGTCGAGGAACATCTGAGCAAAAGGTCCCTGGAAATGTGCCCGTTCGTACATCACTCCGCGCCGGATCCCCCGATCCTCACCCGGACCCGGGAGACGGGGACTTGCTCCCTTCCCCCGGAGCCTTCCCGGAGGGCAACGAAGGGCCGTTCGCCCCTCCAGAGGTCTTCCCGCAGGTCGGGGGCGTGATCGTCGGAGTGCCGCCGCCCGCGGCCGCGCCCGGGTCCAGGTCCGGTCCCGACCGCAGCATGGACAGCAGCGGCGAGGGCAGCTTCACCACGTCCGAGTCCGCGTACCCCAGTGCCTTCAGCGCGCCGCCGGAGGGCACGCGGTACTTCACGCCGTCCTCGGCCACGAAATAGGTCGTGTCGCCCACCGCCGTACCGCCCGCGCCCAGTGCCCCCACCAGGGCACCCCGGCCCGGCCGGACCACGACGGCGTCCACCGGCAGGCATGCCTCCGCCGATTCCCCGGGCGTCGCCTGGGTCACCGGGGTCAGCGAACCGCTGGGCACCAGCACGGTGCTGATGCGGACCAGTCCGTCCACGGAGCGCACGTGGGCGCAGGCCTGCATGCCCTCTGGCACGCCGACCGCCCCGGGCGGGGAGTCCGGGAGAGCCGCGGAGGCGGCGGACCCGGTCCGGTCCCCCGGGGCCAGGTGTTTTCCGAGGACGTCGGCGCCCAGCGGCTCGGCCTCGGGCGAGCGGCCGCCGTAGGCGTTCTCGCGGGTGGCTGGGTCGCCGAGGACGAGGGCCGCCGCGGTGGCCGAGAGAGGCTCCAGGCCCTCCTTCTGGAGCAGGTAGTACTTCGGGGCGGAGCCGGGCACCCTCACCGCGTACACACGGCCCACCGTGCCGCGTACGTCGCCCAGCGAGGGCCCGGCAGTGCCCCGGTCCGGCACGGCGGGCGGTGCGAGGTCCGTACCGGGGGCCAGGGCGTCCAGGAACGCGGCGGACACCGGGCGCGGGGTCACGGAGCTGTAGCCGAGGGAGACGGCCGCGCCGGAGGCCGTGTCGAGCCGGAGCCGGCTGCCCTGCCAGACCAGGTACGCGGTCTTGTCGGGGCCGGTCACGACGATCGCCTGGTCGGCGGCCATCGCCCGACCGTCCGAGGGGGCTCCGGCGACGAGCGTGGTGGCAGCGGTCCCCGCGGAGCCGAGGGCGGAGCAGACCTGCCAGGCACCGCCGTCCAGGTCCTTCGCCACCGGTACGGAGTCCGGGGCGCCGGGTATGCCGACCGGGGTCCCGACGGGCGTGCCGCGCAGTGAGGCGCTGCGCACATCGGTGGTCTTCAGCTTCCGCCCCCCGATCAGCAGGGCGGAGGCGTAGTTGCGCACCGGCCTGAGGCGGCCGTCGAGGTACAGGTACCGGCCGCCGGTGTCCCTGTTGACGATCAGGGTGTCCGAGGTCCGCCACGAGGTGTTGCCGCCGGGCGAGACCAGCCCGTACACCGCCGCGCCCGCCCCGATGATCACGGCGATGACGACACCGATGACCGTACCCCGGGTGGTGCGCGCCAGCGGGCTCTCCGGGGCGTCGGGGTCGGCGAGCAGCATGCCGGAGGTGAGCCTGCCCATGGCGAAGGTATGGGCCTGGACCTGGTCGCGTTTGGACTGCATGGGATCGTGTTTCCTTCCGGTTCTCTGGGCCGGTCAGCCGTTGATCGCCCGGAGGGCGCCGAAGACGCCGAGCACCCACAGCGTCAGCGACAGCAGGCCGATCGCCAGAGTTGAGTGCAGCAGTTCGGCAGCCCGGCCCCAGTACGGCACCATCCGCCGGCCGGGCACCGTCCAGGAGGCGACGGCCAGGGCGGCGGCCAGGGCCAGCAGCGTCATGACGAGCGCCGGACGGTCGGCGGGAGACAGCCGGGCCCCGGTGGCGACAGCCAGCAGCACCGCCCCCCACAGGCCCGGAAGCACCAGGGCCAGACGCTGCCACACGTTGACCATGCCGCGACCGTGCAGCAACAACAGCAGCGACAGTGTGCCTGCGGTCAGCGCCTGGGGAAGACCGGGCGCTTGGACGAGGGCCGTCAGGCAGCCGGCGCAGACGGCGCCGGTCGCCCCGTACAGGGCCGTCATCCAGTTGCCGGCGAGTTCGGTCCGGGTGGCAACGTCGCTGCCGCTGTAGGGGTCGATGCCCTCCTGCAGCTGCTGGGGGCTCGTGGGCAAGGGGGGCATCCGCATGCCGGCGAGTTTGAAGGACAGGGCCGGTACGAAACCGCCGAGGACGACGGCTGCCGCGGCTGCCGCGGCGCCGGCGCCGTCCTCCCGCACATCGAAGACACTCATCAGGGCTCCGGCGGCGGCCGAGGCGATCGCGACCGTTGCGGTGGCGACGAAGAGCGGCGTGTACACAGCCGCCGCGGCCACCGCCAGCGCGGCCCCTCCGGCGGCTGCCGCTCCCGCGGCCAGCAGCCGGGCGCCCAGGACATGGTGGGCGTCGGGGCCGGAGATCGCGCCGCCGGGCAGCAGCCAGCCGGCCAGCGCCAGGCAGGGCACCGCCAGGAAGCCGAGGGTCGCGCCGGCTGCCGCGTCCCCCACCGCCCGGCTGGCCGTGGCCGCCCCGGCCAGCAGCAGCAGTCCGGCCACTGCCGCCATCACGGAGCGGGGAAGAACGGTGCCTCCCGGCCAGGCCAGAACCACCAGGGAGGTCAGCACGCAGACCGCCACGGCGCCGAGGAGCAGGCGGCGGCCGGCCTGCGGACTCCAGCCGTGCAGCCGCTCGCGTGTGACCTCGGCGATCCCGTCGACCAGGTCGTCGAGCCGCACCTCGGGTATCGCATCGGCGGGAGGACGCAGGTAGAGGACCTCGCCGTCCTTGAGGTCGAGCGACTCCAGGGTGCCTTCGTCGTCCAGGGGGCGCTCGCCCAGTCGTTGCAGCACCCAGCCGCCGTGGTCCAGGCCGTTCTCCTCCAAATCCTCGCCGGAGTAGCGCAGCAGGGTCGGCAGGAGGTCAGCGACGGGCACGTCGGCGGGAACCGCCAGGTCCACGGTCTTGGCGGGGGTACGGACGGTGACATTGCACAGGGCCGTCCCCGAGCTGTCAGTCATTGCAGAGACCACACTTTCCCGGGAATTTCATCCGCGAGCTTGGTATTGGGAGTTGTACGCATGCAGACTACTGACACCCCGAAGTATTGCTGAACGCACGGGGATTATTGCTCTTGGCCCGACTCATGGTCGTGTGCCACGGTTAGGGAGCCCATTTCTTGAGTGCCGTCCTCTTCCGCCGCCCTGCCCGCAGGCGCGGGCCAGAAATGCCCGAGGGTGAATTGGCCCTCCAGGAACCACCGACGCTGCAGGAAGTAGTTCCGGACAGTTCGGCGGTGTGGACCTATCTGCCGATGGCGATGATGTCCGGCTCGATGATGCTGGCGTACATCCGGCCCGGAGGCGGCGGAGGGGCACTGACGTACGTGGCGATGGGCGTGATGGTCCTGGGGTCGGCGGTCATGATCGTCGGCCAGGTGATACGCAAGAGCGGCGAGCGGAAACAGCGCCTGCGCGGCGAGCGTCGGGACTATCTGCGCTACCTGTCGCAGACCCGCCGGAAGGTCCACCGGGCGGTGATCGAGCAGCAGTTGGCGCTCGCCTGGCGCCATCCCGCGCCTCACACCCTGCGTTCGATGGTGCGGACGACACGGCTGTGGGAGCGGCGCACCAAGGACGACGACTTCGCCGAGGTGCGGGTGGCCGTCGGGGATCAGCAACTGGCGATGCAGCTGTCCCCGGTGTCGGCCAAGCCGGTGGAGGACCTCGACCCCCTGTGCGCACACGCGCTGCGCCGGTTCATGCGGGCCTACAGCGCGGTGCCTGATCAGCCGATCGCAATGTACCTGCGGTCCTGGGCCCGGGTGCTGCTGCGCGGCGACGAGGCGGCGGTCCGCGCCCTGGTGCGGGCGGCGCTGTGCCAACTGTCCGTTTTCCACGCCCCGGAGGACCTGTGGATCGCGCTGTGCGTGAGCGACGAGCGCCGGGCGGAGTGGGACTGGGTCAAGTGGTTGCCGCACAACCTGCACCCGCACGAGCAGGACGGCGCCGGACCGGTCCGCAGGGTGGCGTCCGACCTGGACGCCCTGCAGGGTCTGCTCGGCGCGGAGTTCACCGAGCGGCCGGGGTTCGACCCCGAGGCCGTGCCCGGCCGTGAGGAGCCGTTCACCGTGATCGTGGTGGACGGAGGCCAGGTGCCCGCCGGTCACCGGCTCGACGGCGCGGGCTTCCGCAACGTGGTCGTACTCGACCTGTCGGAGGCCCTGCGCTGGCGTCCGGGCCGTACCACCCTGCGGCTGGACGTGCGGCCGGACGGGGTGCGGCTGGTGCGCACCGACCGCAGCCGCAAGGAACAGTCGACCCTGCTGGGCCGCCCCGACTCGGTCGGCCCGGCCGGAGCCGAGGCACTGGCCAGGATGCTCGCGCCGTTCCGGATGAGTCTGACCGCCGACGCCGTGGAGCCGCTGACCACGGACATGGAGCTGACGACCTTGCTGGGGATCTCCGACCTGCACCGCCACGAACCGGACGCGTTGTGGCGGCGCAACACGGGCGCGGCCCGGCTGCGGGTTCCGGTCGCGGTGGGCGCCGACGGGGCCCCGGTCGAAGTGGACATCAAGGAGGCGGCGCAGGGCGGCATGGGACCGCACGGCATGCTGATCGGAGCGACCGGCTCGGGCAAGAGCGAGTTGCTGCGCACCCTCGTGGTGGCTCTCGCGCTGACCAACTCCTCGGAGACGCTGAACTTCGTCCTGGTGGACTTCAAGGGCGGGGCCACCTTCCTGGGTCTTGACGGCCTGCCGCACACCTCGGCGGTCATCACCAACCTGGCGGACGAGGCGGCCCTGGTGGAGCGCATGCGGGACGCCCTCCACGGCGAGCTGATGCGCCGCCAGGAGCTGCTGCGAGCGGCCGGCAACTACTCCTCCACCCTCGAGTACGAGAAGGCTCGTGCTGCGGGAACGCCGCTGGCGCCGCTGCCGAGCCTGTTCATCGTGGTCGACGAGTTCAGTGAACTGCTGGCCGCGCACCGGGACTTCATGGAGCTCTTCGTGATGATCGGCCGGCTGGGCCGGTCCCTCGGTGTGCATCTGCTGCTCGCCTCGCAGCGTCTGGACGAGGGGCGCATGCACCAGCTGGAGAGCCATCTGTCGTACCGCATCGGTCTGCGCACTTTCTCGGCCATGGAGAGCCGCGGCGTGCTGGGGGTCCCGGACGCCTACCAGCTGCCGTCGCAGCCGGGCGCCGGCTTCCTGAAGAGCGGCGTGGAGGAACTCACCCGGTTCCGGGCGGCGTATGTGTCGGGCGTCTACCGGTCACGCCGGGGCGCGGTGGTCCAGGCGCGGGTCGCCAGCCAGGTGGTGCCGTGGACGGCGGACTTCGTAGTTCCCCGGGCACCGGCCGCGCAGCCCGACCCGGAGCCGGAGACGGAAGCGGAGGAGGAGAACGCGGCCACCCTGCTGTCGCTGGCCGTGGAGCGCCTGTGCGACGCCGGACCGCCGGCCCTCCAGGTGTGGCTGCCGCCGCTCGACCTGCCGCCCACCCTCGACGGGCTGCTGCCCGGCCTGTCCGAGGACCCGGAACGCGGACTCGCCAGCGCCGGCTGGCCGGGGACCGGTCGGCTGAAGGTGCCGGTGGGTCTGGTGGACAAGCCGTTCGAACAACGCCGCGAGCCGCTCGTGGTGGACCTCTCGGGCAGTGGTGGGCACATCGCGGTCGCGGGTGGCTCGCAGAGCGGAAAGTCGACGGTGCTGCGCACCCTGATCACCGCCCTCGCGCTCACCCACACCCCTCGCGAGGTGCAGTTCTACTGCCTGGACCTCGGAGGCGGAACGCTGGCCTCGCTGGCCGGGCTGCCTCACGTCGGTGGCGTGGCGAACCGGCTCGACGCCGAGCGGATCAACCGTACGGTGACCGAGGTGAACACCCTCCTCAACCAGCGTGAGCAGCTCTTCCTGAGCCACAACATCGACTCGATGGCGACCTACCGCAGGCGTCGCGCGGCCGGCGAGTTCCAGGACGAGCCCCACGGTGACATCTTCCTGGTCGTGGACGGGTGGGCCACCCTCCGCCAGGACTTCGACGCGCTGGTGCCCGCCATCAACCAGCTCGCCGCCCGGGGTCTGAACTTCGGTGTCCACCTGGTGGTCGCCACGGCACGCTGGATGGAGCTGTCCAGCCAGGTGCGTGACCAGGTGGCCACCCGGCTGGAGTTGCGGCTGGGCGACGCCATGGACTCGGTGGTCGACATCCGCAAGGCGAAGACGGTGCCGCGCAGTCCGGGCCGTGGCCTGACGGTGGACGGCAAACTGCATTTCCTGGCGGCGCTGCCCCGCATCGACGGCCGGGAGAGCGCCGACGACCTCACCGAGGGCGTGGCCGATCTGGTGGAGAGGGTCGCCGGGTGCTGGTCGGGCCCCTACGCGCCGCCCGTGCGGACGCTGCCGCAACGGCTGCCGGTCTCGGACCTGCCGGAACCGGAACTGGCGGACGGGCTGCGGGTTCCGCTGGGTCTCGACGAGGAGACCCTCTCGCCGGTGTGGCACGACTTCAGCCGTACGCCTCACCTGATCGCCGTCGGCGACACGGAGAGCGGCAAGACCAACCTGCTGCGGCTGGTCGCCTCGGCGATCACCGCCCGTTACAGCCCCAGCGAGGCCCGCATCCTGGTGGTGGACTACCGTCGCACGCTGGTCGAGGCGATACCGGAGGCGTACCGGATCGGGCACGCGGTGTCGCTCGACGCCCTGCGGGAGCTGGTGAGCGGTTCCATTCGGGCCATCAAGACCCGGGTGCCGGGGCCGGACATCGCTCCGTCCCGGATGCGCCTCGCGGACTGGTGGAAGGGGCCGAGGCTGTTCGTGCTCGTCGACGACTACGACATGGTCGGCGGCGGCCTCGCCGCAGCCCACCCCTTCGACGCGTTCTTCGACCATCTCGCCCTGGGGCACGAGGTGGGGCTGCACATGGTGGTGATGCGGTCCGCGACCGGTGCCGCCCGGGGTATGAACGACCAGCTGCTCAGGCGCCTCGACGAGGTCAACACCCCAGGCGTGCTGATGTCCTGCCCGTCCTCGGAGGGTTACGTCTTCGGCAACATCAAGCCGCGCAACCTGCCGCCCGGCCGGGCGCAGTACATCGCCCGACGCAAGGCCGTGCTCATGCAGACCGCCCTGCTGGACGAGCCGGACGTGGACGAGCCGGGCGGGCGGTAACCGGGCGGGAGGAACAAGGCGCACAGAAGCCGGGCGGCAGTGGCCTCCCGCTCGGCGGGAGCGGCCCGGCG
Organism: Streptomyces sp. NPDC056224; assembly: GCF_042267665.1. NCBI lineage: Bacteria > Bacillati > Actinomycetota > Actinomycetes > Kitasatosporales > Streptomycetaceae > Streptomyces > Streptomyces sp. NPDC056224. The sequence continues at coordinate 12,449 of NZ_JBHJTK010000002.1, forward strand.
GAGTTCCGCCGGGCCGTGGGGGACGCCCTCTTGTCCGGCCGCGGTGGGGCCGCGGCGTCCTCGCCCGTCCCGGACGCGCGGCGCCTCCGCCCCGCCGGGCGCGTTCCTCGCCGTACAGCCGCCTCGCCCGGCACGGACCTGTGGACGGGAATCCAAGCGGGCGCGGAGCCGGCGCCGAGCGCGAAGGGGCCGCCCCGTCCGGTGGTAGTCGCCCTACCCCTCAGCGGGCGGCGACGCCTCGTTCCCGGCCGGACGCCACCTGCGGGCACGGCCCTTCGGGACGACAACGGCTGCCCAGGAGACCACCAGGAGCAGTCCGACGCCCGCACCCGCCGACACGAGGGCGCGTCGCGTCGCGCGGGCGCCCACCTGGTCCGTCTCCAGGCGCACCGGCCGGGAACCGCCGGCCTGCGCCGCGGGGTCGGAGGACGCGCCCGGCACCGTGGTCAGCGCACCGTACGGGTCGAGGCGGGGCACGCCCGCCGGGTACGCGGTGGTGATCAGTCTGCGTGCCGTCTCAGCGGCTGAGAGGCCGGGGTGGGCGGACCGCACCATGGCGGCTGCCGCAGCGGTGTAACCGGCGGCGAGAGACGCTCCGGAGCCGATGAAGTGGCCCTGGCCGCTGGGACCGATACTCAGCACGCCGTCGCCCGGGGCTGCGAGGTCGGCGTGCCGGGGCGGGTACGCGCCCAGCGGGCGCTGCCCCCGCACGTCGACGTCGACGACGGACAGGACGCCTGATTCGGCCGCCGGCCAGTAGTCGGCCGGCGGCGGGGCGGAGGACGTGGCATCCCCGGCGGCGTCCGGCACCGCGGCCGCCACGATCAGCGCGTCGTGCCGGGCCGCGTAGGCGACGGCGTCGTGGAGGCCGGAGGAAGTCTGCGTCAGGGCCGGGGAGACCGCGATGACCCGGGCCCCGGCGTCCACCGCCGCGCTGATGCCGGCCGCGACCGTGGCGGCGGTCGCCGTACCCCGTTCGTCCGTGCCCCGCACGGCCACGACGTGTGCCTGCCGGGCCGCTCCGGAGAAGCCGACCCCGTCCACGGGGGCGGCGGCGATCAGCCCGGCTACGAAAGTGCCGTGGCCCACGCAGTCGTCGCCCGCCCCGCCCAGGGCGGTGACCCGGCCCGCCAGAGCGGGCGCCTTGAGCGACACGCCGGTGTCCACGACGGCCACCGTCACCCCGGCACCGGTGCCGAACCGCCGGCTCCGGGTCAGCTGCAGGTTCTGCTGCTCCCAGGGCACGGCCTCGGCCACCGTGTCGGAGCCACCGGTGCAGGAGGCGCCGGACGCCAGCCGGGACGGCAGCACGGGCAGTCGTACGGGGTCCCCCGGCGCGGCGCCGGCCTGGGGTGCCGCCCCGATCACCACCATGGGCGCGCAGAGCACGGTGACAAGGGCCGGCAACGCGTGGTGGAGCCTGGGGCGGCGCATCGTGTTCATCCTCGGAACGGAACGGGCGTGGAACGACCCCCACGGGGCCCGCTCCGGGGCCGGGGCGGGAACGGAGGCTGTTCCAGGACTCGGGTCACCGGGACACCGCTTCCCCGAACAGCGCTTCCCCGAACAGCGCATCCTGGGGAAGCAGCAGACGCAGGTCCTCCAGTCCGGGGGCGGCCATCGCGCTCAGCCGGCCGGCCTGACGCGTCATCATGCCTTCCAGTACCTGGCGGGCGAGTCGCGCGTTGCCGAAGGCCCGGTCACGCGGAAGCGACTCGAAGTACGTGCGCAGCGCCTGGCCGGTGCCCGGCCCACACTCGTATCCGGCGGTGACCGCGTGCTGGCGCACGATGGTGACCAGTTCGTCCGAGGAGTAGTCGGCGAACTCCACCCGCCGCGAGAAGCGGGAGGAAAGGCCCGGGTTGGAGGTCAGGAAGCGCTCCATCTCCTCCGTGTAGCCCGCGACGATGACCACCACCTCGTCGCGGTGGTCCTCCATGAGCTTCAGGAGCGTGTCCACCGCCTCCTGCCCGAAGTCCGATCCGGAACCCGGACCGGTGGGAGTGAGTGTGTATGCCTCGTCGATGAACAGCACTCCGCCCAAGGCTCGTTCGAAGACCTCCCGGGTGAGCTGCGCCGTGTGACCGACATACCGGCCGACGAGGTCGGCACGGGCCACCTCCACGAGCTGGCCCCGTGGCAGCACGCCCAGCGAGACCAGCAGCTCGCCGTAGAGCCGCGCCACCGTGGTCTTTCCGGTGCCCGGCGGACCGGTGAAGACCAGGTGGTTGCTGATGCGCGGTGCGGGCAGCCCCACGGCCTCCCGGTGACGGGTGACGGACAACAGGTTGACGAGGTCCGTGACGTCGCGCTTGACGGCCGCCAGGCCCACCAGGTCACCCAGCCGCGCCAGCGGGTCATCGTCCGGACTGCCGGCGTCAGCGGTGACCTCACGAGCGGCTTCCTCCCCGATGTCCTCGGGAAGCAGTAGCCGGAGGTCCTGGTCGGTCATGTCCGTGAGCGTGGACAGCCGGGACGCCTGGCGGTCGACCATCTGCTCGAACACCTGGCGGGCCGCGCGGCCGTTGCCGAAGGTCGCGTCCTTGGGTATCCGCTCGAAGTGCACGGCGAGGGCCTTGCGGGCGGTGTCCCCGAGTTCGTACTGGTGACCGGCGCACATGCTCTCGACGATCGCCACCAGTTCGGACACCGCGTAGTTCTCGAACTCCACTGTCCGGGAGAACCGCGATGCCAGGCCGGGGTTGGACGCCAGGAACGCCTCCATCTCGGCGGAGTAGCCCGCCGCGACGACGACCACGTCGTCGCGGTGGTCCTCCATGAGCTTGAGGAGGGTGTCGACGGCTTCCCTGCCGAAGTCGGCGCCGGAGCCGCGGCCGTCGGAGAGCAGGGTGTACGCCTCGTCGATGAACAGCACGCCCCCGAGGGCCCGGTTGAACGCCTCCGTGGTCTTGATGGCCGTTCCACCGATGACCTGCGCCACCAGATCGGCCCGCGAGACCTCGACGAGGTGTCCCGAGCGCAGAGCGCCGAGTTCGGCCAGGATCGCCCCGTACAGCCGGGAGACGGTGGTCTTGCCGGTGCCGGGTGGGCCCGCGAACACCAGGTGCCGGCCCATCGGCGGGGCGGGCATGCCCAGTTTGGCGCGGCGCTGGGCCATCCGGGTGAGGTTGACCAGCGTACGCACCTGTTGTTTGACGTTGTCCAGGCCGATGAGGGCGTCAAGGGCGGCGAGGGGCCCGTCCGCTCTGCCGAGCCGGGCGTCCTCGCCCTCGGCGCCACCCTGCCCGGCGGCGCCCGCGCCGTCGGAACCGGAGGAGCCCCAGGCGTCCCGCTTGCCGTTGCCGGTGCTGGTCAGTCCGTCGACGGCCAGCCGGTCACCGGGCCGGGACTGGACCAGGCCCCCGCCGCCGCTGTCCCGGACAGTGCAGTTGACCACGGATACCGGGTCGGTGGAGTCGACGCGCAGGCCGTCGTCCGCGCTCCCGCCGATCTCGCAGGAGTTGAACGAGCCGCGTCCGCCGTCCGAGACCAGGACACCGTGGCGCCCGCTGCGAGCTACCCGGAGCCGGGTGGCGGTCATCTCCCCGCCTCCCTCGACGGTCACGCCCGACTCGACGGCCTCGGTGATCTCCAGGTCCCGCACCGTCATGATGCCGTCGTCGCCGACCGACAGGCCGCTCGCGCCGGGCGAGAGGACGGCTCCGCCCCCGATGTATACGTTGCCGTCGTCCTCGGCCCTGATGCCACAGCCGCCGGCCCGCTCCACGGTGCTGTCCTCCAGACGGCCCCGGCCGTCCTTCACCACCTCCACGCCGTGGCCGCGCGGCGCGTTGATACGGGCACGCCTGACCAGCGGGTTGGCTCCGGTGCGGATGGAGATGCCGGCGCCCAGGGCGTCGGTGACATCGAGCCGGTCCAGTTCGGCGGCCGACTCCTCCTCCAGCAGTACCGCGGTCGTCGCGCAGTCGCGGACGGTCAGGCCGACCAGGACCGGAGAGGCGTGTCCGTTCACCCGGAGGGCGGGGGCCTCGGCCGCGTCCAGCCAGCAGTCCTCGTATGTCCCCCGGGAGCGGTCGGTGACCAGGAGGCCATGGCTCTTGGTGCGTGCCGTACGGCAACGCCGGACCACCGGGTCGCTGCCGCCATTGACCACGATGCCGACGCCGGTGGTACCGGTGACGCGCACGTCCTCAAGTTCCGTGGCGGCCTGGCTGGCCAGCTGGACTCCCGTGCTGGTGTCGTGCACCACGGTACGCAGCACCCGGATCGAACTGTGCTCCTCCAGAGCGATCGCGGGCTTGTCGGTCGAGGAGATGTCACACTCCTCGACCGATCCCTGGGCCTCTCCGTTGGCAAGGACACCGTTGCCGCGGGCGTCGCGGACGACGCAGCCGCGCAGGGTGATCCGGCCGCGTTCGCCGATGACCACACCGGAGGTGCCGAGGTGTTCGATGGTGCAGGACTCCAGGGAACTCTCCACGGTGGACGTCACCACCACTCCGGCGCCGCCCGGATTACTGACCCGGCAGTCCCGAAGGGCCAGCGAGCCGCCGGCCCGGGCGAGCAGAGCCGTCCAGGCAGAGCCGGTTATCTCGCAGCCTTGCATGGCCATCTGGCCGCGCGGCGCGTCGATGACCGGCAGTTCCTCGTCGCGTCCGCGCAACACCAGGTCGGTGAGCATGACCGCTTCGGCCTTGAGCACCAGCGCACTTCCACGGCGTGGGGTTATCTGCACACTACCGCGAGCCTGTGCCGCCACGATGGTGACCGGGGTGGTGATGGTCAGGCTCTCCGCGTACGTCCCTGGAGCCACACTGACCACCGCGCCACTACGCGCCCTGGTCAACGCCTCACCGATCGTCCGAAAGCCGTCGGGTCCCTCCGGGCTGACCGTAAGTACCTGGCGTGACAAGCGTGTTCCTCCTTACATGTGGCCCCGCAGGACCACGAGCCCCCGATTGCCTGGCGGCGCCGTCACGCAACGCTCAGCCCCTCGCATCGGACCGGTGCGCCACCGACCACCAGCACCGCACGGCCTTCGGCGTCCGGTCCGACATCGTGGCACCGGGACCCGTTTTCGGCACCGAGTTCACACAACACCGCCTCGTAGTTCCGCAAGCCGCTGATATTGGAGGACGGCCGAAGAGCACCACTACGGCACGCAGGACTGCCTGCCTGTGCCACGCAGCACAAGTCGGGCATGCGGCGCGGGCTCTTTGAGGGTTCGAGGGTGGACCCGGGATGCCGACCAACAACGGCCGCCCTGGGACCGGGGGAATAGCCTGGGGCGACCGACGAACAACACCGTACGGTGCCCATCAGGGACTCATGGGCAACCGGCCCCAAGAGGGGTCAGAGGGGCAAGCTGATCGTCCCTTCCGGACATGATCGGACCTGACAATCCCCTCGAACTGTGGAGTCCTTCCTATGCGGCCAGTCTCACGACGGTTGAACCGAGCTTGCATCGCGTGAGCGGCGGCGACGCCTGATGGCCGCCACCGCCGCGCAGGCCCCCGCGCCGTCCTGCGTGAATCCCCGCCGGAGGCCCCGCGGCACCTGGCCGGCCGAGGAGTACGCCTCCGACGCGCCCGGGGAACGCGGGCGCAGGGCTGCTCACGGGGTGGCTGGCAGTTCAGCGCTTGGGGTAGACGCTGAGGACGGCGTGATGGGCGAGGTCAGCCGCAGGGTCTTTGTCGTTCTGCGGCGCCGACTCGTACAGGGCCACATCGCCGGATACACGGGTTGGAAGGGTGACGCCACTGAGTTCGGCGTGGCTTCCGGTGGCGATGTCGACCGAGACGGGTATGCCCGTTCCGCTCGGTGTCCTGGCCTTGCCGTATGCGGTGCCGGCGTTGTCCACCCCCACGAAGTCCACCCGGGCGGTCTCCTGGGTGCCCCCGAAGCAGTAGCCCTTCTTGGCCTGGAGGTCGAAGGCCGTGTAGGCGGTGACGAGATAGCGCCCGTTGTCACTGAGTACGGCCTGGTTCTCCGAGCCGACCGCACTCTCGTTCAGGCCGTTGCATGGCAGCGCGTACACAGGGTTGCCCCGGCTTTCGTCATGCAGTGCCCACACATAGTTCATGGGCAGTCCGAGCGCGGAGTGTGCTTCGTCCTTGGACGGCCACTGGGCCACGACATATCCGCCGCGTACACCGTGCGATGTTCCGCTTTCGATCCCGCTCGACTCTTGCGCTCCAGCTGGGACGATTGCCTGCCCTGGCCACGCGTCGGTCAGCTGGAAGGTTCCGTTCACGGACCCGGTGATCCTAAGCAGGTAGTCCCGACTGCGTGAGTCCTGGGGTGCGGCAAGCACTCCGGTTGTCACGTCGACCAGTGTGACTTCCTTATCGTTGCCGAACGCGAGAGTGCCGTTCGCGTCATGAGGGCGGGCGCTGCTCCCAGCCCCGGGGATGCTCACCTGCCGTGCCGGAGCCACGTCCTTGCCAGAGGAATCGGCCGCGAAGACCGAGGCCTTGGCGATGCTGGTGCCGCGCGAAATCGCATCCTTCCCCTCTTGGAGCGCGGCCACGAGGACCGCATAGTCCTTGCCGTCTTTGCTGGTCACGAAGAGTTTCACGTCATCTTCCTGGAAGTCGGCCGTGCGCTCACTCGGCTTCCAGGGTGCACTCGACCAGCGGACGGCTCCGGTGGTGGCGTCGCGGGCTTCCACACCAAACGCGGTGCCGTCCTCGTAGGCCTTGCGGAACAGCACCAGCTGAGAGTGGGGGGCAACGGTCGGCTGCGTTAACCGCTCCGCCTGCACCACGGCCCACCCTTTACTGCCGTCGAACGCGGGCGGAACCTTTGCCTGCTCGGCCCTGTGCGCCGAAGACGCCGGTTCACCAGTTGCGGACGGTATGCCGTCCCGGGGCTGGGGTGCGCTGTTCTTCTGCGACGAGCCGCAGGCTCCTAACGCCGCCATGACCGCTGCCGCCAGCACAACACTCTGGAACTTCTTCATCTTGGCCTTCGCTCTCCGGATACGGCATGTCCTCGCAAGCTATCCGTCTACCGCGCCCCGCACACAACCCTTATGAAACTCAAGTAGGCAAGGTCGTAGACGCCCACCTGCACATCCATCTGCCGCGCGTCCTTCAGCCTCCTCGCGCAGTCGGCGGGCCCACACGGTGCGCGTGCGGCACGCCCTGCTCCGCGTCGCGGAGACGGTCCTCCCCGCCGTCCCGGGGTGGCCCCCGGCCGGCTCACGCGGCGGCCCGAGTCGGGCGCGGGCCCGGTCGCCGGCCAGGGCCGGCGGGCGGGCCCGCGCCGTCGCTCTCAGCGGCCCGGGGCCGCGGGGGTCAGAGCATGTTCTTGTAGATGTTCCACCCGGTGCCGAACTTCACCCGGGGGGCGAAGGTCGCGGTGCCGGTCTTGCCCGTCGAGGTGTACGTGTACACGTCGCCTCCCGGGAGCCGGGCCATCAGGTCGCCCTTGCTGTCGCCGTTGATGTCGCCCGGGACGAACAGCGTGTCGTACTGGTTGAAGCCGCTGCCGACCTGCTCCCGGGCGGCGAACGGCGCGCTGGCCGTGCCGGTGCCCTTGTAGAGGAAGAGACCGCCGGCGGTGTCCCGGGCGAGCAGGTCGGGCCGCCCGTCCCCGGAGTAGTCGCCCGCGCCGACGAGGGTGTTGTAGCCGTTCCAGCCGGTGCCGACCTTGATGCGCGTGCCGAACTTCGTGTACAGCAGGCCGTCGCCGGGGTGCAGCCACAGGACGCCGGCGGAGTCACGGCTGACCAGGTCGCCCTTCCCGTCGCCGGTGAGGTCGCCGGGGCCGGCCATCATGGTGTAGTTCCACGACGTACTGACCTTCACGCCGCGGACGTAGAGGTCGGTGCCGATGTTCTGCACGTAGCTGGCGTGGTTGTGGCTGTTGAGGCCCGTGGCGTACGTGTTGCGGGAGCCGGGCGTCTCCTTGCCGGCCGCGACCGGCGGCGACAGGTAGTCGCCGTTGGCCAGGGCGTAGTACTTGGCCAGGACGTTGTCGGCCTGGGTCATCACGTTCTGGCCCTTGCCGAAGAGCGATGTGGTGCCCGCGCCGACGATGAACTTGTTGAGTTCGTAGCCGCTGCCGAAGTAGGCGGGGGCGGCGAACTTGCCGCCGCCGATCGACTTGAACCAGTACTCCACGCCGTCGTGGTTGCGGGCGAGCAGATCGCTGCGGCCGTCGCCGTCGCCGTCGTCCGAGCCGGTGATCACGTTGTACGTGTTCCAGCCGGTGCCGACCTTGACGCCGGGCTTGAGCGGGGCGGTGGCGCTGCCGGCTCCCTTGTGGAACCACAGCTCGCCGGCCAGGGTACGGGTGAGGACGTCGCCGATGCCGTCGCCGTCGACGTCGTTGGCGCCCACGACCTGGTCGTAGATCCCCCAGCCGGAGCCGACCTTGACCCGGGAGTTGAAGGGCTTGCTGACCGTCCCCGTTCCGGTGTACAGCCACAGGTCACCGGCGGGGTCCCGGGCCAGCAGATCGGGGCGGCGGTCGCCGGTCAGATCACCGGTGGCGATGAGCCGGTTGTAGATCTGCCAGCCGCGGCCCGACCACAGAGGCGCCGAGGTGCTCTTCACACCCGCCTCATAGAGCGTGAGCACGCCGTCGAAGGTGAGTGAGAGGAGTTCGGGCTTGGTGGTGCCGCCGACGTCGCCAACCGGCAGCAGGTCCTTGAACGAGGCCTCGGGGTCGGGATCCGTCTTGTAGATCGTGTAGTCGCTCCAGGCCTTGATCGACGACAGGTAGACGGCCGTGACCTGGTCGTACTCCATGACGATCATGTCGCTGACGCCGTCGCCGTCGACGTCGTGCCGCGGCTTGGCGGCAGCGGCCACCTGGGCCGGGACCCTGGTCGGCATGACGACGGTCGGGAGCCCTTGGCCTCCGGCCGTTCCGGTCACGGCCGACGGCCCCGGCGCCGGCACGGCCGGGCTCGGCACGGCCAAGCTCGGCGCGGCGACGCTCGGTGCGGCGGCCAGAGCGCCGACGGCCAGGATGAGAACGCTCCCGGCGGCCAGGGCGCGCAGCCGTCTGCACTGCGGTGACGTGCGGTGCGATGTAGTCAAGATCCCCCCTGAGGATCGAGCCGTGGGGCTCTGCCCTGGCACACGTCATGTGTGTGTCCGGGATCATGCATCCGTGCGTGAACGGCCCCCCGCTTCCGTCCGTGCACGCTAAGCCCCGTCACCGACGTTCACGTCGGCACGATCACTCCGGTTCCCGTTCCCCGCACATCAGTTGGGCTTCCGGCACCGGGCGAGTGAGGACGACGTGCCGGCGCGTCCCCTGCTCAGGGCCGGCGGTCAGGTGCAAGTGGACGGTCTTGCCGCTCTCGGCGACCGGCCGGACCTCCACCGCGTCGGCCAGCCGGTTGATCAGCGGCCAGCCGTACCCCTCCCCGCCGTCGGCCGGCCGGCGCCGGCGCGGCGGGTCGGGCCGGCGTCTCTGGCGTCGACGCCGCGCAAGACCAGGCCTTCTTCACCACCCACTTCACCGGCGCCCGAGCCGCCGCCGACGAACCCGACCAGGCCGCCATCACCGCTTCGGCGAACGGATCGACTGCGGGCTTGGACGGGACGGGCGTCATGCGCGGTACCCCGGTAACGGCCGCTGGCCCGACCGGGCCACGGGCCGCCGCCCGCGGCGTTGCGGTGCGTGCGGTGCGCGCCGGGCCCGACCGGGCGGCGGTGCGCCGGCCGCAAGGGCCGCCGGGCGCAGCAGCGCAGATCAGCGATGGCGACGAGGTGGTCGCCCACGGGGACTTGGTCCCCGACTCGCAGTTCGGTGGGCGGGCAGTCCACCGCCACATGCCCCGGCGGCACCCGCACCGCATCCCGCCCCGCCCCAGCTCCCGCACCGCTGCTGCCGGCCGTTCTCCGCCCTTTGACACGCCACGGTGCGCGCGATCCAGTGGAACCCGCCCGCGTCCGCGAGGCGGACCACGAGCGGGGACGGATAGAGCCCGACGACCTCACCGTTGGCCTCCCGGTCACGGTCGAACACTGCATCTCCGACCGTGAACCGGCCGCCCGTCACCGGTGGCCTTCCTGCGCGCAGCGCTTCATGAGCACCTGCATGTCGGACCCAGGCCCGATGGCGCGCGATCACCGGCGCCCACCTCGTCCCGCTGGTCCGCGCCGGGGCCCGCTTCGAACGCGGTCAGCTCGTCGAACGCCCCAAAGACCTCGCAGCATGAACGTGCTCGGCTGACACACTGAGGCCGAAGCGCAGAACCGCACAGAGGACCCGGACGCCCGTGCTGAACCCGTTCGAGTCACCACAAGCCTGGCGGGACATTCTCCGCCGACAGGTGACCGACGGCATCATGCAGCCCGCCAACAGGTGGCCGGACGCCAACCTGCGCACGCCCGCCGAGATCCGGCAGGCAGGCGAACTCGCCGAGCGACGTCCCGTGGGACGAGGCCGAAGGGTACGCCCTGCCAGGGATGCGCGACGCGGACCTGATCGCCGAGCTCACGGCGGTCCACGGCGGGAAGGTGGCAGCGGGATGAGGGAGGAGAGCGCGGGGAAGGCCGCAGAGGCAGGGCGTCGAACCGGTGGTGGCGCAGGTCCGGTACCGCCCGGGCGTCCGGCGCTGAGCTTCTCGCCGCGCGGGGTGAGGGCATCACGGACCTGTTTGTTCAGTGCACTGAACTCTGCGGCGGAAACCTTGGGCACGGCGGAAGGGTCGTACACGCCGGATGCCACCGCTGTGGCAGCGGCCTGCCGGTGAGTCCCTCTGGGACTGCGAGGAACGGGTCCGGCTCCTGGGCATGGCCCAGGAGCCGGACCACCCCGAAACCCTGGAGCGGATCACGGCGCTGCGCGACGGCCCGATGGATACCCCTGATGTACGGGCTGGCGCCGAAGCACGGCTGGCCGCCACGACCACCCCGTGCTTGCCCTGGCCCGATCTGGACAGTCAGGAGCCGCGGTGCCTCCCGTTCTCGCGAACATCGGCCGCGGACGACGACGGAGAGGACTGAGCCAGGCCAAAATCGGCTGGTTCCGTCCACAGCCGCAGGGGGTGGCGTGGCAATGGCTGCTCCTTCGGCGGCTCGTACACGAGACGGGAGTGACAGGACGTCTCCGAACTCACCATGGGGTCCAAGGACACCCTCAGCGAGGCAGCGTGACGAGCCCCATTTCATAGGCGGTGATCACGAGCTGGACCCGGTCCCGGGCGCCCAGTTTGGTGAGCAGCCGTGACACGTGCGACTTGGCGGTGGCCACGGTGATGAAGAGGTCTTCCGCGATCTCGGTGTTCGACCTGCCGCGTCCGACCAGGGTCAGCACTTCCCGTTCCCGTTCAGTGATGCCCTCGATTGGCCGTGGGGGGCGCTCCGGGACAGCTTCGGGGCGCCCGACGAAGTCGGCGATCAGACGGCGCGTCACGCCCGGCGCGATCAGTGCGTCGCCGGCGGCGACCACGCGCACCGCCGCGAGAATGTCGTCCAGCGCCATGTCCTTGACCATGAAGCCGCTCGCGCCGGCCCGGAGCGCGCCGTAGACGTAGTCGTCCTCGTCGAAGGTGGTCAGGACGAGAACACGGGTCGTCGCCGGGCCAGCCATGATCAGGCGGGTGGCCTCGATCCCGTCCATGCCGGGCATCCGGATGTCCATCACCACGACGTCGGGGCTGACATCTTGGACCAGCTGGACCGCCTCAGCACCGGTGCAGGCCTCACCGACGACCTCCAGGTCGGGGTGATCGGCCATGAGTACGCGCAGGCCGGACCGCACCAGCGGCTGGTCGTCGGCGAGCACCACCCGGACGGTCATCGGGCCTCCACCGGAATTCCGACGCGTGCGGCCAGTGGCAGCCTGGCCGCCACCCGGAAGCCGCCCTCGGTCCGCGGCCCGGCGCTGAGGTCACCGCCCAGCAGGGCGACCCGCTCCCGCATCCCGATGATGCCGAAGCCGCGGGCCGAGCCGTCCTCGGTGGCGCCGCGCCCGTCGTCGACGACCTCCAGGGACAGCTCCTCCGCCTTGTAGTCGATGGCCACCCGGCAACGCCCGGTGCCCGCGTGACGGACGACGTTGGTCAGCGCCTCCTGCACGATCCGATAGGCGGACAGATCGATGTCGGCGGGCAAAGGACGCTGCTCCCCGCTGCGGCGCACGTCAACGCGTACCCCCGCATCTGCGGTCGCTGCCGCCAGCTGTTCGACGTCCGCCAGCCCCGGCGAAGGTGCGAGCGGTGAGTGCTCCGATACGGTCGCGCCCAGGTCGGCCTGACGGAGCGAGACCAGCGTGCGCCGAAGACCCGACAGAGTCTGCCTGCTGGTGGTCTCGATGGCGCGCAGGGCCTCGCGGGCCTCGGCGGGCTGGGTCTGGATGACCCGGCTGCCCACACCGGCCTGGATGGCGATGATGCCGATACTGTGCGCGACCATGTCGTGCAGCTCCCGTGCGATCCGCAGCCTTTCGGCGGTCACGGCCTTGGCCACCTCCTGCGAACGTAGCGCCACCGCGTGCTCGCGGCGCTCGCGACTCAGCAGACCGACCGTGCAGGATGCGGCCATCGCCAAAAGGGCGATCACGACGTTGACGGTCAGGTTGTCCCCGTGCGCGAAGACGCCGATGACCAGGAGCTGCACGGCGAAAGACACAGCCACGGCGGCGAGCGAGGCTCGCCGAGTGCAGGTGGCGACGATGAAGCCCAGGACGAGATCCACCGCCAGAAACGACAGGAACTGGCCCTGATAACCCACCGACATGTCCGCATGGACGGAGCTTGGAGTGCCCACCACCACGGCGGTGGATCCGAAGAGTGCCATGGCCAGGGCCGGCAGCGGCCTCCGTCGCACCACGCCGACGAGCAGGCTCACGGCCAGCAGCGACCCGACACCGTGGACCGTGCTCGATGCCCGCGGGGCGCCTCCCACCAGCAGACCCACCATGAGGAGGTAGAGGGCACCCCCCGCCCAGGCCACCGTCTTGGTTCTCGTCATCGGCGGCGTGCCCCCGTCTCGGGAGCAAGGCCGCGGTGCGCGACACGCACAGGCAAGGGGGTGATCGTTATGAGGTCCACGCCGCGAGACTAACCGGCCCGCCGCCCGCGCGGCATCAGCCCCGGGACGTACGCCCACGGGCCAACCCGGCCGCACGATTGCCTCCCACGGCCCCATGTCCGGACGGGGTCCTCTCGGCAGTGTGGGTGCCGTGATCGAAGTCAACGAACTCACCAAGCGCTACGGCAGCAAGACGGCCGTCGACCATCTGTCCTTCACCGTGCGGCCGGGCCAGGTCACCGGATTCCTCGGCCCCAACGGAGCCGGCAAGTCCACCACCCTGCGGATGATCCTCGGCCTGGACGCGCCCACCACCGGCTCCGCCACTGTCAGCGGCGTCCCGTTCCACCACCACCCGCGCGGACTGCGGCACGTCGGCGCCCTCCTCGACGCCGGACAGGTCCACGGCGGCCGCAGCGCCGCCGCCCACCTGTCCGCCCTGGCCCGCAGCAACGGCATCCCGCGGCGCCGGGTGGACGAGGTGCTCCAGGAAGTGGGGCTGGCCGGGGCGGCGGGCCGTCGCATCGGCGGATTCTCCCTCGGCATGAAGCAGCGGCTGGGGATCGCCACCGCCCTGCTCGGCGACCCGCCCGTGCTCATGTTCGACGAGCCGATCAACGGCATGGACCCGGAGGGCGTGCTCTGGGTACGCCGGCTCTTCCGGCGCCTGGCCGCCGAGGGGCGTACGGTCTTCCTCTCCAGCCACCTGATGTCGGAGATGGAGAACACCGCCGACCAGCTGGTAGTCATCGGCCGGGGCCGCCTCATCGCCGCCGAGTCGCTACGGGACTTCGCGGCCCGCGGCACCCGCCGCAGCGTCGTGGTCGCGACACCACAGGCCGCCGAGCTGGCAGCCGTGCTGACCGCGGCGGGCGCCACGGTCGAGCCGGAAGGCTCGGCGGGCGCCGAGAAACTCGCCGTGACCGGGCTCCCGGCGGACCGCATCGGAGCGCTCGCCTTCGAGAACCGCATCCGCGTGGACGAGCTGACCACCCACACCGCCTCACTGGAGGCGGCCTTCATGGAACTCACCGCCGACAGCGTCGAATACCAGGCAGGACAGCCCCGATGACCACACTCGCCTCCGTCTCCCCGACCGCCTCGGCCGCGCCCCTCGCCGGGCCACCCGCCCGCTTCCGCGACCTGCTCGCCTCCGAGTGGATCAAGATGCGGTCCCTGCGCTCCACGCCATGGACGATCGCCCTCACCGTCCTGTTCGTCATCGGGTCCTCCGCCGTGGCCACGCTCGCGGACAACGCCGCCCGTTCCGGCCCCGCTGACTTCCTGCCCTACGACGCCTATCCGCCGGCCGGCTACTGGACGCTGATGCTCGTCGCCGGCACCATGGGCGCCCTCACCGTGGTGAGCGAGTACAGCAGCGGCCTGATCCGCACCACCACCGTGGCCGTCCCCGCCCGCGGCTCGGTGGTGCTGGCCAAGGCGGCCGTCACCGCCGCGCTGTGGACCGCGGTCGGCACGGTCATCTCCACCGGTTCCTTCCTGGTCTCCCAGGCCATCCTCAGCGGTCGGCACGCCGGGGTCCCACTCACTCACCCCGGGGTGTTCCGGGCGCTGGTGGCATCCGCCCTGCTGGCCCCGGTCTGCGCACTGATCGGGCTGGGCTTCGGCGTCCTGCTCCGGCACAGCGCTGCGACCATGGTCACCAGCGTCTTGACCCTGCTCATGCTGCCGCCCATGTTCTCGGAGAGCGATCGCTGGTCGGCGGACATCAACCACGCGATGGTGTCGGCGGCCTGGAAGCGCCTGGTCCAGAGCTGGGAGCCGGATCCCGGTTCTCTGGGCTACACCGCCACGGTCCCCGGCTCCTGGATCGTGTACGCGCTCTGGCCGCTGATCACGGTCGCACTCGCCGTGCTCGTCGTCAGGCGCCGCGACGTGTGAGCGTGCCTCCAGGACGCGTACATCGTGCCGTGAAGGCATTCTCCGGAAGCAAGGCCCCGGTAGGACCATCGGAACCGAAGCCGGCGACAGCCTCCGTCGGCCCTGGCAGGCGGCTGACGGAGCGTCGACTGCGGTGCGATGCGCTCAGTCTCTGAGGCAGGCAGCTTCGCGGCAGACGAAGACGTAGCCCAGCTGGCCGCCGAGGTTCACCGCGGTCTGCGCGCAGATTCCAGCATCGTGCGGTCCACTCGGTGGACGATGTTCTGCATCGTCACCACAGCCAGGGCGCGCGCATCGCGGCGGAGGCCGTCGACAACTTCACCGCTGTGAAGGCCGACAATGCCCGCCTGCGCCGCGACAAACGCGAGCTCGCCGAGCCGCTCGAACTCGCCATCGCCGCCATTCAGCGCCTCACCGTGGACAACGACCGGTTGCGAACCGCACTGCACGAAGCACGCTCCATCGCCCCACTACCCCGGCGGCCACGCTGACCGCTCAGTTTGCCGTTTGACCGGCTGCCCATCCTCACCGAGGGATTGCAGGTCCCCGATCCACTCGAAGCGTGGTACTCAGGCTGGGCCCGCCGAGCCTCGTTCGTCCTCAACGTGGACGACGTGAAGCTCGGTGCCGTCCCGGTGGCGCTTGGAACGTCCGAACAGCCCTACAGCGATGTGTGACTGGTCCTGCGGCTCATCGGGGCCGACATAGGTAAGGACGTCGCTGTGATGACCGGTGACGACCCATCCCGCGACGTCCTTGAGGTCGATCACCTCAAAGTCTCCTGCCGAAGATCCGGCGTGCGCCGGGCCGAACTTCTTCAGGAGGTCGGTGGCGTGTTCGGCAAGCTGCCCGTCCGGAGCGGTCAGCACGACACAGGTGCCATGCTCGAACAGCACCAACGACTTGCGAGGGTCGGCGAGAAGCTGCTGCCAGACATCCAGTCTCTCGGTGCTCACGCCGATCATCATGCCGCAGGGCATCGACACAGGGTGACGATCGGCCGACAGCTCCTGCGCATACGCGACTCCTGACCATGCGGGCCTACCAGTCCCAGGCCGGGATGGCGCCCCGCAATCGGCTGAACCCGGTCAAGCGGTCAGCCGCGAACCCTGTCCACAAGATCCCTTGTCGCTAGTTGTCGTCGGTTGTCCTCCCTAAGGGGGAGGGGACTACGAGTGGACGGGCGGGTCCGTCCCGGAAGCCCCGGCGGATACGGGGATCTTGAGGATGAGTCTCGGCCACGTGTCCGGATTTCAGGTGGTACGCGCGGGGGACGGAAGATCCGTTCTTGGGAGGGATCCGGTCTGACCTGCTCGTCCAACACAGTGGAGGCGCAAGCGATTTCACCCGACGAAGGAACGTGACCACGCGCATGAAACGTCTCCCACGGCTGCTCTCCACCGCCGGACTCCTCGCCGCCGCCCTTCCCGGGCTGGCGACGCCATCGGCCTCCGCCGCCCCGACCCCCGCGTACCTGCGACAGACGCCGGCCTGGCACCGCTGCAGCCCCGATCGGCCGGCGGCGTACGAGTGCGCCACCCTCAAGGTGCCGCTCGACTACCAGCGTCCCGAAGGGCGCACCCTGAACCTCGCCATATCCCGGATGAAGAGCGAGAACCCCGCCAAGCGGCGTGGCGTCCTCCTCCTCAACCCCGGCGGCCCCGGGACCTCGGGGCTCTACCGGCCGATACGGACGAATGCCGAGATGCCCAAGGACGTCCGCGACCGCTACGACCTCGTCGGCTTCGACCCGCGCGGCGTCGGCGAGAGCAGCCCGATCGGCTGTGGTGATCTGAGTGAAGCGGAGGTGGGCGTCGGCGGGGCCTACCGGCCCGAGACCTTCGCCTCGGACGTGTCCTGGGCGCGCGGAATCGCCGACAAGTGCCGTGAGAAGTCGGGCGATGTGATTCCGTACATCACCACCCGCAACACGGCGCGCGACATGGACGTCATCCGCGCCGCACTGGGGGAGCGGACGGTCTCGTACCTGGGCTACTCATACGGGACGTACCTCGGCGCGGTGTACTCCCAGATGTTCCCGGAGCGCACCGACCGGTTCGTCCTGGACAGCGGCGTGGACCCGGGGCGCGTCTGGCGCGGCATGATCCAGGCGTGGGGGACCGGAGCCGAGCCCGCCTTCGAGCGGTGGACGCGGTGGGCGGCGGAGCGCTCGGACACTTATGGGCTCGGCGCCACACCCGAGGCGGTCTCGGCCACCTTCTGGGCGCTGGTGGCGCGGGCCGACCGGGACCCGATCATCCACTACGGGGAGAAGGTGACGGGTGACTACATCAGGGCCGACCCGTCGCTCTTCTTCGATCCCCACGGTGCCTCGGTCGTCGTCAAGTCCATCAAGGCATCGGCCGACAAGGCGCCCCAGCCGCCGGGTGGCACCGCTCCGGGCGGCATGGCTCCGGGTGGCACCGCTCCGGGCGCGAGCGGGAAGGGCGCCGACAGGAAGGGGCCCGGCGCGCAGTCACCGCTCGGCGGCGTCCGGGCCGCCGGCCCGGACGTCGACGCGGGAGGGGCGTCGGAAGGTCCGGACGCCGTTCCCGCCAGCAACGCCACCGCCGTGTACTGGGCCGTGGTGTGCGGGGACACGGACAGCTGGCCCCGCGATCCGGAGCAGTACGCGCGGGACGCGGCGCGGGACAAGGTGAAGCACCCCCTGTACGGGGACTTCGCGTCGAACATCAAACCGTGCGCCTTCTGGCAGCGGCCGCTGGAGCCCGCCACGCCCATGAAGACCCGGGCCGATGTCCTGACCGTGCAGAACGAGTGGGATCCGATGACCCCGCTCAGCACCGGCCAGGGGCTGCACCAGGCGCTCAAGGGGTCGCGGATGGTGCTGGCGCTGGGGGGTGAGGGGCATGGTGTGTATCTCTCCAACCCCACGGCCTGCGCCAACATACCCGTCAACGCGTACCTGTCGACGGGACGACTGCCCGCGAAGGACGTGACCTGCCACAACCCGCCGCCCACCCCGGATCCGGAGGGTGCCGGAGCCCGCTGACGACAGGGCCCGGCCGCCCGGCCCCGCTGCAATCGGCTGAACCCGGTCAAGCGGTCAGCCGCGAACCCTGTCCACAACAGGCCCTCGACGCCGGACACCTCGGTCCAGGACTCCAGCCACTCCCGGGCCTTGGCCAGGTCTGTCGTCATGGGGCAGAGCATCCAAGGGGCCGTCAGCCGGTGATCGGTGAACAGGCCCTCCAGCCGGGCGCGGCGTTCGGCGTAGGGGCGGTTCAGCTGCTCTTCTCCGTCTTGTTGCAGGACGTCGAACGCGACGAGGTAGGCCGGCCAGCGGGCGGCCAGGGCGGGGGCGCCGCGGCGGGCGGCGGCCCGGCGCTGCAGCGACTCAAACGACAGCCGGCCCGCCTCGGCATCCCAGACCAGTAGCTCGCCGTCGAGGACCAGGCCGTGCGGCAGCTGCTCGGCAGCTGCTCGGCAGCTGCTCGGCGGCCGCCACCAGGTCGGGGAACCGGTCCTGGATCATCGACCCGCGCCGGGTCTGCAACAGCACCCGGCCGCCCGGCCCGGCCGGGGTGAACAACAGCGCCCTGGGGCCTCACCCCGATCCCGAAACGCTGGGCAGTCGAACGGAACTACGGCTGGCTCATGCTCCGCCACCGCCTGGCCCGGGACTACGAGACCCTTCCAGCCCTCTCCGAAGCCGCGATCCACGTTGCCATGACCGCCTGATGGCACGCCGCCTCACCGGCGAGCACCGTCACTGACGCGATCCGACACCACAGGCCAAACACCTGATTCCGCGATAAAGCACTGGGAGAAAGCGACCTCTCACTCCTCGACGTACAGGAACTCCGGCCCGTATGTCTTCCCGCTGCCGTCGGGCAGCTCCAGCTGAACGAGCTTCCGCGCCTCGGTGCGCATCCCGCCCATGTGGCCGATCGCCGGGAACAGCATGTCCGAGTCACCCGTCAGCCAGGCTGCCTCCAGCGCCCGCAGCATTTCGCTGAAATGTGTGTTGAACGCTGCGAGCACCTGCTGAACCTCGGGCGTGGGCGCGTTCAGCCCGCCGTTGACCCAACCGCCCTCGGGCACCCGCCCCATGGGGAAGGCCGGGGGCAGCGGGACATCGTCGCCCTTGAAGTCCCAGACGGCCGGATTCTCCGACACCTTGATCAGCTTCTTGCCGCGGAACATCTCCCGGAACACATAGAAGTGCGCCAGCTCGCCGGGCTTGCCGGGGAAGGGGTTCTCGGGTGAGGCGGAGGTGCCCTCGCCCTGCTCCCTGATGATCTCGATCGCGGCTCGCACCTTCTCGATGCTGTCGAGCGGAACGATCTTGTTGCCCTGGCCGTGGCTCTCGAGGGAGAAGTCGATCTGCCGGTCGCCGCTGATCAGGTGCTGGTGCGCCTCGAAGGCCTCTTCGATCGCGGTATAGAAGGCCCCGATGGTGGCGAAGGTCCCGAACTGGGCGACCGGGTGATCCGGGCGCTCGATCTCGGAGAACATTTCGACCGAGTCCTTGGTCAACCCCTCCAGGAAGACGATGAGTTCGGGCCGCACGCCCCCCGGCAGCGCGTGCTCGTACTTCGGCACCACCTTGGGATCGGCGAGGACCGGCGTCCCTCCGATGGCGGTGAGCATGTTGCACACCAGTCCCATATGGGTCATCTCATCGAAGATGATCTCCCGGATGCTCTTGGCAACCGTCGCGTTCGATTCCTTGATCGACCACAGGGCACTCGCGTACGGACCGATGGTCGCGATCTCCACCATGATCGCCTGCTGAAGGGAGTTCTTCAGCCACTCCGCATCGCGGTCCGCCGGGAGAACGCCCAGCAGCTCGACGATGGCGTTGCTCTCATACTCAAGGACCTGGGTCATGCCACACCTGCCTCATTTGTATACAGACAGGATGAAACGCTATCCGTCCGGCACGCCGGGCGGGCGAGGTGCGGGCGAGCCCCCGGACGGTTCACCCGATCGGGGCAGGCCGCCTCGAAGCCCGCGACCACGAACCCACCTTGGCTCGCCCCCCCGTTACCGTCTTCGTTGGCTCCGCAACGGGGCTACCAGCTCCCGGGCCCGGCATAACTCCCCCCTCGTTAACCATGGTCCGGGGGACGGCGGCAAGGGCGAACACCACGCCACCACCGTCACACCGGCGGGCAAAAGCGCGTTCGACAAACTCCTGCCCGACACCGAGCCCAAACTCCGTGAGCTCTTTGCGAAGTTCCAGGCCACGCACGGAACCGCACTGGTCGTCGTCGACCAGCTAGCCTCGATCGGGGCCCTGCCCCTGGCAGTGGCCCGGGACATGGGCTGCCCGGTCGCCTACCTGCCCGGACTAACGAGGGGCAGATCGCCGACCTCTCCCCCGGCGAGGCCAAGACTGACGCGAAGGACGCGTTCATCATCGCGGACGCCGCCCGCGCGATGCCCCACACGCTGCGGGCCACCGCTCTCGAAGACGAAGCGGTCGCCGAGCTGGAGATGATCGTCGGGTTCGACGACGACCTGACCGGCGAAGCCACCCGGGTCGCGAACCACCTCCACCGGCCTGCTCACCCAGATCCATCCGTTCCTGGAACGAGTACTGCAGCTGCGGTTGCAGCACCCCGCCGTCCTGGCCCTGCTCGAACGGTTCGGGTCACCGGCCCAGATCCGCAAAGCTGGCCGACGCCAGCTGGTCACGCTGCTGCGGACGAAAGCACCGCGGATGGCCGAGCGCCTGATCGAAGACATCTCCACCGCCCTGGACGAACAAACCGTGGAATTGCCTGGCACCGAGAGCAGCCGCCCTGATCGTCCCGAGCCTGGTCGGATCCCTCGCCGCCGTCCTTGACCAGCGCAAACTCCTGGCTGGGCGCATCGAGGAATGGCTGGAGAGGCCCACCCTCTTTCCAAAATCCTGAAAGAGCGCCCGTTCGAGTGCTTTTCTCCTCGCCGGTTCGCTGCGGATCGCGGTCCGCCTTCGCCGCCCTCGCCGACCCTTCCTCCAGGGCCTACTACGACAAGAAGATCAGCCGGGGCAAGCACCACACCCGAGCCCTGCTCTGCCTCGCCCGCCGCAGGGCCGGCGTGACCACCCGAACAGCTTGACCAAACTCATAGGGCCACAGCCCCCGACACCTCTCCACACGGACACACCACAACTGTGACGCGCGCCACAGCGCTCCTGCTGATACGTATAGGGAGAGCCGAACCGAAGGTGGAGCGATGGTCAGAAGCCGACGGGACATCAACTCCCTGAGCCCGAGCGAGCTGAGCGACTACATCCATGCGATCGACATCCTGCGCGCACGCTCGGCCGCCGATCCGGACGACGTGAGCGGGTACGACTTCCAGGCCGCGCTCCACAACGACGGGTCCGTCGGCCCGTGCGAACACGGCAGCGACCTGTTCCTGCCGTGGCACCGGGCTCACCTGCACTACTACGAGCAGCTGCTGCAGGCGGCGGACCCACCGAGAACGGCGAATGTCACCGTGCCGTACTGGGACTGGATCCACCCACAGGCGACGGGCAAGTTCCCGGCCGCGTTCTCGCAGCCCGGCCTGGACTCCGGTCGTAACGAGAACCTGTCGACGCCGCTGCCGGCGAACACCCTCGACATCGTGCTCCACGAGAGCATCCCGGCCGAGTTCGCCGGCTACGTGAAGGGCTCGCCGATCGGCAACAAGGGCCGGCTGGAGCGGGGCCCGCACGACTACATGCATCCCAACTTCATCGGCGGCCTGATGTCGAACCCGACCACGGCCGCGATGGACCCGATCTACTTCAGCTTCCACTGCTTCATCGACCTGCTCTGGGCCGAATGGCAGCGGCGCCACGCCATGCCCGCCCCCACCTCTCCGCAGAGCAAGCTGCGCGGCTTCCTGACGCAGCCCAAACACAAGGTCGCGGACTTCGCCGACACGCTGGCGCTGGGCTACCGGTACGAGTACACCGCTCAGCTCAACGCCGCGTTCGACGTACTCGCTCCGCCCACCCCGCTCCCCCTCCCGCCTCCGATCCTGGAGACGGTCCCGCTCACTCCGGTGTCCGACGCCGGGCTCGTAACAGAGCTGCGCGAGAAGGGACAGGTGCAGTTCGGCGTCGCTGCGGCCGCGTCGCACGCGGCACGGGGCGGGCGCGTGGGCCTGCGCCTGGAGGGGGTGAAGATCCCCCTGACGGGGAGCTATGTGCTACGGGCGTTCTTCCATCCGGTCGACGTCCCATACCGGCGCGACGACGAGGAGTTCGCAAAGCGCTTCGACATCGGGTACCTGGCGATGTGGCAGGCCCACCCGCACGGCGCAGGCACCGGACACCCCGGACACGACCACAGCCACCCCGGGACGGACACGCACGACCACGGCCACGCGGGACACGGAACGGAGCCGCACGACCACACGACCGTGGTCACCGCACGCTTCGACGTGACGACCGTGCTCGCCACCACGGCCGAAGCCGAGGAGCACCTGCTGACGCTCCAGTACATGGCCTCCCCCACGCCGGAGGGTGAGCCACAGCAGCCACCCGAGCTGATCGGGGAGATCACACTCAACAGCGTTCTGATGGAGGTGTACGGCTAGCATGCGCACTCCCGTGTTCGAGCTCCACATCCGGCCGATGTTCCGCGCCACCGACAAGGCCCACATGGGCTTCGCATTCGATCTGTGGGACTACAACGACGTCGTGGCGAATGCCGACACCATCCTGGCGCGGCTGCAGAGCGACATGCCGCCCACAGCGACCGGCGGCCCATGGCCGGAGGAGTGGATCACGCTCTTCCAGCGCTGGAAGGACGGCGCCCGCAAGCGTCTGGACCTCGGCACGGCCGCCTTCGCCCTCCAGCAGGGCACCACGAAGACCACCATCACCGCGACCGGTACCTTTCCGGCTGCCGGGGTCGTGGGCTGGCTGCAGCTGGAGAGCGAGACGGCCACCTCCAAGACCTACGTCCTGTACTTCGAAGCCCCGGACACCCCCGCGGGCGGCACGCCCCAGGCCTTCACCCTGAAGGAGAGCTACCCTTCCACCGACAGCCGGTCCGTCTTCGTCCATGACAGCGTTGGCACCCAGCAGCTTCACTGAGAGGTCGTTTTCACCTGTGCTGCCCGTGTATGCGGTGATTCCCGAAGTGCGGGATTGTGGTACGGAAGCGGCTGCAGATGTGGTTGGGGCCTGCGGGTCGGGTGGGGTGACAGGCGGGGCGGGATGCAGCTTGCGCCCGTCTCATCCCAGGACGCCCCACCCTCGCGGCTGTGTGCCTCCGTTGTCGTTGTCGTTGTCGTTGCCGTGCGCCTGGGCGCACTCGGCCCGGAGCGGTACGTCAAGATCATGCCGACGCGACGCCCGTATCCGAGTGATCTGTCCGATGCGCGCTGGGAGTTGATCGAGCCGATCCTCTCGGCCTGGCGCTTCGAGCGCCGCGGCAGAGCCCTGGACTTCGGCCGTCCGCCCGAGCACGACCTGCGCATCATGGACGCGATCTTGTATGTGGACCGCACCGGCGTCCAGTGGCGCTACCTCCCGCACGACTTCCCGCACTGGAACACGGTCTACGGATACTTCGCGAAGTGGCAGCAGGAAGGTGTGTTCGCACAGCTCAATGGCCTGCTCAGGCGACTCCTGCGGCAGAGGGAAGGGCGGGAGGCCGAACCTTCGGCCTGTGTGATCGACGCGCAGAGCGTCAAGACATCCTCCAGCGTCCCCGCCTCCAGCCAGGGCATCGACGCCGGAAAGAAGATCGTTGGACGGAAGCGGAGCATTGTCACCGACACGATCGGCCTCCTGCTCGCGATGCTGGTCACCGCGGCCAGCGTGCAGGACTCCGTCGCCGGCACCCAGCTCCTCGACCAGGTCGCCGCCGAACACCCAGGCATCCGCAAGGTCTGGGTCGACGGCGGCTACCGCCAACACCTCGTCGAGCACGCCGCCACCCTCGGCATCGACATGGAGGTCACCGCCCGCAAGCCCGGGACCAGGGGATCCACCCCCATCCCGAAGCGGTGGGCAGTCGAACGGACCTACGGCTGGCTCATGCTCCACCGCCGCCTGGCCCGCGACTACGAAACCCTGCCCGCCCGCTTCGAAGCCATGATCCACCTCGCCATGACCGACCTCATGGCACGCCGCCTCACCGGCGAGAACACCATCTCGTGGCGCGATCCGACACCAGCGCATCAAAGCCGCATCCAGGGATGAAACAACAGGATGAAATGACCTCTAAGAAGCACCGTTCGCCATGACAGTCCGCTCTCCGGAGGTGGACCGCCCCATGACAGTGACAACACGCCTGGACACC
Source organism: Streptomyces sp. NPDC056224 (assembly GCF_042267665.1). NCBI lineage: Bacteria > Bacillati > Actinomycetota > Actinomycetes > Kitasatosporales > Streptomycetaceae > Streptomyces > Streptomyces sp. NPDC056224. The sequence continues at coordinate 36,570 of NZ_JBHJTK010000002.1, forward strand.
ACCCACATGTCAGAGACGAACCTGCCTCCTGGTCATACAACCAGCACAGACGTGCCTGACTGACGACCTGCCACTGCCGGCAGCCCACTGACATCAAACCGGAATATCACACGAAGCTGGTCGGCTCATGTGTGAGCCCGGCCGCATTGAGGTCGGCCGGGCTCGGTGGTCACCCCTTGTACGGAAACGGGGGCGGCGGCTACCAGCTCCGCCACGCCGGGGCGGGGTAGCGGGGTGCGCGCCGCTTGCGGGCTTCGAGCCCGAGGAACGTGGCTCCCGAGGCGAGGGTCGCGAGGAACGACACCAACATGGCCAGCGGGAGCAGGACGCTGGCGGGTTCCCCCAGGCCCAGCCACAGCGCCGCCGTACCCATCGCCAGGGCCACCAGCAACGAAACCCTCGCCGTGAGCGACAGCCTGCCGCTCACCGCGACGAACGCGTACCCGACGAGCAGGCCCGGCGCGACGGCCACTATCAGGCCCAGGAACAACAGGAACAAGAAGACGAGCAAGGCGATGATCATGTCGTACCGACCTCCGGATCTCATGGCCAACTCGTGCCGAAAGCAGACGAATCGACGTCCCCCCGGTCCGGCAGGCCCTTCCGGACGCCATGCTGTCAGATTTTCTGAACACGTTCAACGCAGCTCGTGGACGGTGTCAACGAAGGCGCGGATCCGGGCGGTCTCGCCGGCCTTCGGCCCCAAGAACCCGTACTCGACGGGAGGGGCGTCAATGAAGGCGGACCCAGGCGATGTCGGGGCGACCGTAGTAGCGCTCCGCGCACTCGCTCGCCGGGGAGACGCCCTCGCCGACGCCGATGAGGTTCAGCAGTTCCGCCCAGTACGAACTGGCCCGGCCGAGCGGGACAGGCCTGCCCAGCGGGCCTGCCGGGGGTAGTGGTGGTCCAGCCAGTACCGCGGCACGGCCCCGACGACGGGGAGCAGCGTCGCCTCCGCGAGGTCCCCCAGTGACACGGCCGCGCGCCGACCGAGGGGGTGCCCTGCGGGAACCATCAGCACGCGGCGCTGGGTGAGCACGAGGGGGCCGCACCATGTCCGGTTCGATCACCGGGTGCTCGCGACCTGGAGGTGGACCTGGCCGCGCCGGATCGGCCCGAACGGATCGGAGACCCGACGGATCGGAGAGCTGCACCTCCTGGATCTCGACCTCGCAGTCTGGATAGCAGGTACGGAACGTCTCGGTCCCCTCGCACCACCCACCCGGTCACTCTCCCGCCGCCGCCCCCCGAGCGGGCCGCGGCCGACCGAGGGCCCCCGACCTGCGCTTGCGCTGGTCGGGCGGCCTTCGATCGTCAGGCGTCGTTGCGCTTGAGGGTGTAGTAGCCGCCGGCCAGGGAGGCCGTCGCCCAGAGCGCCATGATGGCGAGGCCTGCCCATGGGCCGTACGGCGGCCCGTCCGCTTGCTGCACCACTTGCATGACGCTCGTGCCCGCCTGGTCGGGAAAGAAGTAGCCGACCTTCCTGGTCGCGGGCACGAAGTTGAAGATCGGCGCGATCATGAAGAAGTAGGCCATCAGGACGCTGAGGGAGAGCACCGCCTTGCGCAGCATCGTGGCGACTCCGACTGCGAACAGCAGCATGAGCGTCAGGTACACCCCGGCGCCGGTGACCGCCCGCAGCACCCCGGGGTCGCCGAGGGAGGCGCCGTGGTCGCCGAGGAGCGCCTGGCCGACGAAGAACGTCGTGATGCTGGTGGCCATGCCCACGGCCAGCCCCGGTAGGGCGGCGGCCGCGGCCTTGGCGAAGTACATCAGGCCGCGCTGCGGCACGGCGGCGAGCGTGGTGCGGATCATCCCCGTGCCGTACTCGCTGGTGACCACCAGCACGCCGAAGGTGATCACCGCTAGCTGACCGAGGCCCATGCCGATGAAGCTGGTCATCACCGGGTCGAAGGCGGCCTGTTCCGCGGCGTTGAGGGTGTCGAACTCGCCGCCCAGGATGACGCTCAGGAGCGCACCGAGGCCGATGGTCGAGAAGAACGCGGCCGTCAGCGTCCACATCGATGAGCTGATGGTCCGGATCTTCGTCCACTCCGCCCAGAGGACGGCAGTGGTTGCGGCCATGGTCATGACTCCTTCCCGGTGCGGGAGAGGGCGAGGGGGGCGTCCGTAGTGGCGCCGGCCCGGTACTCGAGCGAACCCGCGGTGAGCCGCATGAACGCCTCCTCCAGCGAGGCGCGCTGCGAGCCGATCTCGAGCAGCGGGATCCGGTGGGCGGCGGCGAGTTCGGCCAGCACCTCGGCGTTGCCGTCCTGGATCTCGAAGGCCCCGTCCCCGGTGAGGACCGGCACGATCCCCTCGTCGGCGAGGACGTCGAGCAGCCGCTCCGGCTGGGTGGTGCGCAGCCGGACGACGGAACGGGAGTTGTTCTCGATGAAGTCCGCCGTGGAGGTGTCGGCGAGCAGCCGGCCGCGGCCGATGACGATCAGGTGGTCGGCCGTCAACGCCATCTCGCTCATGAGATGGCTGGAGACGAAGACCGTACGACCCTGGGCCGCCAGTTGTTTCATCAGGTTGCGGATCCAGAGAATGCCCTCGGGGTCGAGTCCGTTGACGGGCTCGTCGAGCACGAGCGTCTCGGGGTCACCGAGCAGTGCGGCGGCGATGCCGAGGCGCTGGCCCATGCCGAGGGAGAAGGCGCCCGCGCGCTGGTGGGCCACGTCGGCGAGTCCGACTGTCTCCAGGATCTCTCCGACCCTGCGGTCGGGGATCCTGTTGGAGCGCGCCAGCCACAGCAGGTGGTGATAGGCCGTGCGGGCGGGGTGAAGGGCCTTCGCGTCCAGCAGCGCGCCGATCTGCTTCATCGGCTCGCGCAGGTCGCTGTAGCGCTTGCCGCCGATGGTGACGCTGCCACCGGTCGGTCGGTCCAGGTCCAGCATCATGCGCATGGTCGTCGTCTTGCCCGCGCCGTTCGGGCCCAGGAAGCCGGTCACCGCGCCGGGGCGCACGGTGAACGTCAGGTGGTCGACGGCGATTTTGTCCCCGTACCGCTTGGTAAGCCCACATAACTGGATCACACGCCGCAATATATTTCGCGTGCGTGCCGTGAATGAGATCTATGTGGATGTCTATCCAGAGATGCTCCCCGGGTGACAGGGGTGAGAGGAGGGGGATCCCTCACGGGCGGTTTCCTCAGCAGGGGGCGCGCAAGGGTTTGTGACGGCACGTCGGCGGCCGTGGCGAGTCGGCGGGTGTGCGCTTCACACTCCCTTCCACGCACGCGCCGTCGTGCGGCTTCCGTGAAGCCGTCGTGAGGAACTCTGCGTGCGAGAGGCCCGCGGCACAGCCTGGCCGTGCCCCCCACACAGCTCCAGCAGGGCCCGCCGCTGCTGACAATTTCGCGGCGGCCGACCATGCCCAGGATGTCGCCAGCGGGACCCACTCGATCCGGTCCCGCCCCAAGATCTGTGCCTACACATCCCGCCCTGGGCGGCGGGCCTATCCACCTCGGCTACAACGCCACCACGCCCGTCGATCCCCGAGTCGCCGACACGGCACTCCCCTACCTCGGCGCCCAGTTCGGCAACCCCTCCGGCGCATCGTCACGCAGAGCGCCGAACACCCCGGCGTCCTGGAAACCTGCCGCGCACTGGAACGCCTCCATGGCATGGACGTCACCCACCTCCCGGTCGACCACGAAGGCCGAGTCCACCCGGCCACCCTGGCCGCCGCCCTCACCGAGCACCCCGTGCTCGTCTCCGTCATGGCGGCCGACAACGAGACCGGCGCCCTCCAGCCGATCACGGAACTGGCCCGGATCACCCGGGCTCACGGCGCGCTCTTCCACTGCGACGCGGCCCAGGCCATCGGCAAGATCCGCACGAACGTCGCTGAGCTGGGCGTAGACCTGCTGACCGTCGTCGGCCGCAAGATGTATGCGCCCAAAGGCGTCGCCGCCCTCTACATCCGCACCGGCACCCCCCTCGAACCCCTCGTCTACGGAGGCGGCCAAGAGCACGGCCTGCGCGTCGGCACCCGAAGCAACCCGGCAGGCGAGGCCGGACTCTTCACTACAGCGCGCGCTCGTAGGAGACCGTGGTTTCCGGGCAGTCTTCCACCAGCCCCAGCAGCGCTTCGCGCTCCTCCTCGTCCGCGGCCAGGTCCCAGCGCAGCGTGGTCGCCACCCGTTCCGCGGCGTACTGGCAGTGGTAGCCCCCGGCCGGCGGCAGCCACTGCGCCGGGTCCTTGTCCGCCTTGCTCCGGTTCGACTTCGCCGTGACCGCGATCAGCGTCAGCGGGGACGCCTGGTCATTCGCGTACGCCTCCCGGCGGAAAGCGTCCCAGGCGCAGCCGCCGGCACACCCGTCAATGGAGCTCGGGAGGTAGTGCGGTCAGCGCCTTCCTGGAGGTGCGCTGCTTAGTCGCAGGACGGGGATGCCAGCGATGTCTTCCATGGTCAGGTGGATGCGCCCGCTCCCTCACCCATCGCCGGCCGGGTTGGGTGAGCCGTGCCGGCTGGTGGGGGCGGGGGTGTGGGGCGGGTCGTGAGGGAGGAGCACCGCGGCGGTGAGGCCGATGAGTCCGACGGCTGCGAGGGTGATCATCGCGGCGGCGTACGCGTGGCTGGTGAGGCCGGCGACGAGGATGGTGCCGGCGATCGCCGTGCCGAGGGAGGAGCCGAGGTTGGAGATGCTGCGGGACAGGCCGGAGATCTCGCCCTGCTGGTCCTCGGCGAAGCTCGACTGGACGATGTTGACCGAGGGGGTGAGCATCACGCCGAGTCCGAGGCCGATGAGGAGCAGTCCGGGTGCGAAGGCCCAGGGGCTGGGGGAACCGCCGACCACGAGGATCAGGACGACGATGCCGGCGATGGTGGTGGCGAATCCCGTGAGGATGAGGGTGCGCTGGGCTCGGCGTTTGGCGAGGCTTTCGGCTGCGAGGGAGGACACGAGGATTCCGAGGGTGGCGGCGGTGAAGATCACGCCGGTCTGGATCGCGTCGTAGCCGCGGACGACCTGCAGGTATGAGGCCACCGTGAAGGACACGCCCATGAGGAGCAGCCACTGGGTGTTCTGGGTGACGAGTCCGAGGTTGGAGGTGCGGATGCGGAACAGACTGGTGGAGAGCAGCGGTTCCTTGCCCGCACGTTCCCTGGCGCGGACCCAGCGGAAGAAGGCGAACAGGAAGAGCGCGCCGAGGACGAGAAGGGCGAGCATCAGCCAGCCGTTGTCGTCGGCGGCCAGGATGCCGGTGACGACCAGGACGAGGCCCACGGCGGACAGGACGGTGCCGACGGTGTCGAACGGGCGGGTCGGGTCCGGCGGGAGGGGGTCCTCGATGCGGCGGCTGAGGACGATGATCACGACGATCACCAGGGCCTGGAACACGAAGGCGGCCCGCCAGCCGATCGCGGAGGTGATGAGTCCGCCGATCAGCGGGCCTGCCGCGGCGCCGATGCCTCCGAGCGCCATGATCGTCCCGAATGCGCGGGCGCGTGAGGTCATGTCCGTGAAGAGCAGCGTGGTGAGGATGTAGACGGGCGGGATGAGCAGGGCCGTGCCGACGCCTTCGAGGATCGAGTTGCCCAGGATGAGGACGCCCAGGCCCGGTGCGGCGGCGCTGAGCAGTGCGCCGACGCCGTAGATGACGAGGCCGGTGAGCAGGCACCGTTTGCGGCCGTAGCGGTCGGTCAGTTTGCCGCCGGGGATCATCAGGGCGGCCATCACCAACAGGAAGATCGTGATGGCGACCTGGACACCCTGCACGGTCGTGTCGAGGTCCTCGCTGATGTCGTTGATCATCACGTTCATGTTGGAGCCGGCGAAGCTGCAGATGAACTGGGCGAGGGCGAGCGGGGCGATGACCCGTCGCAGGGCGGCAGGTGTGGCCGGGGCGGGATCAGCCATCGGTGCCGCCGCGTTCCGTCTTGTCGAGCTGCTCGTCGAGGGCGATGGCCGCGGCCACCAGGGCGAGGTGCGTGAACGCCTGGGGGAAGTTGCCGATCTGTTCGCCGGACGGGCCGATCTCCTCGGCGAACAGGCCGACGTGGTTGGCGTAGGTCAGCATCTTGTCGAAGGCGTAGCGGGCCTGGTGGAGGCGACCCGAACGGGCCAGTGCCTCGACGTAGAGGAAGCTGCAGAGGTTGAAGGTGCCCTCGGAGCCGCGCAGTCCGTCCGGGGAGGCCTCGGGGTTGTACCGGTAGACGAGGCTGTCGCTGACGAGCTCCTGATCCATGGCGTCCAGGGTGCTGAGCCAGGCCGGGTCCGTGGGAGAGAGGAATCCGACGCGGGGCATCAGCAGCAAGGAGGCGTCCAGGACGTCCGTGGCGTAGTGCTGGACGAAGGCCTGCCGCTGCTCGTTCCAGCCGCGTTCGACGATCTGCCGGAACACGGCGTCGCGCGCCTGCGCCCAGCGGGCGGTGTCGCCGGGCCGGGAGTGGAGGGTCGCGAGTTTGATGCCGCGGTCGAAGGCGACCCAGGTCATGAGGCGGCTGTAGGTGAATTCCTGCTGCCCGCCGCGGGTCTCCCAGATGCCCTCGTCGGGCCGGTCCCAGTGGTCGGCGAGCCAGTCCAGCACGTCGGCGAACGTCTTCCAGCCGCGGATTCCTCCCATCTCGCCGGCCTGGGCCAGGGCGTCGGCGGCCTCGCCGTAGATGTCGAGCTGGATCTGGTCGGCGGCCGCGTTGCCCGCCCGCACGGGCGCCGAGCCCTCGTAGCCCTCCAGGTGGTCCAGGACTTCCTCGGTCAGGTGGGGGTCCCCGTCGATGCGGTACATGATCTGAAGGGGCTCGCCCGAGGCGGTGCCGCCGGCCTCCAGGCGATCGCGCAGCCATCGGCGGAAAGCTGCGGCCTCTTCGGTGAACCCGAGGTCGGACAGTGCCCTGACGGCCAGGGAGGAGTCACGGACCCACGTGTAGCGGTAGTCCCAGTTGCGTTCGCCGCCGATCTGCTCGGGCAGCCCCATGGTGGCGGCGGCGATGGGCGCGCCGGTGGGGGCGTAGGTGAGCAGCTTGAGGGTGATCGCGGAGCGGTTGACGATGTCGCGCCACCGGCCGCGGTAGGTGGAGGAGCGCAGCCACCCGTGCCAGAACGTCCGGCACGCCTCCAGCTCCGCCCGGATGTCCTCGGGTGCCGACTCCGCCGGGGCCGCGGCGCCGCTCGCATCGGAGGTCAGGACCACGGCGGCGGTCTGCCCTGCGGTGAGGGTGCAGCGGGCGGTGAGGTCGTCATCATCCGGGTGGAGCACGAAGGGGCCGGTGACCTGCAGGTGCAGGTCGGTGCCGGGGCCGTGGAAGACCGCGGCCGCCTCCCCGGTCCGCTCCAGGGTGTGCGAGGCGCGGCCGTAGTCGAACCGCGGCCGGCAGGTCAGGCGGAAGTCCATGCTGCCCCGCACCACCCGCACCACCCTGACCAGGCGGTGCCGGTCCGTCGGGGTTCCGGTGGTCAGGGGGGTCATGAAGTCGGCGACCTCACCGACGCCGCCCGGCGCCATGAAGCGGGTGACCAGGACGGCGGTATCGGAAAGGTAGAGCTGGCGGACCACCGGCTCCTGCCCGCCGGGGAGGTGCGCGGCCAGCCGGCAGTACCCCCCGCGCTCGCTGTCGAGCAGCGACGCGAACACGCTGGGGGAATCGAACCGTGGCGTGCACCACCAGTCGATCGTCCCGTCGGAGGACACCAACGCGGCCGTCTGGAGGTCACCGACCATCCCGTGATCGGCGATCGCCGGGTAGGCGCTCAAAAGAATCTCCCGTCGTCCGTTGAAGCCGTGGCGGCGTCCGACGCCTGGACGGGAACTTCAGGGTGCGCCTGCGGGAATCATCCGGACCCGAGAGATCCGGACGCAACACACGTCCTCGCGCCCCGAGTCGGGCCCGCCTATCCGGCCGCCCGATCACACCTCCCACGAGATGCGACTCCGGCTCGTCACGCCCGCAGGCGCATTCTGCCCCGAGATGTCCGGCAAAAGCCGGATGCCGCGCGGTGAGCACACGGGATGACTCTGCGCGAGAGCCGCCGGCCGCCGCCCCCACCCGTGGCCGGGGTGGCGGACACCCCCATCGCGGCCAGTCCAGAGATCATCCGGGCCGCCCGCGACCTGGTGCCCGGCAATCTCGCGCAGCTGTCGGGCGTGACGGTGGCGGTGTCGTCCCTAGGCGCAAGGCGCAACGCGTCCAGGGGTGCGGTCCACGAGCTGCAGCCCGGTTCCAGTGCGCAGATGATCGAGCAGGGCCACCCGGGAGCAGGCCGGAGGTTTTTGAGCCTTTCGAGCCTCTTGAGGATCCCGGGTCGGCAGTCATGTACCCACGGCCGCCGGCCCGGCTCACAGGCCGTCCGGAGGGCCCCGCAGGCGCCCTCAACCGGCGACGGCACGGTGATCCGTACCCTTACCGAAGCCCTCCGGCGTGAGAGCACCACCGACCGCGAGCGCGTCCAAGGACTCGCACAACGACTGGCCGTCGCGCACGGCGAGATCCTGCGCCTACAACGCGTGATCCAGTCACAAAACCCGAGGCCGTGACGGCACTCGCCCGGCAGAGCTCACGATCCAGAACGCAATCCCAGGACACTGTGCTGCACCACACCCGAGGGAAGATCGCTCCTTCCTGAAGCCCGAGCAGTCAGCTCCACGAGACCGGCCCGGAGGTCGGCAGCTGGCTCACCAAGGACAATCGCACTGATGATCAGCTCCATCATCAGACGGTCGTACTCGTCGCCCATGTTCCGATAGCGTTCCCCATCGGCCTCCACCACAGCAGAGGCGATCCTCCTTCCACCACCAGTCACGGGGGCAAAGGACGCCTCATAGACGCCGTGACCGGTCCAACTCCGGTGCATGAAAAGGACATTGCCTTCGGCGAAGATGTTCCACTTCTCGTCCATGTCTCGGGCTCGATATCCGCGCTGGATCCGGTCCCAGTCCTCGTCAGTCCAGAGACGATCGGGCAACTGAGACACCGGCCTGGGCGTGGTAATCGGCTGGAGGCGCCGGAACGACTCTCGGGTGAGCGGGGCATCGGCAGTCATGACGTGATCCTACGGATGAACCACTCCAACAGGACAGCGGGTTGTCTCCAACAGCAACCCAGGCTGCGTCGGGCAGCGCCGGCGGCATGAACCCGGTGAGCCCGTCCTCGGCGGCCAGTTCCCTCAGCCAGTCGGTCTCCGCGGACGCGGCGAGCGGCCGGCGGACGGTCGCCAGAGCGGCGGAGGTCTCGTGCATCAGCTCAGGATATGAGCGCAGATCCGGTGCTGCTCAGGCGCCTGCACGCGTCCAGGCCAGGCAACTTCCGTGCAGCCGTCTGAGCAGTGCAGGGCTCTCCGCGCGCACAGCCCTCGGAGGGACGGCAAGCGGGTTGTCACAGAAGCGCAGTCAGAACCAACTGCGGCGCTCGCTCAAGTGGCCCCAGCCCGGCCGTCATGGCGTCGAGGTGTTATCGCTGTCCGACATGCCGTGGTCCGACAGGGCTCTCCGGGTTTTGACATCGCGGTAGCGATACGTCGCGATGGTCAGGACACACACCGCGTGGAAGAGCAACTGGAGCGTGTAGTGGCTGCGGTACATGACGCCGTCGAACCAGCCATCCCCAGCCCACGAGCCTTGTTTGTCGATCACATCCACCACGAGACCCACCACGATGACCGCTGCGGCCGCGTACCCCGTCCCGCGCGTCAGCTTTGTGGACCGCGATGTGAGTACTGCCGTCAACACCGAGATGACCGCCATGGCGACGGACAAGCCGAATCTGTTCTCGGCAGCGATCAGCCAGTTGAAGAGCAAGAACAGGACTGCGGGAAGGACGAACCGCGTCGCGATGTCCAGGCCCACAAGCAGTACGCGAAGGCGTGCCGGAGACGCCGATGTCGCACCCGGCCGTGGGGGGACCTTGTTCGCGCCGGGGGTCGAGACCACTGGCGGTGGCGGAGTCGTGCCGGGCCCTGTGGGCAGGTGGGGGCGGTCGGGTTCTGGCGGCGCGAGCTCGGGTGCGTGGTCGAGTCGTCGCAGTGCCCGGGAAAGGTCGGCGGCGTTCGGGTACCGCTTGTCGGGGTCTTTGTCCAGCAGGGTCAGCAGGAGCTCGTCCCAGGCGGACGGGATGCCGGTGGTGAGCGAACTGGGTGCGGGCGGCTCCTGGGTGAGGTGTGCGGAGAGGTAGCCCACCGTGTCGGGGGCTTGGAACGGCAGTCGGCCCGTGATCAACTCGAAGAGCAGACAGCCGAGCGCGTACTGGTCGCTGCGCGGTTCCGGGAAGCCACGCGCCTGTTCGGGCGCCATGTAAGGAGGCGTGCCCACGATGAAGCCCGTCTGCGTGAGGCGGTCCGCGGTCGCATAGGGGTCGGCCGCCCTCGCGATACCGAAATCGAGGACCTTCACCAGGCCAGAGGCAGTGATGAGGATGTTGGACGGCTTGATGTCCCGGTGCATGACTCCCATGTCGTGCGCCGCGGCCAGAGCGTCGCATATCTGCGCGCCCCATCGGGCCGTGTCCGGCAAGGGGACGGCGCCTCGGCGCAGCATCGCGTCCAGGCCCTCGCCCCGGATCAGCTCCATCACCAGGAACGGCGCCTTGTTGTCCTCAGTGCCGGCTTCGCCGAGGTCGTGGATGGTCACGATGTTGGGATGCTGCAACTGGGCGGTGATCCGTGCCTCTCGCAGGAACCTGGCGCGCGCCTCGTTGCCGCGGCTTCCACCGCCGGCGAGCAGGGAGATCACCTTGACCGCGACAGGCCGGCACAGCGTCTCGTCCAGCGCCTCCCACACTTGCCCCATGGCGCCCTCGCCGAGCTGTCGCACCAGCCGGTAACGACCTCCGAGAAGCTGGTCTCGCACCGCCGCGCCTCCCCGTCCCGAACCTTCCTGTCCCTCCCGCCGACGAACCGGCGTGATAGGGATCATGACGTGATCCCGAAGGAGATACCCCCGATACGCGGAAACCCGACACAGGGCAGGGCGATCGCCACGGCGGTCCCCCGGTCCGGATCATCCTTCCCGCCCAACTGACCGCTCTTCTGCGAAGGCCCAGACTGCCGTCCGTTCCGAGGGCTGTGCGCGGCGGAGCCCTGCACTGCTCTGACGGCTCCACGGAGGCTGCCTGACCCGGACACGGCCCGCCCTTCTGGCGTAGCCGTCTGGGCTTGATCCGCTTTGACGGACATCTGAGATCAGGGCTTCGGTCCTGGAAGGATGATGTTCATCATGGAGAGCATGGGGAAGAGGAAGGCGCGTCCTCGGCGCTCGTTCACGTCGGAGTTCAAGGCCGAGATCGTCGAGCTGTGCCGGCGGGGTGACCGGTCGGTCGGTCAGGTCGCCAAGGACTTCGATCTGACCGAGACCGCGGTCCGCGACTGGGTGAAGCAGGCCGAGGTCGACGCGGGCGAGAGGGACGGCCTGACCAGCAGTGAACGCGAGGAGCTGGCCGCACTGCGGCGGGAGAATCGCAGGCTGCGGGAGGACGTGGAGGTCCTCAAGCGTGCGACGGCTTTCTTCGCGAAGGAGACCCGGTGACGGTGCACCCGTTCATCGAGGTGGAGAAACTCGCAGGTCACAGCGTCAAACGAGCGTGTGAACTGCTCCAGGTCTCCCGGACCGCCTACTACACCCGCTGCACCGGTGCTCTTGGCCCCCGGGCGGTGCGGGATGCCGAGCTGACCGAACAGATCACGGCCGTCCATGAGCGGTCCCGCGGTACCTACGGGGCCCCACGCGTTCACGCCGTCCTGCGGAGTGAAGGTGCCGGCTGCGGACGTCGCCGGGTGGCCCGGCTGATGAGGCAGGCAGGGCTGATCGGCCGGCACAGACGGCGTCGGCATCGCACCACCACCCCCGACCCTCACGCGGTCACCCGCCCTGACCTGGTCCTTCGTGACTTCCGGCCCGACCCGGCAGCCCTGGATACCCGATGGTGCGGAGATATCACCTACATCGCCACGGACGAGGGGTGGCTCTACCTCGCCACCGTGATCGACATTGCATCCCGGCGCGTGGTCGGCTGGGCCACCGCCGACCATCTGCGGACCGAACTGGTCGCCGAGGCCCTGCGAACCGCCTGCCGGACCCGCCGTCCGTCCGGCCCGGTGATCTTCCACTCCGACCGCGGCTGCCAATACACCAGCCATGAACTCGCTGTCCTGGCAGGTGAGTTCGGTGTTCGCCTGTCGGTCGGACGCACCGGTCAATGCTGGGACAACGCCCTCGCGGAATCGTTTTTCTCCACCCTGAAGAACGAGCTGGGCGACAGCCGCCCCTGGCCCAGCCGGGCCGCTGCCCACACCGCCATATTCGAGTGGATCGAGAGCTGGTACAACTTGCAGCGGCTCCACAGCAGCCTCAACTACCGCAGTCCCGCCGAATACGAGTCCGCCCTCGCGGCCTGACCACCACACCAAAGGTGTCCGTCAAAGCGGAACAAGCTCAGTCACGGAAGAGCGGCCAGAACCCGCCACCTGGCCCGGATGGACAACACCGATGCTCGGAATCGGCCAACAGCCGCCGCGCATCGGGCGGCGCCCAGACGTGGCGAGCGGCCGGGCTCCGGTCCTATTCGTGCCGGACCGGCGGGTGGCATGCGGCGCGGGTGTCGCCTTCCTCCGTGCGCGGCCAGTACCGTCCTTCCAGGGCCTCGGCGCTGCGATTGAGCCGGACCAGGACGTCCTCCAGCTGCCGTACTTCCTCAGGGGACCAGTCGGCGACCACCCGGGCCAGGCAGGACCGGTTGACCTCACGGTCTTCGGCGAGCCGACGCCCGCCTTCAACGGTGATGCGCAGCTTGCGGGCCATGCCGCCGTCCGGGTCCGCGGCGCGCTCGGCCAGTCCGCAGCGCAGCAGTGCGGCCGTCTGGCGGTTCACGGTCGAGGTGTCGAGCCCGAAGGCCTCCGCCAACTGTCCGATGGACATGGGTCCTTGTGTGTCGATCCGGCTGAGCAGCAGGTACGCCGACCGCTCCAGGCGTTCGGGGTCGCGCTCGCGCCGGGCAAGCACCTGGTGCCGCGAGAGCAGCATCAGCTCCCGCTCCAGTTTCTCCAGCACTTCGCCTCCCCACTCCTTCCGGCGCTCCATTATCGCGGACCTGTGAACCAGCGGACCGTCGGCCCCCTGCACGGCTCGGCCTGCGGACGGCTCCGCGCGAGGGCCGGGCGGCAATATGCATGATACATAGCATGTGTACTATGCACTCCTCGTTGTCACCCGACGAGCCACAGCCTCAACCCGGAGGACCCGCATGCCCGTCACCACGTCCACCGCCTCCCGCGCGGCCGAGATCCTGTCCCGGCCCGTCAAGCTGAACGGCCTGACCGTCCCCAATCGCATCGTGATGGCCCCGATGACTCGGATGTTCTCCCCTGGCGGCGTGCCCGGCGAGGACGTGCAGGCGTACTACGCCAGCCGGGCCGCCGCGGGCGTGGGCTTGATCGTCACCGAGGGCACCTACGTCGGTCACGACTCCGCCGGGCAGAGCGACCGGGTGCCGCGGTTCCACGGCGAGGACCAGCTGGCGGGGTGGGCGAAGGTCGCCGCGGCCGTGCACGAGGCGGGCGGCACGATCGTGCCGCAGCTGTGGCACATAGGCATGGTGCGCAAGCAGGGCGAGGCACCGTATGCCGACGCCCCCGCCGTCGGCCCTTCCGGCATCCGCGTCGACGGCACCGAGGGGACCGGCAAGGCGATGACCCGCACCGACCTCGACGACGTCATCGGCGCGTTCGCCGACGCCGCCGCGGAGGCCGAACGGATCGGCTTCGACGGCGTCGAACTGCACGGCGCTCACGGCTACCTGCTCGACCAGTTCCTGTGGGAGCGGACCAACCGCCGCACCGACGCCTACGGCGGCAACGCGGTGGCCCGTACGAAGTTCGCCGCGGAGATCGTGGCCGCGGTCCGCGAGCGCGTCCCGGCCGACTTCCCGGTGATCTTCCGCTACTCCCAGTGGAAGCAGGAGGCCTACGACGCACGGCTCGCGCAGACCCCGGAGGAGCTGGAGGCGATCCTGGCCCCGCTGGCGGCGGCGGGCGTCGACGCGTTCCACGCCTCCACCCGGCGCTACTGGCTCCCGGAGTTCGAGGGCTCGGACCTGAACCTGGCGGGCTGGACCAAGAAGCTCACCGGCCGGCCGACCATCACCGTCGGCTCGGTCGGCCTCGACGGCGACTTCATCCGCGCCTTCGTCGGCGAGGGTGCGGCGCTCGGCGACATCGACAACCTCCTGGACCGCATGGAACGCGACGAGTTCGACATGGTCGCCGTCGGCCGGGCGCTGCTCCAGGACCCGCAGTGGGCGGCGAAGGTCCTCGGCAACCGCTTCGACGAGCTGAAGCCGTACGACGCGGCGGCGCTCAGGTCGCTGAGCCGGTAGCCGGAAGCCGGCAGCCGGCAGCCGTCCGGACGGCCGGTCCGAGAACGCCCCGTCACGTCGCTCCGCCGAGGTCACGGGGCGTTCGCGCTCCGGTCAAAAATCGCCGGGCCTCGCCGGTGCCACTCATCGCCAACCTGCGGAAACCAATGGGCTTGGCACTCCGCCGCATGTCCCAGCCGGAGGACGAGGGCAATGCACAAGACGCCAAGTCCAATTGCTCATGGGACAGATGCGGTGCTCAGTCACAGACGGCAGTCCGACACGGCGAGATGCCACCAGGTGTATTGCCCTGTGAGGTTGGGGACGCGGCTGGCGGGTGGTTTGCCTGCGAGCGCGGTGTGTCCGCGGTGGTGATTGTAGGAATGCAGCCAGCCGGGGAAGGCGTCGCGCCGTTCACGGTTCAGTGCTCGCAGAGGGAGAACTCCCTTTCGTAGAGCTGCTCGTTGTGTTCGTCGACGAAGAACTTCCTCTCCTTCATGAGTTCCTCGCGGTACGTCCTGGCCTGCTCGAGCGTCATGGTCGATGTGTCGGACCAGGGCTGCTGCGGCGGTACGTCGGAGGTCGAGACGATCTGCTCCGCCGGGTCGACCAGGAAGAACGCCAGGATCTTGCGGTGTCCCGGGCGGGTGGGGTCCGCGAGGCGGAACGCGTCCACGCGGTGCTGCAGGACGTTGGGAAACACCAGGCAGCGGCCCGCCGGGGTCGGTACCGAGCCCAGCACCTGGTTCAGCGCGTCCTCGTCCTGAAGGCCATATACCTCGCGCAGCCCGGCGTCGTCGTTCTGTTCATAGTGCGGGTCGTCGAGTGCGGTCCGGAATCCCAGCCGGCTCTCGGTGATGTTCTCGCTGTCCCAGTAGTAGATGCCGGTCGAGACGATCCGCTCGTTCAGCATGCCCTCGACGTGCCAGGAACCGCCGGGGTATTCGGGCTCGTCCGGGGTGAGGTGGACGGTGGCGAGCTTGACGATGACCTGGAGCCGGCGGCCGCGCAGGTCGACCCGGGCGGAGGCGTCGGGCAGTGCAGGCGGGATGAAGGCCGGGGCGTCCGGGACGATCGGGCGGCGGTTCTCCCACCAGGCCTCATAGGCCTCTTCCCACGCAGCGCGGGCATCCATGTAGGTCTCGTTGTCACTGTAGGACGACTGGCGCGGATACTCCGGTTCCGAGTCGTACCAGCCGTAGGGATCGGCCTCGATCCGCAGGGGCCGCGGGTGCCGCAGATCGGTGAGCACGTTCTCGAACAGGGGGCGCAGGCGCGCGAACACGTCCGGCAGGACGGACGCCAGTGCACGATGCGCCTCGGGGTGGACGTTATTGACGTACGAGCGGAAGGCGACGGCCCCGTCGTCACTGACGTCGACGTCCGTGGGCAGCCACTGGAACCTCTCCGAGAACTCGTACTTCGAGTAGTGGTTCGTCGGGTTCTGCCAGGCCCGCTCGGGCCCTCCGCTCGCCTCCCTCACCAGGCAGAACAGTGAGGGGTGCACGAGATCCAACACCTGGCCGTCGGATCCGGGATGCCAGTCCCGCTCCGCTTCGGGCACCTGTTCCAGGACCCGGACCGCCTCACGCAATCGGGACCTGAGCTGCTCGTCGACGAGGGTGTCCGACTGCCAGACCCCGTCGACCGCGGACACCTCGATGCCAGTGCGCGCGTCCCGCAACGCGGCGTAGTGCCCCAGCTCGGCGAGAATGTAGCGCACCTGCGCTTCGGTCAGGCCCTGCGCCACCGCTTCCTGCGTCCACCTGGCGACGATGTCGGCGTCGTTCATCTTGTCGAACCACACGGGCTTGGCGCGCAGGTGCGAGCTGCACTGCATCATCTGCAGCTCCCGCAGCGTCCGGGGCGTCGCGAACGCCGGGGAACGGGAGGTCTGGAAGGGCAGCGGGAAGGCGGACAGGCCGGTCACTTCTGGTGGTCCTCACGATCGGTGTGCGGTGCCCGGAAGAATAGCCCGGCCCACTGACACCAAAGCCGCGGCCCCCGAGCCGGGACGACCATCGCGGTCGCCCCCCGCCCGGGAGCCGGACACCGTGGAATGTCCGGCTCCCGGGACCGCGCGGGTCAGGCGTTGTCGCCGGTGAGGCCGGCGTGCACCTCGCAGGCGGCAGCCACCAGGCTCTTCCAAGCACGCACTTGTCCCGGGCCAGCCGCGGGCTTTCAGGCCCCCGGTCGGGGTTGACCCCCAGCCGGCCGGCGCCTCCTTGTCGACCTTGGCCAGGATCCTCTTGCATTCGGCGGCCCAGCGGCGGCGGTGAGCAGGGAGCCCGATGACGTGAGCCGGGCCGTGCAGGGCCGCGCGAACCCCTCCTCGGAGTGAGGGGTCGGCGGCCTCCCCCACTGCCCCGCGTCCGGCGCCGGAACCAGCCCGGACCCGGCCGCCCGCCCACCTACCCACCGCGGCGTCGGGGCGGGTGACGACCGTCTCCGTCATCTCGAACTCCCACGAGCGCGGCAGGCCGCCCGCCCGGCTCATCCGAGCGCGGCGTGATCGTCGGATCAGATGACGCCCTGCGCCAGCATCGCGTCCGCCACCCGCTCGAAGCCGGCGATGTTCGCGCCGGCGACGTAGTCCCCCGGGGCGCCGTACCGCTCGGCGGTCTCGTACGCGACGGCGTGGATCGAGCGCATGATGGCGGCGAGTTCGTCCTCCACCCGCTGCGCGCTCCAGGCCGTCCGGCCGGCGTTCTGGCTCATCTCGAGGGCGCTGACCGCTACCCCGCCCGCGTTGGCGGCCTTGCCGGGCCCGAACGCGACCCCGGCCTCCTGCAGGATCCGTACGGCCTCGGGGGTGGTCGGCATGTTGGCGCCCTCGGAGACCGCTTTGACCCCGCCGGCGACGAGCGTACGGGCGTCCTGCGCGTCCAGTTCGTTCTGCGTGGCGGAAGGGAAGGCGATGTCCGCCGGCACTTCCCAGACCCGCCCACCGGGCACGAACCGCGCCGAGGATCCGCGCCGTTCCGCGTACTCGCTCACGCGCCCGCGCTCGACCTCCTTGACCTCCTTGAGCAGGGCCAGGTCGATGCCCTTGTCGTCGACGACGTAGCCATGGGAGTCCGAGCAGGTCAGCGGGTTCGCACCAAGCTGCTGGAGCTTCTCGATCGTGTACAGCGCGACGTTGCCGGAGCCGGAGACCACCGCTGTCAGCCCCTCCAGCGACTCGCCCCGGACCGCCAGCAGCTCGGCGGCGAACAGCACACTGCCGTAGCCGGTCGCCTGCGGCCGGATCGCGGAGCCGCCCCAGCCCTGGCCCTTGCCGGTGAGGACGCCGGCCTCCCAGCGGTTGGTGATGCGCCGGTACTGGCCGAAGAGGTAGCCGATCTCACGGCCGCCGACACCGATGTCCCCGGCGGGCACGTCGGTGTGCTCTCCGATGTGCCGGTGCAGCTCGGTCATGAAGGACTGGCAGAACCGCATGACCTCGGCGTCCGACCGGCCCTGCGGGTCGAAGTCGCTGCCGCCCTTGCCGCCGCCGATCCCGAGGCCGGTCAGGGCGTTCTTGAAGATCTGTTCGAAGCCGAGGAACTTCACCACGCCGATGTCCACCGACGGGTGGAAGCGCAGACCGCCCTTGTACGGTCCGAGCGCACTGTTGAACTCGACGCGGTAGCCGCGGTTGACGTGGACCCGGCCCCGGTCGTCCTGCCACGGGACGCGGAAGACGATCTGCCGCTCGGGCTCGGTGAGCCGCTCCACGAGGGCGACGGCCGGGTCGGCGTACTCGGGCCGGGCGGTGAAGACGGGGGCCAGGGTCTCGAGGACCTCCCGTACCGCCTGGTGGAACTCGGGCTGCGCGGGATTGCGGCGCTCGATCTCGGCCCGCAGTGCTTCCAGCCTGTCCTTCGAGTCCTTCACGTGTGTCCCTCCAGGCAGTGCGCGGTGCGCCGTCTACGGCAGGTCCTTGGTGTCCGCGGGCCGCGCGTGCCGGTCGTTTCCAGTGCGGCACGCTCCGAACAGGCGCGTTCGGAAGTTCTTCCGGAGCGCGGCCCGTTTGCGGAGGCTACCGCGCACGGCGCTGCTCCGGAGAAAGCTTCTCCCCAGCGGATAAAAACGTCCCGCACGCCGGTGTTTCGCCCGCTGCGGGACGATCGCTCTGGCGGCGATGACCGAAACCCTCATGTCGGGCCTCGCGGGACGCTTCACGACCTTGTCACCCACAACCGGGCAGACGACGAAGGCGGCATTTCCAAGGCGGCCGGCACCATCACCCGGAACGGCGGGGCCATCCGGGAGAACCGGCCGAACAACTGCTCTCCGGCCCGTGCAGTAGTGGTAGTGGTAGTGGGCTGGCTCCCACGGGCCGCCCGCCGTCGGCACGCCGAGGTGTCAGGCCGTTCGGGACGGAAGGCGGTCGGCTTCATCCCGAGCGTGTCGGGGTGGAGGGCGACGCCTCTGCGTTCACCGGGGAGGCTGGGACCGAAGACGGCTGGTGCTCGATGACGGCTGGTGCTCGATGACCGGCAGGCCGACATGGGAGCGACCGGCAACGGCGCGGCGGCGGATGGCCGTTGATCCTCGGGATCTGCGTAGGTGGTGCACAGTAGCTGTCACCAGATCGGCACGGCACCGGGCACCAATCGTAGGGTCGGCACGGTTGTTGTCACTGATCACGCCGACACTTCAGCCGGCGAGGTGAGCGTCCCCGATGTTCCGGCAGAACCGGCTGTCTCGCTCAGCCATCTGCGTCCGCGGACCGGCTGAGCGCAGGACGACGTCCAGGACCCGATCAGGATCGGCGGCATAGCTGTTGCTGAACCACGCCATGTTCGCCTCGACCACCGCCCACTCGTCGGTGGCGCCGTGCTCAGGTGTGGCCAGGAGCCCGATGTCCACCACCACCGCGCTGGGCAGGCCACTGCCGCACGTGGCCAAGAGATCATCCGCGAACTCCAGGACAGCGTCTTCGTAGCGGTGCCCGTCCAGCCGCTCGGCGTCGAGACGGCCGAAGGTGGCGTACTGCGAACCCGTGCGGACCTCGCCGTCCAGGAGGTACAGGCGAAACTCCGCTGCCCAGGTCACCACGTCGCTGATCTGTACTGGCACGTCCAGTGACAGCTCCGGCCCTGTCGGGAGGCAAGTACCGCTGGCGTAAACGGCGGCCGGGAAGCTCTTGTCACTCGGCGGCTTGACGAACGCCGGTCGGGACAGACAGCGCGCCTCGCCCAGGCTCGCCATGGCAATGCGCCGTCCGGTGTACTCGTAGGGCAATGTGGCCAGCCAGTCGTCCGACGGCTCCAAGAGCGCGACCTCAAGGGCATCCGCGACGCGAGCCGCGAAAGCGGGGCCGCCATAATAGTGGCCACCACGCCTCCCCATGGCAGTGCCCGCACCGCCATGGGCGGGAAGTACTTCCACATCCATCCCCCGCCGATGGGCCGACATCGAGAGCAGCTCGGATGTCGTGGTGTATTGCGGCGCCAGCGCCAGGAAACCATGCTTCGTCACGATCGCTGACGATGCCACCGATTCGGCCGAACAGTCCACAGCGTTCGGGCCCACACCTCGGGGCACCCAGCCGACCAAAGGACTCACTGGCGCTCGGTCTTACCCGGAGCGGTGATCATCGGCCGTTGGTGTCAGGCCATTCGATCCGGTGGCATCTATCGCGACCACGCAGCGATCGGAGCCGAGTCGTCGATCTTGGTGAATCGAAACCGGAACCGACTCCTCAAGCCTCGCCAGCACCCGAGCCCGAGCCGAACAGACCGCAGCGGGCTGACACCCCTGAATCCGTTGGACTGCTGGTCATAGCACCTGTCAGGCTCCGACTCGTGGAGATACTCGATGTCCTGACCGACATGGTGAAAACGGCCCGCCTGGGCCCGGACCCTTGCTTGACCACCCCGACGACTTCCACGTCGCCCTGCACCGGAACCTCGTCGTCCTGGCCGGGCATCATGCGGCACATCTCGGATATCTGCTGGTGGCCAGCGGCGGACCTGCGGCCCGTCAGGCTTTCTGGGATGACGTCTCGGTACCGGGCAGAATCGACCCGGTCGCTCTCCGCGCGCTGCGAGACCTGATGACCGCAGACGGCTGCGGGTCCCAACCGGCCCGATAGCCGCAGATCAGGCGCACCAGCCGACATAGTCCACCTCCCCAACACGGCCGGCCGACATAGTCCACCTCCCCAACACGGCGGCCCAGCGGTCGCCGGGCTGGTTGATCAGGTCCTCGAAGTCCACGCTGGGGTGACGGCAAGGCCAGAAGTCTCACGCCGCGCCGTCCGGAGCCTTGGCCCACATCGTCGGCCTGCCACCGTGCCACATGATCGGCGGCCAGTCCCCTTTGCGAGCCAGCCTGCGCAGGAACTCGACCACATCTCCTATCGAGAAGTCCACACCGAGTATCGAGTCAGCCCTGCGGATGTGGGGTCACCCTGCGGCCGCCGGTCGGAGTAACCGGGTGGACGGTGACGTGGGTCTGATCGGATCGACCGTGCCTCCAGCCTGAGCGGGCCGGCTATTCGTGCGTGCACGCCTCGACCTCGTCTGCGGGAGCCCGACGCACGGCGTCCCGGTCCGCCAGCAGGCAGCACGCGAGCCTCTTCCTCACGCGTTGAGAAGATACGTCGAGGTCCCGACTTTTGTCCGCGGACAAAAGTCGGGGAGCCTCGACGCACTCGGCGAGCTGGCTGCAACGATCCGAGGGGTGCAGCCGAGGTTCGAGGTGCGCCCTACCCCGTGTGGCCGGGGGCAGGGCGCACGCGCTCCTTCACCTAGGAGACGTCGGCGCGGAAGCTCTCCCGGCTGATCAGCCCGTCCTGGTAGGTCACCGTCTTTGCGGTGAAGTCGCCCTTGCCGGTGATGATGCCGGTGACGTTCTCGCCTGGAGCCAGCTTCACGGTGTCGATCTGGTTCTCGTCGACGGCGAGCTCTGCCACGTGCTTCGTGCCGTTGGTGTCGGTGATCGCGAAGTACAGCGGATTGACGCTGATCTCCTTGCCGCTGTTGTTGGTGACGGTGACCGACACGCTCGTGTAGTCGCCCTGCGCCAGGATGCTCGGCTTGAACGTTGCCTTCGTGGCCGTGACGACGACCGCGGCCTTCTTCTCCGGCTTTGCGGACGACGGAGCAGGCTCCGGAGCCTTCGCCGGAGCTGAGGAGGTGGCAGCCGACGCCGCGGCCGGTTCCTTCCCCGCCTTGTCGGTACTCCCTCCGCCGACGGCAGCGCCGAGCGCGGCGAGGAGAACGACGACACCGACCACGCCGAGACACGAGAATCCGACGATCTTCCCCGCGCTGGACTTCTTCGGCTGCGGCTGCGGCTGCGGCGGGTAGCCATAACCAGGCTGCGGCTGGCCGGGCGGCGGGTACCCGTATCCCGGCGGGGGCTGCTGGCCGGGCGGCGGCGGAAACTGGTTGGACACGAAAACCCCCACGGGACTGGTGCGAATCAAGTCACCGTATGGGCCTGGGCGCGCGAGCGAGCAGGTATGTCCGAACCGTGACATTCGAAGGTTCAACTACCTGTCGCTAGTGACGTCTGGGGCGGACATCCGCCTTCCGCGCTCGGGCTTTGACGGCGCAGCCGAAGGAGCCGAGAGCAAGCAGGGCCCCTGTCACGAGATCGCCGATGACGCTGGCGCCGTCCGCGCCTTTGGCTGCACTGATCAGGCCTGCGATGGACAGGTGGCCGAGGAGGGTGGCGAGGATGATCCAGAAGGCTCACTGCAAGCCCCCAGCAGTAGGGCGGATTGGTGGCGCCAAGCTAGCGGGTGCTGGTGAGTCCCGCGTTGTTGGGGCCAGCGATCCGGAACTGCCCCTGCTATATGCCTACCGGCCGCCGCATCCGCGTGCCTATGGTGTGGCTCCGGACCATCCCGGGCCCAGCGCCCTCCCGGCTCCCCACGGGAGGGTCGCCGCGCGCCTACTGCGCGGGCAATCGCATGCCGATCCGGGCTTGGAGTACGCCCGCAGCCAGCCGTAGATCCTCGTCGGCGTTCTGGGTACGGACACTGCTGACGCGGTGCGTCACAACACAGGCAAGTTGCCTGGAAGGTCGACGGCCCATGCACTGGACATAGGGCGTGATCTTCGAGCCGTCTGGTGTCGGCCACTCCTCTGCCACGGCGGGGTGCTGTGCCCGGTGCTCTCCGCAAGCGACTGCATCCTTTGGACTACTGTGTTTTCGGCCCTGCGGAGGACGATCTTGCGGCACAGCCGCGAGAGGGTTGATCCGTGCGAACAACCATCGGATACACCGTCGAAAGCATCGGCTACGTCGTAGGAGCCCAGGGGCTTGTCAGCTTCGCTTCGCAGACCATCTTCGGCACGGAGTGGGGCTGGATGCACAAGGTCGTCGACCTTCCGTCCACCGCTTACCTCGGCATCGTCGCCGTGGGGCTGGCGCTCATCGTCGGCGGGGTGAAGGCGCGGAAGGCGCCCGAGCGCCGGGAGGTCGCCTGACCGGCGGGCCTTTCAGCCCGCGACTCCCAGTTCGTGAGCTGCGTCGGAGCGGTCCGCAGGGGTCGAGAGCTGAGCAAGGGCATGGAGGTTTGCCAAGCCGGCCAGAACCGGCGCTCCGCGGACTTCATCCAGACTGTCAGCCGGGCGAACATCGTCATCGTCGGGGAGGCGTGACGCTCGCGCAGCGGGGCGTCCACGTAGACGGCGAGGGCATCGCCGTACTCCTCGTCGTAGGCCCACAGGATCCGTCCCGCACAGCCGGTCTGAAGCCACAGCGGCCGCAGGAAGCAGGGGTCCTCGCTGCCGCCGGGCATGGTGCCGACCAGACCGGCGCCCCGCTCCCCGGCCGTCCAGTTGGCGACCGCGCCGCAGTCGGCGCAGGTGAGAGGCGGGGTTGGAAGAGCAGGGCGCTGAAGTATTTCGGCGCTGCGAGGCCGGGTCGCGGTACGACGTGCGCGCGGCCACCGCACCTCGGGCAGACCACGAGGACCCGGCTGGTGAACTGGACGAGCCAAGTGCCGTGGTCGGAGTGGCGGACCGGTTCGGAGCTCATGACGGACACGCTGCCACGTGTTGCGGAGTGATCGCCCTGGCGGGGTGGCTTTGTCGGTCAGTGGCGGCTCTGGTCCACTTCCTGTGGTCGCGTACATAGCGTGACTGTTGATCTTCGGCGGATGCCGTGCGATGTCGCCCGGAAATCGCCTGCGGTGAGTGGGGGCTGGACGACCCTCGGCGTGAACGAAGTACGGATAAAGCTCGAAGAGGTACTGCTCGCATCGGTTGAGGGCGTCCACGTGGTGGCGGTCGAGGCGGCGGAGGCCTGTGTCCGGGTGGAGGCCCGGTCCACGACGGGCGGGGCGTTCTGTCCGAGCTGCGGACGGTGCTCAGCGCGAGTGCACGGTTCGTACCTGCGGTTTCCGCGTGATCTTCCGGCTGCCGGCCAACGGTGCGGCCCTGCTGGTCACTGATCGTGGTGGTCTTGATCGTGTTCTGCCTGCGCTTGCCGGAGATGAAGGCCCGGCGCCCGGGACAGTGCGCTTTCGGGCGGCGAACCTGGGTCTCGGTTCCGTCGATTCGCAATGTGATGTTCTCGGCCACCGCATAGGAGCACGTCCGCCAGAGTCCGCAGCCGAGTACCAGGCCGGTCAGGCACCGCGAACCCGCGCTCGGCAAGCAGCGGGCGAATCTCGCTGATGGCGCGGCCGATGGTGGAGGAGCTCACCTTGTAGACGAATAGCTCAAGAAGAGCCAGCCGCTCTGCCTGATCGGCAACTCCGGAACCGGAAAATCCCACATGCTGATCGCGCTGGGAACCGAGGCAGCGATGGCCGACTACCGGGTCTGTACTTGCGACGAAGCTGGTCAACGAGCTCGTCGAGGCCGCCGACGAGAAGCAGCCGACCAAGACGATCGCCCGCTACAGCCGCGTCGACCTCCTCTGCATGACGAACTCGGCTACATAGAACTCGACCGCCGTGGCGCCGAACTCCTCTTCCAGGTCCTGACCGAACGCGAGGAGAAGAACAGCGTCGCCATCGCCTCCAACGAGTCGTTCGGCAAAGCGCACATGTTCCGGCGAACCCGTGCGAGGTGGTGCCGAAACTTCACGGGTTCAAGTAGATGGGGAGGCCATCTCGGTCACCGCGTCAGGGATCAGGGCAATCAGCTGCTGAGACCAGCAGTCCGACTGCTGTGTCGCGACCTCCGCTCCGCAGTTGCCGCAGACGAGGTTGGGGCCGTCCAGGCCGTCGAGTCCACAGCATCCGTTGCGGCGCCTGGGGTCAGGGTGTCTGGTCACCCCCATGATGTCGTCGGGGTTCAGGACCAGTGCGCCAGTGTGGGAACTGACCGCATACGACCCATGCGCCAGAAGCGGTGGCAGGAATCTGTGTCCCGGGGCTTCCTCGATGACCGGCGGCGGCATCGGCACTTTCCGGAGATCAGGACTGATCCGCTGCTGACAGTTGGTGCAAGAGAAGGCGCTCATGCCCGCAATTCTGTACGAGTTTTCAGCGCGGCTTCCTGGTATTTCGGCTGCCATCCGGAAGGGGGAGCCGCCCCTCGTCGACGTGATCGGCGAGATAGATCATGGTGGCCTCGGGGTCCATGCCGAACGCGGCGGCGACGAGCTTGGGGCCCATGGTGTTGACCAGGTCGAGCAGTCGAGTGCAGCGGATCATGCGGGGCGGGAAGCCGCAGGCGTCGAGGACATGACTGACATGGGCGGTGGACGCCGGGCCCCGGCCGGACTTCGTCTGGCGGGTGACCATCACATGCGGGTTGTCCGTCTTCTGGTCTTCGCGGTGGGCCAGGCAGCGTTCCACTGCCGCCCAAGACGGCGGATCCAAAGGAACCGGATGCGGGCGGTCGCCGAGCCGGACGGTGCGGGCGCGAAAGTCGAGGTCAACGGCCTGCAGCATCTTGACCTCGCGGCTTGAGGCGCCATGCAACAGGGCGAGCATGCCCAGCAGGGCTTCGTGCGGGTGGACGGCCGGATCCGTTGTCCAGCGGCGGAACAGCACACGTTGCTGGTCAAGCGTCAGCGTCGCACCGGTGAAGCCGCTCGGTCCTCGGGCTGTCAGACCTTGGGCGGGATCGATGAGGACGATCTTCCGGGAACGAGCGAAGCGGAAGAACTGCCCGAGCACCACCAGCCGACGCTTCCGGGCCTTGGGCGAGCCCGCCAGGAAAGCTTCGAGATCGTGCACGTCGGTCAGTGCCCAGTCCCGTTTGCCGCGCTCACCGACGAGGAACAGGGCGAGGTCACGCACGATGGCAAGCGCGGCTTCGATGGTGGCATCGGTGCGGGGCAGCGTTCCGGCACGTCGGGATCGTTCACGCGAACGGATCACGAAGTCGGCGAAAGCCTCCACTGCGGGTTGCAGGGGGTCGGGGACCGCGAGGATGCGGCGTTGTCGGCGGCCGACCGCGAGCCGCTCGGCCTGATCGGTGGCCATGGCCAGACCGCGACTGGTGAAGAAGGTCTCCAAAGCACGAGCGAGGGAGCCCATCGAGCGGCCCGGGCAGCGGGAGCGTTCGAGTACGGACTGGGGGAGGTTGGGCTGGCTGTCCAGGAGAAGCCGCCCGAGGGAAGTGATCACCGTGCAGGCCCGGCCGACGGAGTACTTGGCGGCGAGATCTGTCGTGAAGTCCTGAAGCCAGTCGGGGGGAGCGTCGAGTTCGGCGATGAGGTTATCGGCTCGGACGAAGGGGCGGTCGGGGTGGCGCTGCCAGCAGGCCGAGCACAGTCCCAGCCCTGCGTGTTTCCGTACTCTGCCGCATTGCTCGCAGGCACGGGGTGGCTGTTTGGCCTGCCGGGGTCGCGAGCAGTGCCCGCACCAGCCGGTGTCCTTGCGCAGATATCCGGGCCAGCTGCAGCGTGGGCATGGATCCTTGGCGGCGTCGCGTTCGGACTCCCGCATGCAAGTGCGGCAGAGAGCCGAGGATTTGCTCGGCACCGGGTGTCCGCATGCGGTGCATACGCGTGAGCAGGTGATGCACCGGCCGGTGTCTGCTTGGAGGACGCGCTGCTGGCCGCACCGGGGACAAGCGGACCGGGTCGCGGCCTCTTTCTGTTGGGCAGTGCAGCGGCAGCAGTAGTGCCGGTCGATGAAGCCGACCGGGGCTCCGCAGCCGGTGCAGTCGCTCTGTTTGACGCCCACAATGCCGCCCTCTCCAGGTCACAGAGGCGGCATCGAACGGCCCCGCGCGGAGACTGCCTTCGGCAGGTCGGCGACCGGCCGAATCGGGGCCGCGGGACGTTCGACGGGGGCGGTGTCGACCTCGAAAAGGTCGTTGGGGGTGCAGTCCAGCGCGGTGCACAATGCGATCAGCGTGGACATCTTCACCTGGGAGGGCTCTTTGCTGAACAGCGCGGACACCGACGCGGAGGAGATTTGCAGCCCGGCGCGTTCGGCCAGCAGCCGCTTCAGCTGGGTGCCGGTCCAGACTTCGCGCTGAGCGGCGGCCATCCGCAAACGCCATCGGATCTTCATGCCGAGCTGTCCCCCTCGGCGGTCAGTTCGCCAAGCGTGGTGGTCACCGCACGGCGATAGGCATCCTCGATGAACGTCGCGGAGGGACGGACGTATCTCATGGTCGAACTGACCGTCCAGTGACCAAGGAGCTGCTGGATTGCCACCAAATCCACACCGCGCTCGTAGTTGTGCGTCGCGCAGGCCCTCCGCAGGGCATGCGGACTGAACCGGTCGGTCGCCGGGTGGCCTTCGAGTTCCATCAGATAGCGCAAACGGTTGCGGATCGTCCCACGGTGCAGACTGCCTCCGGACTCGTCCGCGAATAGCACCGGTGAGTCGGGGAACTTCCCGCGGACGTCGTCGAGGAACCAGCGCAAGACGAGGTCGAGCCCGTCCAGCATCGGCACCCAGCGCGGCCTGGGCCCGGAGGTGCGGGCGCCTTTCCCGAACCGGACGTGGAGTTTCCCGAACGGGCCCCGCGTGAAGTGGAGGTCCGGGCGGTCCAGAAGCGACGCTTCTTCCGAGCGCAGGCCGGCGTGATAGAGGGTCCGGAACATCGCATAGTCCCGGGCGGCGGGTGCGTACTTGCGGGCGGTGGCGATCCGGGCCTTGAGGAAGTCGAAGAACTCTGCGACCCGCTCGGGGGTCGGCGGCGGCAGCTGGGCTGGGGAGTCATCACCGACATGCCGGGCCGCGTTGAACTCATCGACCGGGCAGACCAGGCGGACGCCGAACCCGGCTTCGATCTCGACGGCCTTGCGGACCTGCAGGAACCGGTGGAAGCCCTTGAAGATCTGCACATACTCGCGCCGGGTCGAGGCAGCCCGCCCGGCAAGGGCCAAGTCGCCGACGACACGGTCGATGTCTTCGGGAGTGACATCCCACGCCGGCCGGCCCAGCGCGGTCAGCGTCCGTTCCAGCAGTCCGATGTCGTTCTCGACCGTCACCGAACTGAACCCACGAGCCCGCCATGAGGCAACGAACGCCTCAACGCAGTCGGCCTGGAACTCCCACGGATCGGCGGTCACCGGCTCCAGTAGGACGGCACCACCCTGGACCACCCTCAACTGGGATGCCACCGGCACACCTTCCTCGCACCTGACCGTTCAAGGCGGCACCTGGAGAATCCGGGCACCACCACGAAGACCAACGAGGACAGCAGAAGATGGATACGGGCCGGTGGCAGCGGCGATCCACGAAAAGGAACATGTGCCAGCCCCAGATGGCTGGACCAAGACTTCACCGACCCCCGCCTCTGCGCGGCCATCGTCGACCGCGCCTCACCTTCAACGGCACCATCATCGAGACCGGAACTGACTCCTACCGTCTCGCCAGCACCCCAGCACGCGCCGAGCACGCTGCAGCCAGCTGACCGGAGCCCCCCGTTGGTCCGCTGCCCCAGGGGGCAGCGGACCAACCAACCCTCATGAGCTGCTTCATTCTCCGAGTGCGAACGACACCCGTTCTTGCCAGTTCACGCCGTCATGCACCATCAGTTCCACCGACGCGACGTGAGACGTGAACGGGAGCCTGCCTGCGAGGTCGGCCTCGATCTCCTCCAGGACGGCGTCTTCCTGACCTTGAGCGATGGTCAGATGCGGCACGATCTCGGCAAATCGGCCGCCATACGGCGGAGCCTCAGGCCAACGATCAGCGATCGCCTCCGTGAGCCCCCGCAACTGTGTGTCAGGTTCGGGGGCGAGATACAGCACCTCCGGGAGCCGTCCACACCTCTCGAACCACAGGTCAAAGGCCTGGTGACTACCCAGCACGTCCGCGAGAGCGGAGTAGACGAGCGCATCGATCCGGCTCTCATCGAGGAACGGGAAGAGCACGGTGACGTGGGCTGGAACCCCGGCCTGGGCTGAGGGGTCGAGCCGCTCACGCCACCCGCGGACGGACGGCTCCGCCTCCGGGATCCGGACGATGAGCGCCGTCTGGCCCGCGTGAAACGCACTGGTGCTGTCATCTGCCATGACACCGCATGGTGTCACCTCTGCCGCAGACTGCACGGCTCCTTTTTCGCTGAACGATCACGTCGATCCGTGAAGCAGGTAGACGAGCGGGACGAACAAGACGCTCCGTCATTTCCCGTGAACATCCAGAGTGCCGATGATCGCTGAACGCCGCCGAACCCAAGAGCAAACTGTCAACCTAAAGTGGCAGGTCAGCAAGCTTGCTCCCCGCACATGCGGGGTTGAACCGAAGACCGTGGCTGATGCCCTGGCGGCCGGCCTGGCTCGGCATGGAGCCCGGCGGCGTCTGGCGCCCGGGCTCAGGTGTGCCGCATGCCCGGGCATCGGCCGAGTACCAGGTCGGTCGGGACGTTTCCCCGGGGCAGGGTGCGCGGCGTGGTGTGGACGGGCTACGCCGAGAGCCATTGCTGTTCCGGGGCGATCGACTGGTGCGCGGCAGCGTCCAGCATCGCCCGCGGCACGGGTGTGCCCGCGCGGTGCGCGGTGGCCAGGGGGCGGCTGCGGTCTTCCGCTCAGACCCCATCACCGCCGAGTATGCCTCGGTCAGGGATTCGACCCTGGCGTGAGTGAACGGGGTAGCCGGCCCTGGTCGAGGCCGGGCGGGCAGTGGTCGGCGGAGTCGGTCACCAGCCTGGCCTCGACCCGCCGGACGACGCACGGGGCGGCGGCCATCTGCCAGCCTGTGGCGGAGAGCCGGTACGCCGAGGCGGTGGCCAGGGCACCCTCTCCTCCGGCGTCCGCGACGATGTCGGCGGCCGGTCGCGGAGCCCCGGGCGATTGTTCGGGTGTCCACTGCGGTCCGAACAGCAGCCGGCCCGGGGCACGGCGCTGCTCCGGGAGATCGCCACGGCGGGGTGGCGGTCGATTGACGGCATCTGTACGACCACTGGTCGACGCAGCCCGAGATCATGCTGGGCCGTCCGGGTGGCGGACCGACTCGCAGAAACGATCACGTGTGCGGCGCGGACGAACAACCGTGGCGAAACCCGCAAGGATCAACGGACCAAGATCCCCTTTCTTCGAAGGAGAAACAGCACGGCTGTGCGCTCCCATCTTGCCGTCCTGGCCGCCGCCAGCGTGACTTTCGCCCTGGCAGGCGCGGGTCCCGCCGCGGCCGATTGGTTCCCGAACCAGGCCCGGACCGGTCCCGAGCTCCGCGACCGCCGCTGATCCCCTCCGAATCCGGATGAGAAGGACTTCATGAGCAGCAGCGCCAACGTCCAGGCACCCTCCGGGCTCCTGGCCGACATCAAGCACCGAGCCGACGGCAGCCACCGGATGTTCGGCATCCACCTGCGGTGGCAGATCGGTGGCAACCGGCCCGACCACGGGACCTGGCCCCCGCCGGAGGACTGGAACAACGGCGACGCCCCGTACCCGCACGTCTACGAGGTGTGGATCAACGGTGAGGCACGGCAGACGGTCTTCCTCCACTGGCCGGCCTGGGACTGGTCACCCTCCAATTCCCACTGGGTGGACCTGGGCGAGGAGCCCGACGCCGAATACCGGGTGAAGATCCGGGCCAAGGTCGACGGCTCGTTCACCACGTTCACCAACGAGGTCAATGTGACCCCGAACGCCGCGGTGCCCTGGTCCGCCCCCCAGAAGACCGAGGGCGCGCGGTCCGGCGTCGACTCCTCTCCCCGCCACGGCACGGTGGACCACCCGCGCAGCCGGGCCGCCGCCGCGATCAGGGACGAGGACCAGGCCCCGATCTGCGCGAAGGCCCGGGCCGAGAACACCAGCACCACCTGGCAGGAGGTGGTGCCGGGGGCCGACCGGATGCTGGCCGACTACCCCTGGAACCACGCCCTGGGCTACCTGGAGTACCGCAAGTTCTTCCAGGGCAGCACCGTCGCCTCGACCGGGAACCCGGCGTTCGCGGGTCTCGACCTGGCCCCCACTGCAGACCTCGGCGACTGGCCCACGACCCGTCTGGACGCAGGCGCCGAAAGTCACGAGTTCTCGTACGACTACACGGCCTATCACACGAACGAGACCTGGTCGCACCGCTGGTTCATCACCCGCGAAGGCTGGGAGCCCCGCGGCGGACTCTCGTGGGAGGACCTGGAGCCCATTCCGTTCCTGGTCGAGGTCCAGGGGGCCCCACGGGAGGAGGACTCCACCCATTGGGAGTTCGCCACCCTCCCGCCCCGAGGCGGGCGTGCCGCGATCGTGGACGTCTGGGGCGGTCATGGCGGCCCGGACACCCCTGACGGCGGCAACGGGCGCAAGACCGGCGAGTTCTTCCTCTCCGTGTGCGACGTGGAATTCCACTGACGTCTACCCGGTCCGCGCGACCGGTGAGGGGACGCGGAGCGGGTGAGAGCCCATGAGCGGGGCGGCCGTGCGGAGCCACGGCCGCCCCTACCCGCCACCTGCCGCACGAGGTTACCCGGGGCACCTGGACTCGCTGCCGAGCGGCTGCGGGCGCTGCCCGCCGATCAACGGCAGCACCTCCTGAACGAGACCCCCGGGACATCGACGCTGCGCCCGTCGAGGTGCTCGACGTCAGCTGCCAGCACGCCTGGACCGAGGCCCACGTCGCCGCCTTCCGCTACTTCGGCGGCGTCCCGCGCCGGCTGGTGCGGGACAGCCGGCGGACCGGCGTCGACGAGCCCGATCTCTACGACCCGGAGATCAACAAGGCGCATGCCGAGCTCGCCACCCACTACGGAGCACTGGTCGATCCGGCCCGCGCCGCCCGGTCCAAGGACAAGCCGCGGGTCGAGAGGCCGATGTCCTGCATCCGGGACTCGTTCTGGCGGGGTCGGGAGTTCACCTCGATCGAGCACATGCAGAGGCTGTGGCCTGGAACCAGAAGGTGGCCGGCCGACGGCAGTGCCGGCCGTTGCAGGGCGCTGCCCGGATGGAGGTGTCGAGGCCGTCGAAGCCGAGACGCGCGGCGAAGGCTCCTGCGGCGGCCATCTGCTGTCGAACGGACAGGGCGACAGTTGCGCCGACCGGGACACCGTCGCGTTCGACGTCGCCCGGCCGTGGCGTGGCGTGGCGTGGCACCTGGCCCGCCGAGGTGGCCGTTGAAAGGGTGACGACCGCAGCCGATGAGGCTTGGGAACAGCCACGCTCGTAGCAGCCAGCCACCTCCCAAGAGGCGCCTCACTGCAGCAGCCGGGTCACTCCATGACAGCCATGGTCAGAACCGCTGCACGGTGCGAACGGGCACAACCACCTCAACCTGGCTGACGCCCACCCGCCACCAACGCACCCATTCACGGGTCACCTGACCGACGACATCGGAAATGTCGCCGAATATCACGCCCTGTGCCAGGCAGCGGACCACGCGCTCCGGTGCCATGCTGAGAGGGGGCGCGGAGGCTGCGAGACCGGGTGAACATGCCAGGAGGAGCCTTGACACATCTGGCTCGGATTCCTTTGGGAGACGGGGGCTCCCTCTTGGTCGAGGCTCCGGCCGCGCCGACCGGTCCGGTGAAGGCAGGTCGCGTCAGCGATGCCATTCATGACCTGCCGGCGACTCTCCAAGAGGCTCTGAGCCCGATCACTGAAGCGGCGCACGCCACACTCGACCAGCTCCGCAAGGCCAGCCCTGATGCAATCACGGTCGAGTTCGGTGTCGACCTTGCGGTCGAGGCCGGAGCCGTGATCACCAAGAGCAGTGCCAACTGTCATTTGAAGGTCACCATGATGTGGAAGAAGGACGCGACCGGCCGCCCCGACGCAGCCAACCCCCTGGGGTGACCTCATGGACATGACCGGTACGCCCCCGGACGGGGACCACGGCGCCCAGGACTCTGACGAAGCGGGACTCTTCCAGGCCGTGGCCCAGATCCTCGGACCGGACAACCAGGTGGCCGGTGTCGGCTTCCTCGTTGCCGAGGGCGTCCTGATGACGTGCGCGCACGTCGTGCGCGCCGCCGGAGCCGAGCCCGGTGACCCTCTGCGGCTGGCCTTCCCGCACGTGGACGGCGCGCTCGAGGTTGAGGGGCTGGTCGTGGCGGACGCGTGGCGCGCCCCCGAGGACGAGGACGTGGCCGTCGTACGCCTGAGCACCGGCGACGACCTCGCTGCGGCCATAACCCCGCTGGTTCTCGGCTCCGCGGCAGGCTCCCGGGGCCACAGGGTGCAGTCGTACGGGTTCCCGGCCCAGGCCCCCACCGGCGGCCACTTCGGATATGGCAAGGCCGGCGGAATGCTGCCGGCCAGCGAAGGCCGGGGCGCTCACCTGCAGCTGACCGAAGCCAACGACCTCACCACCGGGTTCAGCGGCGGGCCGGTCATCGACGAGGTGACCGGCCTGGTCATCGGCATGCTCACCGAGATCACCGCCCCCGACGAACACGAGCGGGGCCAGGGCATCGCCTACGTCACCCCGACCCAGGTCCTGCGGGAGGTCTGGCCAGAGCTGATCGAACAGAACGTATACCCCTACCGGGGACTGGAGTCGTTCACCGCGGAACATGCCAAGTGGTTCGAGGGCCGCAAGAATGCCGTCGGGCAGGTCCTGGCGAACCTCGCCGAGCAGCAGCGGGTGACGCTGTTGCTCGGCCCCTCCGGGTCGGGCAAGTCGTCGCTGGTCCAGGCGGGCGTGTTGCCCGCGCTGGCGGCCGGCCAGCTGCCCGGCAGCGACCGCTGGCTGCCCATCGTCACCCGTCCGCAGCAGGACCTGCTGGCCGAGCTTGAACGCGCCGGGCTGCCGGGGGCCGACAGCATCGGGATCGCCGAAGCCGTGACACGCAAGCTAGCGGCCGAACCCGGCCACCAGCGTGTCGTACTGGTCATCGACCAGTACGAAGAGCTCCTCGCGGAGCCCATCACCAGCCGGGAGCAGGAGCGCCGCCAGGCCGCCACCGACCAGATCACCGCCGCGATCACCTCCCACGCCGGGCTCCACGTGATCATGATCATGCGCGACGACTTCTACCCCCAGCAGGCCGCCCTAGCCCCCCAACTGCTCGAAGCGGCGATGCCGGGTCTGCTCAACCTGCCGAGCACGCTCAGCCAGGACGACCTGCACGACATCATCACCCTGCCCGCCCTGAAAGCCGGCGCACACTTCGAGCAGGGCCTGCCCGAACGCATCATCGGCGCCGTCCTGGCCAGCACCCTCGACGGAACCACGACCCGCCAGGCACCGGTCACCGTCCTTCCCATGCTCGAACTGACCCTCGACCAGTTGTGGCAGCGACGCCGCGAGGGCTTCCTCACCCACGACGCCTACCGGCGCATCGGCGGCGTCACCGGCAGCCTGACCACCTGGTGCGACTCCGCACTCGACCATCTGCCGCCCGGCGGCCGGCCCATCGCCCAGCGCATCCTGACCTCACTGGTCCGCTCCGCCGAGCCGCGCCACAACATCCCAGCCATTCGCCAGCGGGTCCCCTTGCAGGATTTGCGCGAACTGGCAGCCGATGTCACCGGCGGACCCGACAGCGGCAAGCAGATCGACGAGGTGCTCGCCGCCCTCACCCGCCACCGCATCATCACCACACACACCCCCCACGTCTCCCTGGTCCACGGCGCGCCTCCCGCACAGCCGGTGGCCGAACTCGTCCACGACTCGCTCATCCGCGACTGGGGCACCCTGCGCGAATGGGTCCGTCAAGACCACCGCTTCAAAGAATGGCTCGACCACACCGGCATACGGCAGGTCCGCTGGGCCGAAACGAAGGACCTGGGAGACCTGCTCGGCGGAACAGCACTCGGGGAAGGCCTCGAATGGTCACGGCGACGCCGCCTGCCGGGCGACATCGCGGCCTTTCTGACCGTCAGCAAGAAGCATCAGCAAGAAGCCATCCGACGCATCAGACGCCTCAACACAGTCCTGGCCAGCCTGCTTGTGCTCGCACTCGTTGCCGCAGGGGGCGCCGTGTGGCAGTGGCGCGCGGCAGTCGCGGAACGGCAGGCAGCGCTGTCGGAACAGCTCGCGGCCCAGTCCAACAACCTCATCAGCGTGAACCCTGAACTAGCCTCACTGCTGGCCGTCCAGGCATACCGCACCAGCCCGACGTCCGAATCGGTCCAGAGTGTACAAAACGCCGCATTCCTCCCGTCGCACAAGCGATTGTCTGGTCACGCCGACTCGGTGGTTTCGGTGGCGTTCAGCCCTGACGGCCGCATCCTCGCTACCGGCAGCAACGACAAGACCGTGCGGCTGTGGGACGTGGCCACGGGCAAAACCCGCACCACCCTGACCGGACACACCGACTGGGTGAATGCGGTGGCGTTCAGCCCCGACGGCAAAACCGTCGCCAGCGCCAGCGGCGACAAGACAGCGCGGCTGTGGGACGTGGCCACCGGCAAAACCCGCACCACCCTGACCGGACACACCGACTCGCTGCTAGGGGTGGCCTTCAGCCCCGACGGCAGAACCCTCGCCACCGCCGGCACCGACACGACCGTGCGGCTGTGGGACGTAGCAACCGGCAAAACCCGCACCACCATGACCGGACACACCTACTGGGTGGAAGCGGTGGCGTTCAGCCCGGACGGTGAAACCCTCGCCAGCGCCAGCAACGACGAGACCGTGCGGCTGTGGGACGTGGCCACCGGCAAAACCCGCACCACCCTGACCGGACACACCGGCTGGGTGAATGCGGTGGCGTTCAGTCCTGATGGCCGCACCCTCGCTACCGGCAGCGGCGACAGGACTGCGCGGCTGTGGGACGTGGCCACCGGCAAAACCCGCAGAACCCTGACCGGTGGACATAATAACGCGGTGAATTCGGTGGCGTTCAGCCCCGACGGCAAAACCCTGGCCACTGGCAGCATGGACCACACGGAAAAGCTGTGGGACGTGGCCACTGGTGTGGCCCGCACAACGCTAATCGGACACACCGACTCAATATATTGGTCAGCTTTCAGTCCTGACGGCCGCACCCTCGCCACCGCCAGCGACGACAAGACCGTGCGGCTGTGGGACGTAGCAACCGGCAAAACCCTAATCGGACACACCGACTCGCTGCTGGGGGTGGCCTTCAGCCCCGACGGCAAAACCCTCGCCACCGCCAGCATTGACAACACCGTGCGGCTGTGGGACGTAGCCACCGGCAAAACCCGCACCACCCTGACCGGACACACCGACTCGGTGAATGCAGTGACCTTCAGCCCCGACGGCAAAACCGTCGCCACCGCCAGCGACGACGAAACCGTACGGCTGTGGGACGTAGCCACGGGCAAAACCCGCATCACCCTGACCGGACACACCGACTGGGTGAATGCGGTGGCGTTCAGCCCCGACGGCAAAACCGTCGCCACCGCCAGCGACGACGAAACCGTACGGCTGTGGGACGTAGCCACCGGCAAAACCCGCACCACCCTGACCGGACACACCGACTCGGTGCTTGGGGTGACCTTCAGCCCCGACGGCAAAACCGTCGCCACCGCCAGCGACGACGAAACCGTACGGCTGTGGGACGTGCCCACCGGCAAAACCCGCACCATCCTGACCGGACACACCGACTCGGTGCTTGGGGTGACCTTCAGCCCCGACGGAAAGACCCTCGCCACCGCCAGTTTCGACTACACTGCGCGGCTGTGGGACGTGGCCACCGGCAAAACCCGCAGAACCCTGACCGGACACACGAACTCGGTAAATGCGGCGACCTTCAGCCCCGACGGCAAAACCCTCGCCACCGCCAGTTTCAGCAACACCGCGCGGCTGTGGGACGTAGCCACCGGCAAAACCCGCAGAACCCTGACCGGACACACGAACTCGGTAAATGCGGTGACCTTCAGCCCCGACGGCAAAACCCTCGCCACCGCCAGCAGCGACAAGACAGCGCGGCTGTGGGATGTCGTCCTACCCAAACCTTCCGCCGCGATCCACAAGATCTGCCGTGCCGTCAACCGAGAGCTCACTCCACAAGAACGCACGACCTACCTGCCAGGCCAATCAATAGACGCCGTCTGCCCGACCCAGCATTAGTACTGCGGGGTCTGTAAATGATCAAGAACCAGACCGCAACGAAGACTGGCCGCGCCAGCAACCACTGGAACAGCACCGCGCCGCGCGGGCAGGACGCGCCGCTGGAGCGTCTCCGCGTCGACCGGCAACTCGATGAGGTCCTCACCCACTGGCCCGATCCGCTCCACCTCGCCCAAGTGTTCGCCCTCCGTACGACGAGAAGACCGCGATGCGATATGCAGACTCCGCGCGGGCCCTGGTGGAGCAAGCTGCCGAGCAGAAGCACCAGTGAAACCTGTTCGACCGGGACCGCGATCGAAGCGAACATGGGCGGATGTCGTCGACCGAAGCAGCAGCCAGCGAACTACAGGACCGCGCCACTCTCTGGAGCGTGGGCGAGATTTCCGCAAGCGAAGTCGTCAGCGCGGCCTGTGAGGCGCTCGTCGCTGGCCTAGACGGCCCCGGACTTCGGGTGCTGGCAGCCTGCACACGCGCCGAGGCGGACTACGACGTGCACGACTTGCTCCCCGAAGCGCTCGATGAGCTCGGCCTCATCTTCTATCCGGCCGCCAGCGAGGCCGGCCAAGAAGCCGCCGCGCGAGCGCTCGCACGACGCATGCTGGCCGGCGAGCTGAAACCTTGGGAGCTCACTTTCCGGATCAACCAGCGCTACGGGCATGAGCTGCCCCTGACAGCACGGCTCGCCGAACTCGATGACGAGTACGCCTTCCTCGAATTCGGCGGCGGCAAAGCCGTAGCTCAGATCGATGCTGAGGTCACGGCCGAAGCCCGCCGCCTCGCCACATTCCACCCCTCCGTTCCCGCCGAACCCACGGACGGCCCCACCTGACGTCCAGGGACGGACCCGCAGGTTCCCACTGAACAAGCTTCACTTTCCCTGAGTCCAAGGGGCTCTCCGGGTGTGAGACTGGCAGGTCCGCTCGTCGCGGGCCTGAAGTTACGTCACCGGCTTGCAGAGCACCCCGCGGAGACAGAACACCCTGGCCACGAGGACACGGAATCAGCAGGGCTCAGAGGAACTCGCGGGATGTCGCACAAACGGTGGCGCCGGCGGGCCGGGCGCCACCATCCGTCGGGGGCCGTTACGACGTGATCCGGCCGGTGACTTCGCCGAAGCCGATGGTGGCGCCGTCGGGGCCGGGGGCGGTGGCGGTGATGGTGACCTCGTCGCCGTCCTCGAGGAAGGTGCGGGTGGTGCCGTCGGGGAGCTTGACGGGCTCTTCGCCGTTCCAGGTGAGCTCGATGAGCGCGCCGCGGGTGTCGGGTTCGGGGCCGCTGACGGTGCCGGAGGCGAAGAAGTCGCCGGTGCGCAGGGAGGCGCCGTTGACGGTCATGTGCGCGAGCTGCTGGGCGGCGGTCCAGTACATGGCGGCGAACGGGGGCCGGGAGATGGGGTGGCCGTTGAGCCGGACCTCCATGGCGAGGTCGAGGCCCCAGGGTTCGCGGTTGCGGTCGTCGAGGTAGGGCAGCGGTTCGACGTCGCGGGCGGGCGGGGCGATGCGGGCGTGTTCCAGGGCTTCCAGCGGGACGATCCACGGGGAGAGGGAGGTCGTGAAGGATTTACTGAGAAACGGGCCGAGGGGAATGTATTCCCAGGGCTGGATGTCGCGGGCGGACCAGTCGTTGACCAGGCAGACGCCGAAGACGTGCTCGTGGAAGCGGTCCTGGGGGACGGGGGTGCCGAGCGGGGACGGGGTGCCGACGACGAAGCCGACCTCTGCCTCTATGTCCAGCCGACGGGTGGGGCCGAAGGACGGGGCGGCGGCCGCGGGGGCCTTGTGCTGGCCGTGCGGGCGCACCACGGGGGTGCCGGAGACCACGATGGTGCCGGAGCGCCCGTGGTAGCCGATCGGCAGGTGCTTCCAGTTGGGGGTGAGCGGCTCGCTGCCGGGGCGCAGGATCCGGCCCAGGTTGGCGGCGTGGTGCTCGGAGGCGTAGAAGTCGACATAGTCGGCGACCTCGAACGGCAGGTGCAGTTCGACCTCGGCGAGCGGCAGCAGCAGCGGCGCGAGCGCGTCCCGGTGGGACTCCTCGGTGAGCCAGCGGGTGAGCGAGGAACGCACCTCATGCCACACCGGCCGACCGGCGGCCATCAGCGGGTTGAGGGTGTCGGCGTCGAGCAGGACGGAGGGTTCCCCGGCGGCGCGGGCCGCGGCCCCGGCGTCGAGCACGAAGTCGCCGATCCGCACGCCGATCCGGCGTACGCCGGGCCGGTCGGCGGCGGTGAAGACGCCGTACGGCAGGTTGTGCACGCCGAAGGGGGTGTCGTTCGCGCTGGTGAGCCAGCTGCGGGCGGTGGTCAACGGTCCTCCTGGACGGACGTGTCGGGCGACGGCAACAGGCCGAGGGCGGCCAGGTCGGGTCCTCCAGCGGCTCGGCGATGCTGCAGGTACCGAAGGCGAACGAGTCTGCGAACCAGCCTAACGCGGTGCCCTGTCAGCTCAGACAGCAGCTCACCGGCACAGGAATCGTCTTCCCTCCGGGTGACATCGGCTCCTGCCGTGTTCCGCGGGACGGTGCCACCACGCCTTGCGGTGGCCTTCGGCGCCACCTTGCCCGGTGGGGGGGGTGGCTTGAGCTGCGGGTGCCAGGCCGCCGCGAGGGCCGTGTAATTCGTCGTTCAACACCCGGCGTCGAACGCTGCTCGTACTTGATCGGCTTTTTCACAGTTCAGCGGACATGCAGGCGGCCTTCGGCTGATCCTGTGCTCAGTCACAGAGGCATGAGATCAGCACGAAGGCCGCGGTCGTGAGTGTGGTACGCCAGGGCGTCTTGAGGGATGCGTTCGCGGAAGTGTCGCGCTTCCGGATGGGGTTGTACGCATGTCTGACCGCACGCGGGGATGCATGGTTCGAGCTGGCCGACGCGCTGTTGTGTACGGACGCGCCCGTACGGACATTGGTCGATCTTGCGCTGGTCCCGGAGCACCGCCGCGGTCACTGTGCTCTCTGCGGCGGGCTGAATCAGGACCGGATCGAACAGACACTTGGCTGGACCAAGCCCCGGCCCCCGCCGGACTCGAGCGGGCGTCGGTTTGTTCGGCGGGGCTGGCCTCTGAGTCCAAAAGCCTCCGCGGGAAGACCGGCTCTCCAGCCGGTGCACCAAAACCGTCCCAGCCCGGGGAGACGAGGTCGACTCCCTCGTTCGCGCCGGGCTTGCCCTTGCGGAGGGCAAGCCCGCGGTTAGGGATGCCGTTCGCCGTCCTTGGGGAAACCGGTGTTGTCGACCATCCATACCTCAAGTCGCACCGCCCGCGAGGCCCGCCATGCCAGCCGGGCCCGCACCTCCCCGACCGGCCAGGTCGAGGAGGTCGTGAACTGCAGCAACTGCTGGTGATCTGCACCAAGGCGCTCCGCCATCGGCTGCATCGACTTCCACCGGCCCTCCGGCGACGGGCCTCACCAATACAGCTGGCCCTTCGCCCGCCGGTCCCGCCGGACCAGCGGCGCGAACACCTCCCCCGGCGAGCTCCTCCAACCAGCCTCGACACGGCGCAAGCTGACCCACCCTCACACAAGCAGCGGACTATCGAACACCAACCGTGACAAGACCGGCTAGCAAAGCACTACTAGCTGCCGAGCAGCGGCAGGGCCGAGAACGTGTGGTCCTGCCAGATCAGGTGGGAGGCCTCCTCCGGGTAGGGGGCGATGGCCGAACGGGTGTCGAAGAGCCGTACGAGACGCTGCCCCGTGTCGTACGCGGGCCAGCCGGGGTCGCCGTGGGCGGCGAACGCCGTCCATGCGGCCCGCATCCGTTCGGACAGCTCTTCCGCCTCCGGGAACGGGCTTTCGCCGATCAGCGTGGCGGGTTGGCCGCGGTCCAGGTTGCCGAAGACGAGCGGCACGTCGAGGCCGTGGCAGGCACCGAGGGCACCGCCCATTCCCGGGGCGGGCCAGGTCAGCTCGTAGACGTGGGCGCGGCCGCCGGCGGCGGTCTGGGCCCGGGCGAGGTGGAGGGTCGGCATGCGGAACAGCCAGTCGGAGTGGACCAGTTCGTACAGCTCGTCCGGGCTCGCGGTGGGAAACGCGTCGCGGTAGTGGCGTGCGGCGTCCCGGCCGGGGCCGAAGACGTCCATGGCGGTCTCCGCCTGCTCCGCGGTGACCTGGCCGAGCAGGCCGTCGAGCGCGGTGAGCAGCCGTGCTTCGTCGCGGGTGTGGCCGACGAGGAGTTCGACGTCCCGGCCGGCGCCGTCGGCCAGGGCCTGCCAGGGCGTGACCGGCAGGACGTCTCCGTCGACGACCGGCGAGAACGGGATCGCCCGGTGCCCGACCGGACCCCAGCGATCCGCCCACCGGTCCATCTTGGCGCCGACCGCATCACCGGCGGCGGACAGCCGGACGGGGTCCACCCCGGACAGGTCGCCCACCGTGGGCCCCATCCCCAGCTCGGCGGCACAAGCGGCGGCGATGTCGGAGGCGAGCTCCGGCGAGAAGAACGTGCCCTGCACACTCTGTGCCACGGCCCGGCCGAAGAGCCCGGCCGCTCGCGGCATGGCCAGCAGCGCGGCGACCGATCCGGCGCCCGCCGACTGGCCGAAGACCGTGACGCGGTCCGGATCGCCGCCGAAGGCCCGGATGTTGTCGCGCACCCATTCCAGGGCGGCCACCTGGTCCAGTAGGCCCCGGTTGGCGGGCGCCCCCTCGATCTGCCCGAAACCCTCAAGGCCCACGCGGTAGTTGAACGTCACCACGACGACACCGCCGTCACGAGACAGGAGGCCGCCGTCGTACTCGGGAAGACCGGACATACCGATCGAGTAGGCACCGCCCTGGATCCACACCATCACCGGCAGCACCGCGCCCGGACCCGTTTCGGGCGACCAGACATTGACGGTCAGCCAACCGTCGCCCGCCGTGTCCCGCGCGAGCGCGTCCATGCCGAAATGACCGCCCTGAGGGGGCGGCGGGCCGAACGCCGCCGTCGGCAGGACCCCGTCCCACCCTCGTACGGGCCGTGGCGCAGCAAAACGCAGCGGGCCGACCGGCGGCTCGGCGAACGGGATGCCGCGGAAGACCGCCACACCCGCCTCGCGGCTGCCGCGCAGCACCCCGCCCGCCACGCGGACCTCGGGCTTGGATGCGGACGGCTTGGACGCGGTAACGGTCATCACGGCTCTTCCCTGGGCGGCCTGGACGTTCCGGGATCATCCCGTTGCCGCACGATGCGTGCCAGTCATTTATGGAGGGCACAGCAAGAACCTGAAGAGACAGCCTAGTTGTGTTGTCCCGGGACGTTGGTGACACGCGTGCTGGGTGGTGGTTGAACCGGGTGAGGGCTTTCCGGCTCGGTGTGGATTGCGACATCTGCACCGATCCGAGGAGGCCCTCGTGCGCCACCGTAATGCCCCGCTGACCGAGACCGGAGGACTGTGCCCGGCCCGCTCTGTCGTGGACGACGGCTGACCCGTGCGGCGGGCCGCGGAACGCTTCCAGGTCAGCCAGCCGCACCACCGCTGCCCGCTGGGAACTCGGCCGGATCCCCGACGGCGGCGGCCACCAGGCCCTCGGCCGGGCCGAAAGCCGGCGGAACAAGATCGCAACCGACCGGGCCTACGCCATGAACACCTGGCGCGACACCTGCCGTGAGCTGGGCATCAGCCCACGATGGCAACTACGGTGCGGTCCGCCTGTTCGTGGTCGGCACGCGGACGAAACGTGCGGACGGAGCTGTCGGTCGAGGGCTACAGGCGCAAAGGAGGTTGGCCGGGCATCGATGCGTAGCAGTCCTCACCATCCTGTCCAAGATCGTGCTCCACACCGGCAAGGAACTCCACCACTTGGGTGTCCTCGCCACGGACGTGAGTCCACGCGCCGCCGTCCGGCTGGGTTAGCTGACGACCGGGGATCAGGCCGTCGGCCCGAACGCCTCGGGTCGTCGGTAGCGAGCCGACGACCCCGGGTCGGGCGTGGTCAGTAGCCGCTGCTTTCGTAGATCCGCTGGCCGTCGTACTTGCCGCCCTCGCAGTACCAGTAGCCGTTGCTGTGCTTCACCTGGTAACCGCCGCCGTACTTGCAGTCCGCCAAGGACACCTGGGGTGCGGCCGCCTCGGCCGCGAAGGACCCGGTGACGCTCATTCCTGCGAAGGCCACGGTTGCGAGGGCCAGGCCGAGCAGTCGTCGAACGCGCATGGCTTGCTCCTCTCGGGGTTAGCCCGTTTGGGTCTTTCCAGAATGACCGCGCGGCGTGTCCGTG
Organism: Streptomyces sp. NPDC056224; assembly: GCF_042267665.1. NCBI lineage: Bacteria > Bacillati > Actinomycetota > Actinomycetes > Kitasatosporales > Streptomycetaceae > Streptomyces > Streptomyces sp. NPDC056224. The sequence goes on from NZ_JBHJTK010000002.1 coordinate 79,334, forward strand.
GCATGCGCAAGTATTCCGATCGGGTGGCCCTGTGGGCAGCAGGGTGCTACGCCCAGCCGTCACCGATGTCCAGTTCGCCGTACCCGAAGAAGAACTCGGCAAGGGCCCGGCCGCCCACGGCTTCAACGATGAGGGTTGGGCCCCTGGCACGGGTCCGGACCGTGGTCCGCCGCCGTTCGCGGCTGAGTCCGTCGGTGGCGACGGTGTGGCGGCTGGAAACGGCACGACTGCTCCCCTGGCAGGCGCAGGTAGGCTGCTTCGCCCTCCTCTGGTGCCGTCAGCACTTGCGCCGGCTGCGGCGCATGAACACGAGCACGAGGAGGGCGATCCCCCCTGTGAGCAGGAGGGCCCACTTGGATCCTGCCGCGTGCGCCGCCTGACCAGCCCTTTCACGGACTGCGTCGGGGGTCTTGTCGGCTGCGAGATGTCCCGCTCGGGATGCCGTGTCGCGGACGTGCGCCGCCGTGTGCAGCAGTGGCTCGGGGGTCTTGCTCTTCGCCAGCTCAGTCACATGGCCGGCCTTCTCGCGGACCTGGGAGGTGGCCTGTTTGGCTCTGGCGATGGCGTGTTCCTTGGCTACGGCGGTCTTCTCTTTGGCCGTCGTCTTGCCGTCGGGTCCGGCCGCCGGCCCGTCGGCGTGGCCCCTTTCGCCCTGGGTGGGCTCGGCCTCCCGCGGCTCTTCGGAGGGGGTAGAGGACTCGTTACCGTCATGCTGGCTGGTCATCGGTGTGCTTCTCCATCCCGGCCATATCGGCCACGGCTTCGTTGTTGGTGCGCTCAGTGCTTCGGCTAGTGGTCCCGAGCCTCGAAGGGAGCCCGCGGTCGAAGGACCTCTGCTGTGATGATTGCGCGGCGAGCAGCTGGATGTTCGGCGCCGAGCTGGGGCTCTACTCCAGTCGGGCGCAGTCAAGACACCAGGTGAGCCGTGCCAGCCAGGCTCTGGCCGGTCAGCTCAGTGGTCGCATGGTCGGCTTCTCCGTCCGTGAGTGGACCACCAACGAGCCCGGGGGTGCTCGGAGGGTGGAGCCGTGTCGGCTACATCCCGCCCACGGCGCTGACGGGGGCGCCGTACGGGTGGCGTCGCCCGTTCGCCCGTCGAATAGGGTCGGGAACGGCGAGGAGGCGTGCTGTGCTGCGTACATGGCCCGAGGGGCCGTGAACGGGAGGCGGGACCGGCCGGATTCGTGGGGCCGGCCTGCCGGACAGCGGAGGAGTACTGATGTCTCGTATCCAGGACCGCCGGCGAACCGGAAGCATCATCGTGGCGCTGCTGTGGGCAGTTCTCGTATGTCAGGGGATACTGACCGCTTCCAGTGCTCATGCGGCCACATCATCGAAACCTCGCGTCAACTGGGACGCGATCGCCCGGTGCGAGTCCGGTGGCAACTGGCGTGCCAACACGGGAAATGGGCACTACGGAGGTCTGCAGTTCACCCGGTCGAGTTGGAAAGCCGCTGGTGGCCTGAGGTATGCGGCCCGAGCAGATCTGGCCACGAAATCCCAGCAGATCGCTGTTGCCAGGAGGCTGGCTGTGATGCAGGGCATGGGTGCCTGGACGTGCGCCCGCCGGTAGGGAGCAAGCAGGCGGTACGGCATCCGGCATCCGGCATCCGGCATCCGGCATCCGGCATCCTGAACTAGCCCTCCCCCAGTCGGGGGTGTTTGGCAACTCGCGCCGCGGCAGCGGATAGGGGCCACGCACGGAGGCACGTGAGGATCCGCCCGTGGAGTGCGGTGAGGCGCACGGGCGACGTCTGTGGACGGGCGGATGTGGCGATGGCCGGCGCTGCCGACGGCGTGGGAGGAGGAGATCTGGTCCTGCTCCCGGGCCACGCCGCCGCCGAGGTACGCGGCAAGCGTTGAACGTCTCGCGACCGCCGTACCTGTTGCCCACGGGATGCGCTCGGGAGAGGGCCGACACTCAGGGCCTTCCCGCCGCCGTCTCCCATGCCGTCGGTACCTGCGACGGGACGCTGTGCGGAATCCGGCCCTGCGGCGAGGCGCTCTCCCCTGAGGCCCGCGCAGATGTGCTGATCCGGGAGCAGCAGCGGATCGCGGGCGAGAAGCGTCGCACTGCCGCGCTCCCCCGGGGCCGGTCATCCAGCGCCGGTGGAGGAGCCGAACCGAGCCAGCGTGAGGAAGCCGCGGTCGAGCAGGCCGCGGGGGAACAACCCTGCTGGTCGGGATTCGCGTCAACTGCCAACCGTCGGCCACGGCTGGCCCAATGATGCGCCGGGCGTGGCCGAGCCAGGACCCGGCGCAGTCGCTGACCGGCAGAACTCCCTTCGCACCGGGCCCGTTTGGATCCGGAGATCCCGATCAAACGAGGGGAGACGTTCCGGGTACGCCATCGCCGGCCGGTGGTCGTGCGTGTCGGGTGGCGAGAGGGCCGCCCCAAGGGGGCAGAGCTCGCGAGGAGTGAGGAGGGGCCGTATGACGGTATCGCGAGGGCGACGGCGCGAGGCGGGCGAAGGCGCGGCGTCGGTGGGGCGTGACGTCGTGTTGGCAGTGGGGCTGGTCGGAATCGGCCTGGGAGGTTCGGCCGTGTTCGTCAGGACGGCCGTGGTGGCGGGCGGCGGTATATCGGTGATGCCGATCGTCACGATGATCGTCCTCGCTGCCGGGGTGGCGCTGGCGCGGTGGAGCGTGTCTCCAGGCAGACGCTGCTCCCCCGCGCGTGGGCCGGGCTCGCGCGGGCTGGTGGGGTCAGGCGGGCCGGTGGGGCGGGTGGGATTGGGCTCGTCGTCACCCTGCGCTGCGTCAGCGGCCGAGGCGGAGGCCGTTCCGGAAGCGGCCGTTCTACCCGAGGTAGGCTCCGATGCCCTGGACCACACGGAGGTGGACGCCGATGGCTTCGAGCACACGGTCGCCGCGTTGTGTGCCCGGGACGGCTGTCCCCATGTGGAAGTGGTGGGCGGTGCGGGGGACTTGGGGGCCGATGTGATCGCCACGACGGCGGAGGGTCTGCGCGTGGTCCTCCAGTGCAAGCACTACGGCGAGGGCAACCGGGTCGGTTCGCAGGACCTCCAGCGCTTCGGCGGCACCTGCTTCGCGGTCCACGAGGCCGATGTGGCCGTGGTCGTGACCACCAGCGCCTTCACGGCTCCGGCGGCGGAGTATGCCGCCGCCTGCGACATCGTCTGCGTCGACGGCGACGGCCTGGCCGCTTGGACGGAGTCGCGGACGCCGCCTCCGTGGGAGGCGGCCGCAACGGCGCGGGCGGAGGTAAGTGCGCAGGGGTGACGGCTGCCGGCGCCTGAAAAGCGCGTCTTCGCCCCCGGGGTGTTCGGAAAAACCGAGTTCTGGTGCTCAGCGCAGGTTCAGTGGCCTGCGCACGCCCAGAGTCCTGCAAGAGGACGGTGGTGGGCGTTTGAAGGCTTCCGAAGCCGTGGGCCGGCTGATGTAGGTGGTGCCCACATACGGCTGGCGCCGTATGTGGGGCCGGTGCTGTGTCGGCCCTGTGCAGGTGCGCCTCAGGCGTCGTGCTGGGCGAGGAAGTCGGAGATGAGCCGCTGCCACTCCTCGGGCCGCTCGACCATGGGCAGGTGGCCGGTGCGAATCTCCACGAGCTTGGCACCGGGGATGCCGTCGGCGAGCTGGCGGTGCAGGCGGGTGGAGGTGAACCCGTCCTGGACGGTGGAGATGACCAGGGTGGGCGCCTTGACGCGTGCCAGGTCGTCGCGGACGTCGATCCGGGGGGCGAGTTCGGCGTGTTCAGGGGTGCCGTCGGCGCTCGCGGCGGCGGTGAAGGCGAGGGCCTGCTGGAGCTGCTCGTCCGGCATCGCCTCCAGGGCGTCGGCGCCGACGGTCATCATCGTGAGGTATTCGGCGAGCAGTTCGCGGTCGCCGATTCGGCCGGCTTGCGCCAGATCGAGGTGGCGAGGACGAGGTGGTTGTCGCGATGGGGGAAGGTGGCGGTCAGTACGAGGGCGGTGACGCGCTCGGGGTGGCGGGCGGCGAGGCCCTCCCGGATGGGTCCGTAGGTCCCGGCGGTGCTGCTGCCGACGCCGTGGGCGAGGCCGGGGCCGGAGCCGGAGCCGGAGCCGGAGCCGGAGCCGGAGCCGGAGCCGGAGCCGGAGCCGGAGCCGGAGCCCAAGGCGGTGCGGGCGTAGGTCGCTTCGGGCAGTATGCGTGCGTGACAAGGCCGGCGTCGAGGAGTTCGCGCAGCCGGTCGGCGGGCATCCTGCCGCCGGTGCGGGCGATGGCGGTGCGAAGCCCGCCCGTCTCCTGTCGTGCCGGCACAGCTCGTGCCCCGGCCCTGGCCCCCTGGCTGCGGCCCTGGCCGCGGCCCCGGCCGCGGCCCCTGGGGATCAGCTCCGGCCCCGCCCTGGGGATCGGAGGCGGGCCGCAGCCGGCGGAGGCGGTGCGGGTGCCGGCTGCGGCTGCGGGCCGCCTCGCCCGTTGTATCGCTGCGAGGCGGCGGGACGGGGGTCAGGGCAGGAGGACGGCCTTGCCCTGGTTGCGGTGGGCTTCGAGGTCGGCATGGGCCTTCGCGGCGTCGCCCAGGGAGTAGGTGCGCCAGACCGGGACGGTGAGCCGCCCGTCGGCAGCCAGCTGCACCAGTTCCGGCAGGGCCTGGCCGCCCAGGTCAGCGGTGCCGGCGCTGAAGCGCACGCCGTGCTGCTGGGCGGACATGTCGGCGATGGTGATGACCTTGGCCGCATCGCCGGTCAGGGCGACGGAGTCGGCGAGCACGCCCGCGCCGGAGGCGTCGAAGACGAAGTTCACCCCACCCGGGGCAACGGCCCTCACCCGCTCCGCCCAGCCGTCGCCGTAGCGGACGGCGGTGGCTCCGAGGGCCGTGACGCGCTCGATGTCCTTGTCGCCGACGGTGCCGATGACGGTGATGCCGCGGGCGACGGCCAGCTGCACCGCGATGAAGCCGACGCTGCCGGCCGCACCGTGGACGAGCAGCGTCTGGCCCGCCTCGGCGCCCAGCTGGCCGAGGACGCGGTGTGCGGTCCGGCCGACCGTGACCAGCGAGGCGGCGACCTCCCACGACAGGGCTGCGGGCTTGGCCACCGGGCGCTCCAGCAGGGCGTACTCGCTGTAGCTGCCGCCGACGGTGGCGCCGAGGACCTCGTCCCCCACGGCTGCAGCCGCTCCCTCGCCGACCGCGTCGACGACACCCGCCGCGTCCACGCCCGGGATCACCGGGAAGCGCGCGGGGGCGGCCTTGGTCATCAGGCCGGACCGGATCTTCAGGTCGAGCGGGTTCACGGAGGCGGCCTTGACCTTGATCCGGACCTGGCCCGGGCCCGGCTCGGGCGGGGCGACTTCGGTCGGGCGCAGCACCTCGGGCGGGCCGTACTCGGCGAAGGTGATCGCAGTGGACATGGGGAACTCCCAGGTAGAGGTAGGTGGAGAAGGCGAAGCGCACGCGCTGTGACTCACTGTGCGGCCACGAGTGCGGACCGTGCCGGTGGCCTCGCCGCTCAGGCGTTGAGAGTCGGGTAATCGGTGTAACCGCGGTGGTCGCCGCCGTAGAAGGTGGACGTGTCCGGGCTGTTGAACGGGCCCCCGGCGGCCAGGCGACGCGGCAGGTCGGGGTTGGCCAGGAACAGCGCCCCGTAGGCGACCATGTCCGCCGCCCCGTCCTCGATCAGCTTCAGCGCCTCGGGGCCGGTGACCTCGGGGTAGGTGAACGGGTTGAGGACGAACGTGCCGGGCCAGGCCTTGCGGAGCCGTGCGGTCAGGTCGCGGTCCGGGCCCTCCATCAGGTGCAGGTAGGCGAGGTTCAGGTCGGCGAGCTTGGCCAGCAGCGTCTCGTACACCTCGGACGGGTGGGGCTCGGCGATGTCGTTGTACGGGTTGCCGGGCGAGATCCGCAGGCCCACCCGGTGGCTGCCGACGGCCTCCGCCACGGCTGCGGCGACCTCGACGGCGAAGCGGATCCGGCCCTCGACCGTGCCGCCCCAGGCATCGGTGCGCAGGTTGGTGGCGGGGGCGAGGAACTGGTGGATGAGGTAGCCGTTGGCGCCGTGGAGCTCCACGCCGTCGAACCCGGCCTCGACGGCGCCCCGGGCCGCGGCGGCGAAGTCGGTGATCGTCTGTCGGATCTCCGCCTCGTTCAGCTCCGTCGGCGTCACGAAGTCCTTCGGTCCTTCGTGGGTGTAGACCTGGCCCTTGGCGGCCACCGCCGAGGGCGCGACCGGCGCCAGACCCTCGGGCAGCAGGCTGGGGTGGCCGATCCGGCCGGTGTGCATGAGCTGCGCGAAGATCACCCCGCGCTCGCGGTGCACCGCGTCGGTCACCGTCCGCCACGCCGCCACCTGCCCGGGCGTGTGCAGTCCGGGGGTGTTGGGGTAGCCCTGACCGACCGGCGAGGGCTGGATGCCCTCCGTGACGATCAGCCCCGCACTGGCGCGCTGCGCGTAGTACTTCGCCATCAGCTCGGTCGGCTCCGCACCCGGCCCGTAGGCGCGGCTGCGGGTCATCGGCGCCATCACGATACGGCTGGCCAGGGTCTTGGCGCCCAGAACGATCGGATCGAAAGCAGTGGTCATGATCTCTTCCCTCGAGAGTGGATGGGCGGTGGCCCCGACACATCCAACGTAGCAGTTACCTGTCCGAACAAGTAAATACCCGAAAGCCATTCCCCGGCCCTCGAGTGACGCGCATCACGCCTGCCCATCTGCAGAACCGCATTGGGAGGACGGGCAAAGCCCTTGGGGGTCCACGTCGCGCGGTACCGTTGGTTGACCGATCAGGGAAGCGAGGAAGAGATGACACAGTCCACCCCGACGGCCGGGCAGGATCCCGCAAGGTCCGGGCAGGAGGCCAGCGTCCCGGTTCCGGCCGCGGCGAGCGGCGGACCCATCAGCCACGCGATCTTCCGCCTCGCCAGGCTGCACCGCATGTACGCCGGACAACTCCTGCGCCGCATCGGCCTGCACCCGGGCCAGGAGCTGGTCATGATGCACCTGTGGGAACTCGGCCCCCAGCGGCAGACCGACCTCGTACGGCTGCTGGACTCCGACGCCGCCACCATGACCCGCACCGTCCAGCGCCTGGAACAGGCCGGCTTCGTCCGCCGCCGCCCCTCCCCCACCGACAAGCGCGCGTCGCTCATCGAACCCACGGCCGCCAGCCACGCCCTGCGCCGCGAGGTCGAGAAGGCCTGGAGCCAGCTCGAAGACCTCGTCGCCGCGGGCCTGACCTCCGACGAGCGCACCGCCGCCCTGCACACCCTGGAACGCCTGGAGCACAACCTCGTCCAGGCCGCCGCCGATCCCGGATGCGCAGGGACGGAGCGTTAGCCGGCCCCGGTGCGGCGATCAGGCCACTTCGGCCGGACCGGGGTCCGCCGCCTCAGCAGGACGTTGCCGTGGACCAGGGCGGACTACAGCAGGTGTAGGACCAGGGCAGCCGCCGACCTCCTGGCTTTCCTTGTCCGCTCCAGTCAGGTCAGGTCGCCGGTCGCCGCCCTTGCCGTAGAACAAGTCGTGGTTGGCGGAGTTCCAGTCTCCGCCGCCTGCGGGCCGTCGTGAATCTCCTGCCGCAGGTCGACGTCCGCCGGGCAGCCGCAAATGAACGCCGTACGCACGGCCCCAGCCGCCACAGTGATCACGAAGGCGGGAATCAACGCACTTGGATGCCTGCGCCGTACGGCGTGCCGCCACTGTGGCAGATGGCGGTGCTGGTGGTACCGACCCGGCGCCACGTGGGGTCGTAGACGGTGTAATCCTGCGCCAAGGGCCTGTCGCACTTCGTGTACACGCGGAACTCACCGGTGCCGTTGGTGCACGTACCGGCCGCGGTGGTACGGGACTTGTACCACGTACGGCAGTCGTACGGGTCTGCGGCCGCAGGGCTCGCCGCGGCCAACGCCAGTCCGGCGCCCAGGACCAGCGAGGTCATCAAGGATCCGACGCGCTTCATCCACGGCCCCCGATCGAGAGGTTCATCTGGGGGCGCATCGCGTCGCTCTCGCGTCGGAGTCCCCGAATGCCTCCACTATCCGCACGTCGTCCGGCCACCACAACCCCGCACAGAGGAACACCGGGACGCCGGAACGCCGGAACTCAGGGCCGGCTCGGCGAACGGTGAGGCCGCGGTGGCGTACCAGCCCCACCCACGGCCCGGGGTTCCGCGGGCTCCAGGTACCCGATGTCGCCCTGGACGACATGCCGCCGGAGGGCGACGCCGCTCGGGCCCTGACGACGGTCAGCCAACCGGCGGCGTTTTCCGGACGTTCATACAGCCGGGATCCTTCTCCGTGACAGCGGGCCGGTGTTCGGGGTATCCGGGGCAATGGCTGCGACGTGCAGACCATACGAACCCACGGGGAACAGGGAGGAACAGCCATGCTGATCACGGTCACCCGCTCCGGAGGCTTCGCCGGCCTCGAGAAGCTCCGCGCACTCGACACCTCGGGCCGCGTGGACGCGGCGGAGCTGGAGGAACTCGCGCTACGGGCCGTCGCCGCCGGGGCCGACGGCTACCACTACCGGATTACCGTCGACGACGAGGTACTCGACCTGCAGGACCCCTGCCTCTCCGACGCCCAGCGAACACTGATCCGCACCGTCCTCGGCGAAGGCGCCTGACCGGGCCTGGGCGTCCCCACCTTCCACCGTCTACTCCCGGTGCGCGTAGGCGCGTTGGCGCGTTGGCGCGTTGGCGCGTTGCTCCAGGAGATCAGCGCGGAGAAACGCGGCCGCGGCCAGCCCGCGCGCTCGCGCATCACCACGATGGCTTGCACGGGGGCGACTGGCGAATCCGGGGCCGTCCGCGGTACCAGCCGCGTTCCCGGCCGGGTACATCAGACGCTCAGGACCCTGACACCCACGGCGAACGCGTCACCCTCTGGCTCGCCGCAGGGCCAGGGCCAGGGCCAGGGAATCGCCCATCGCCTCATGCGATCGGTGTCTGCCCGACGCGATCAGGCCCCTCCGCTGCCGCCAGGGGTAATGGGGAAGCCGGAGAGGTGGTCAGCCTCTCCGGCGTCTACTGTGGGCGGCTCGCCGGGACGTAGTCCCCGGGGGCCTACGAGGCCGTCCGCCCTCACTTACCGAGCTTCGCCTTCAGGTCCGCCTTGAGCTGCTTCTTGATCTGCCCCTTGTTGACCTTGTTCACGGTGCCGCCCGTGCCGGTGCCGTTACCCCCGGTGGCCGTGGCGTCACCCAGGTTGGTGGCGTCGGCGCTGGCGTTGCCGCCGGTGGCGTTGCCGGTGGTGATCACGCACTTGCCCTTGCAGCTGCCGACACCGGAGTTCGCGGCCCCACCGGTGGCCGTGCCACCGACCGTGGTGTTCTCGGCGTTGGCGTCACCACCGGTACCGATCCCGTCGGCACTGTCGCCGTGGGCGAGGGTGACGGCCTGCTGCGGGACCGCGGCCGGGGCGGCCATCGCCGTCGCCGGCAGGGCGATACCGCCACCCACCAGCGCCAGGGAAGCTCCGGCCAGAACAACACGACGATTCGAGAACAGCTTGTGCATGGGAATTCTCCATTCGGAATGAAAGAGGTTTGGAAAACCGCCCCACAAAACAGACCTGGGGTAATTTTTCGGCCTCACATTTTCCGGGAAATCCCTGGTGAGGACGTGCTTCAAATAAACCCTTCAGAGGGGCGTGCGTCACGCCCCTTCAATACGTGACTGGACATACAGAACCGATCTTGGTAAAAGTCGCCGCCGTGTCGGCGCAGGCCGTCCGAGTCGTCCGGGCATGCGGCGTCCGGCCGCGGCATTCGCCCGGGTACTCCCGCCGATCCTCCGCCACGGCCAGAGGTAAGGGCCCGGCTCCGCGGACCGAACGGACCAGGTCCCTGCCGGATGGCCACGGTCAGACGATCACCGTCCGCACGGTCGCGCACCCTCACCCGGCTGCTCGTGTCCGGCCCGCTCGCCGGTGAGCCGACGGCCGATCCGGCGTCCGGCCGGGTGACCTCCGCCCCGTTCAAGGCCGTGTACCGCAGCACCGGCATCACGCACAGGCGAGGATGAACGAGCTCGTTCCCCGTTTCTTCGCGTCTGGAGTCTTCAGTGCTCGAACGCAAGCAGCTCAAGGGCCGTACCCAGGTCACCTTCATCCTCCCCGCCGACACTCCGAACGGGCCGGTGAGCGTCGTCGGAGACTTCAACCACTGGAACCCCGCCGCTCACCCCCTGGAGCCCCGCGGCGACGGAACCCGCGCCGCGACCGTCGCCCTCCCCGCCCGCAGCGCGCACTCCTTCCGCTACCTCGCGGCGGACGACCACTGGTTCAACGACGAGCACGCCGACAGCCACGACGGCCTCAACAGCCGCATTCACACCTGATCAGCAGCCGACTGCCCCGGCCGCGCCCTGAAGCGGCCGGGAGCCGGCCACCCCTTCGAAGGTTCTGGACGACAAGGGCTCGGGGCCCGGGTGTGTTGTGCGAGTCCGGGTCCGGGTCCGGGTTGGAGACGGTCATGGTCCACGGTCCCCGGCTCGACGGGCACTCCGCGTGACGTACCTCAGGTCCGCGCTCGAACGTGCGACCGGCCGTGCTGTGGCCGGGAGGGGTTTGCCGGGTCACGGCGTTCCCCCAGCTACCGCTGGGAGGGGCCCCCAGCGCGGTGCATCGCAAGGCGGAGGGCCGCGACCCGGTGAACCTTGCCGGTCACAGCACTAGCGACCCCCGGCCCCCCGGCCTCGATGCTCCACGGCATGGAGGGCAAGGCCGGCTACGGCAGTGGCGGTGAGGAGGCCCGCCGCCATGAACCCGTCGCGTGAGTGCCAGGACAACACCGACCAGCGGGAACGCGCGGAAAGCAGCGACCCTGTGCTGAGCCAGGAGGCGGCGGAGAGCAGGGAGAGGGAGGACCCGATGGATGCGGCAGAGAGAGCGGAACCCACGGATCCGATCGACAGGACCGAGCCCACAGAGCCGATGGACAGCACGGAGCCGACCGAGCCGATCGACAGCACCGAGTCCTTGGACCAGAGCGAGAGGTAGGACCGGTCGTCCCGGCACCACGAGTTCGCCAACGCACGCGGTTCGATCATGCGCTCATCCTGTCTCACGCCGGCGGTTGTGGAAACCCGTCCACAGGACCACTTCTTCGGCTTCCGCGCAGAAACGATCGCCGCAGCCTCTTGCCCCTTGGCTCTCCTGGGTGGATGGCGGCCATCCCCGGCCGGCAGCCGGGCCGGCCCGTTGGGGACCCGCGCCAGCCGCTCCGCTCCGCGCACGCAGCCAGATGAGGCAGCACTCGCTCGTCCGGGCCGGTTCGCCGTAGCTTGGCCGCACTCGTCGCCGCCGGCGTCACGCGGCGCCCTACACGTCCACCCAGGCCATCGAGCTCATCCTCCAGCCTGCGGACGTCCGGACGAACTGGGTGGTCTTGCTGCCTGAGCCCTCGAACCAGTCACCGTTGAGGAAGCCCGACTTGCGGTATTCGCTGAACCGGTGCGCGATCGAGCCGAGGATTTCGGTCCGCTCGGCCACTTCCCATTCGGAGAATTCCGTCAGCGTCCCATCGGTGAGGATCTTCTGCCGGGGTTCGATGAACCCGTCGAGGTCGTAGATCACGGGATCGTCCCCGACGTTGCTGACAATCGTTCCTTGCGGAATGAACACCTCACGGACGACGGCGACGTTCGGCCGGCTGCCTCCGGTGTTGGTGAACGCCCCCAGGAAGACGCTCATCAACCGGTCGAGCTGGGCCTTGACGTCGGGCGCGGGTACCCGGCCGACGGGTGAGACGCCGGACCACTCTTCGGCGAGGACGGACCAGATCTCCTTGTCGTGCCGCACGCCCCGGTAGGGATGACGCTGCCGCAGCACACCGTCGCGTGTCATCCCGAGTCGGCGCGCGGCTTCGATGCTGCGGTGGTTGCCCGCCGCGACCCACCATTCGACGCGGCTCATCCCGCGTTGCCCGAAAGCCCAGTCGATCAACACGCGGCAAGCCCGGGTCGCCAGCCCGCGGCCTGCGGCACCCGCTTCCAGCCAGCAGCCGATCTCGCAGACCCCGGTGGTGGCGTCGAAGTTGGTGAACATGACACCGCCGACCAGTGTGCCGTCCAGCCAGATCCCGCAGATCCGGCGGGCGTCTTTGGCCTGCTCGTCCGCATAACGCTGGAGGGTCGCCGTGGCGGAGGCGAGGTCGGTGCTGAACGTCGCCCAAGGTATCCAGGGGTCCACATACGGCCGGGCGCGGTCCATGTGGTCGAGGAACTCCTGCGCGTGCCAGGGCTCCAGGGGGCGGAGCTGAGCATGGTCACCGAGCGGCAATTCGAACACGGATCCCTCATCCCACTGGTACGTAGCGAGCGTTCGGTAGGTAAGGTAGCAGCATGCCACCCGCACCAGGAGATCGTGAAGCCCGCCGCCAGGACGTCTCCCAGGCCGTCTGGCACGTCCTCGCCGACAAGGGATTCGGCGGGCTGACACTGCGCGCCGTGGCCTCGGCGATGGGCGTCTCGACGGGGATGCTCATGCACTACTTCCCGACCAAGCGGGCCTTGGTCGCGCACGCCCTGGACCTGCTGGAGAAGCGCACCGCGGAACGTCCCCGACGCGAACGACCCGCCGAAGGCCTCGGCACCGTACGGGTCATGTTGCTGGACATCCTGCCGCTGACCGCGGACGACACCGCCCGCAACCGCATCTGGGTCAGCTCCTGGGACCTCGCCCTCGCCGACGACGGGCTCGGCGTGGAGCAGGCCGACCGCTACACCCGACTGCGCTCGACGATCCGCCCGCACTTCGAAGCCGCTCGTAGCCTGGGGGAGCTGCCCGCGACCGCCGATCCGGAGCGACTCGCGGCCACCGCGGTCGCCTTCGTCCACGGACTCGTCGTCCAGGCCCTCTTCGACCCCGGCCGGTTCCCCGTGGACGTACAGGCCTCCATGCTCGACGACTTCCTCGCTTCGATCGCGCCGGCCGGGCCTGACGCAGCCGTCGCCAGGCCGGTCCCTGACCAGTAGGGCACACCAGCCCCGGAGCATCATGCCGGGCCGTCGACGCTCCCCGAAGGGAAGAACGCCGCCGGCGAAGGGTTCGAGGCCGCACCCCTACGGGCATCCGCCGAGGAGACAGGCTGCCCAGCGCGAAGTCCGACGGACCGCTGCCGACCCTGCTCACAGGCCTGCGTCCGGGCCTGCGTCCCGGCCTGCGAAGTCCCAACCACTGCTTCCAGCCGCCTATACGGGCTGCTCTTGGGCCTGAGTGCTCGAGCACCGCACAGCAAGGACCGCGACGTCATCCTCAAGCCTTCCGCCACTGTAGTGAACCAGGGCCCGGTGAAGCCGGTCGAGCAGCTCGCGGGGCGGCGTCGGGCTTTGCTGACGCATCCACTCCGGCAGCGGGAAGAAGTCGCCGTCGCGATCCCTGGTCTCCGTGACCCCGTCCGTGTAAAGCAGCAGCTGGTCGCCCGGAGCGAAGAAGAGGGTGTCGACGCAGTAGTGGTCTCCGATGAGCGATGCGAGGTTGAGGGGCGGGGACGGGGTGGTCGGGTCCACGACGCGGATCTCGCCGTGGCGCACGAGCAAGGGCGGGGGGTGCCCGCAGTTGAGAATCCTGACGCAGCCTCCGCCATGCGGGATCTCGGCGACAACAGCGGTCGCAAAGCGTTCTGGGAGGTCCAGAGCGGGGATCGCAGCGCTGTGGCGGGAGATGCTGGCTTCCAGGCGATGGACGATGCCCTTCAGGTCGGGCTCGTCGTACACGGCCTCCCTGAAACTGCTGATCACCGCTGAGGCCGCTCCTACCGCGGACAGACCCTTGCCGCGTACGTCGCCGATGAGCAGCCGGACCCCGAACGGCGTGCCGACCGCCTCGTAGAAGTCTCCACCGATCCGGGCCTGCTCCTGGGCCGCCAGGTAGAGCGACTCGATCTCGACGTTCTCGATGCGGCGCGGCAGTGGGCGCAGCAGTACTTTCTGGGCTGCGTCGGCGACGAGCCGGACGTGGATGAGCGTCTCCTCCCGCTGGAGTCGGACATGGCTCGCGTACGCGGCAGCCAAGGTGACCGCGATGATCGCGGCCGCCGTGTACGGCGTCCCCAGGTCGGCGTAGGCGAAGCTCAGGCCGATCATGACCAGCAGGCAGAACGTCCCCAGCAGGATCGTGGGGAGCACGGGCCACATCGCGGCAGCGAGGGCAGGCGCGGCAGGCAGGAGGCGACTGAAGGCGAACTCCCTCGGCGTGGAGAACGCCAGAGCGGTGATGAGGACGGTAACGATCACCGGTGACAGCAGGGCAGCGTCCCACCGGCCGCCATAGAGAGGGTGACGGAGCCCCGACCGCCTTGGCCTGATCACAGAATGAATCATATCGGTGCAAAATGAGCATCGGGTCGCGGCGAAGCGCGCCGTTCACGCTGGGTGATCAGCCGCTTGCGCCTCAAGTGCGCCGATCCGCTCGATCGAGGCCGTGATCACGGCACCGTCCCAGGCGTGGCGGCCCGATGTCGCAAGCGGCGGCACCGGGCCGAACGGGTGGCGAGCCGAACGGGTCGAACGGGTGATGGGCGCCGCCGAGGTTCGCAGCGGTGACGGACATGCTGTCGCCGGCCTCCACCACCAAGAGCTCGGGACGGACCGAGGTCACGTCCAAGGCGGGCTACGCTCCGGTGGGCTCGGTGGCCGGCTACGCGAAGACGCCCGGCCGGGATGGTCCTCGGCCGGGCGTCTTCGTGTGTCTGCTGTCTGCTGTCTGCTGTCCGCTGGTGGCTTAGTACCAGTGGTTGGCCTGCCAGAAGTTCCAGGCACCGACCGGGCTGCCGTAGCGCTCGTTCATGTAGTCCAGGCCCCACTTGATCTGGGTGGCCGGGTTGGTCTTCCAGTCCGAGCCCGCGGAAGCCATCTTCGACGCCGGCAGAGCCTGGACCAGGCCGTACGCACCGGAGGAAGCGTTCGTGGCGGTGGGGTTCCAGCCGCTCTCGTGCGAGACGATCTTGTCAAAGGCGGCGAACTGGGCCGGGTCCTTGATCATCTGCTGGGCGATCGCCTTGGCGCTCGTCGGGGCGGCCTGCGCGGGAACCGCGGCCAGCATGGAACCGGCGACACCCAGGGCGACGACGGAACCCGCGAGGGTCTTCCTGGAAGCGGCGATGCGGCGGATGACGGCGTTGGACACGGATGGGCCTTCCGAAGGGGACAAGGGCGGTCGCAGGCATGCCGAAGACATGCGTGAGCCACTCACGCGAAGGAGAGGGGTTCGACGGCGGGAGGGTGAAGTACCGAAGTACCCCTGCCGCCCTGCGACTCATCCAGTTCTACAGACCCCACCAGACCCTGGCAACGAGCCCGCCTACTAGCGAACCTCGCAGCCCGGGCACCGCAGCCCCCCTCCCCGCTCACCGGTATCGGTGCAGGTGGAGGGGCTGCGGAAGGGGTGAAATGCCCCTGAAAAGGGCTACTATCCCATTTCGTATGTGACGTGGGCCCTATGGGACGGCTCACCGCCACGAGCCCCCGATCTCACGCAACGTGGCCGGCCGTGCACCTTCGAGGGCACGGCAGAAAGCGGACTAAACGTCCGAATCTAAGGAAATCGGGCATCGGAGGCGGTCCATTACGCGCCGCCCGCCCCAGCACCGTCAGCGGCCCCTCGCGCTGGCCTCACGGCCGCCCCGCACCCGGCGACGGCCAAGGGCGGCGACCGAGGGGATGGCGCACTACCGCCGCGGCCCCACCCGCCGCTCGGCAACAGGCCTCGGGTCAGGACAGGCCGAGAACCGCGGCGGCCTGGGAAGGCCCACGGGCGGGAGGCCAGTGGAGCCGACGGCGGCACAGCCAGAGCTTCTCGGGCAGCGTCCACACGCCCTGGGTGCTCTTCGCGGCGCGGCGAGGTCCAACCTGCCCGGCAACTTCCCACCCGCCTCTTCGCTGTGCCCCGATGCGTCGCGGTTCACCGGATGGCCGGCAGCGCCCACCCCGGATCGCGCCCGCTCAGCCCGACTGCCCGGTCCAACAGCGGGGCGTCGTCCGGTACGGGCACGATGGCTCCGAAGATGCCCCCGCCACGGCTCTCGTCCTCGGCAGCCGCCAGGAGGAACGCGTGCGAGGCGCGCAGGGCGGCCTGATCGGGTGCGTACTCCTGGCCGGTGGCCCGGGCCAGGTCCCAGCCGTGGATCACGAGTTCGTCGACGGCCACGGCAACCGCGATTTCGCCGGGCAGATCCACACCGCCCGCCCGGGTCATGCCGGTCCAGGCCGCCGGATCCTTCCAGGCTTCGGCCAGTTCGCCGAGTACCCGGGGCAGTTCCTCGCGCCAATCGGCGGGCAGGGAGGGCTTGGCTGAGCCGGGGGCGGTGTCCGTCGTGGAGCCCAGGTCCTTGCGGGCGGCGTCGCGGAACGCGGCGGCGAGGCCTGCGAGGTGACCCAGCAGGTCGCTGACCGTGTACTCGGGACAGGGCGTCCGGCCGCCGAGCATCGCGTCCGGGACGCCCGCCACGAGACGGGCCACGATCCGGGCTTGTGGTCCGAGGTCGAGAGTCGTCGTATCGGTCATCTGGCGCTCCTCCGGGTCGATGGGTTTGAAAGGTCTGAAGCGTCTGAAGGGTCTGAAGGGTAGACCGACAGCGGGGCCCGGACTCGTCGCAACGCGGGCCGGCGAACCACTCGCCGACGTCAGGTGCCCGGGACGCCGTGACCAGTTCGTCGACCGGCCGACGTCGACCGGCCAACACGGACGCGCCGACGCGGCGCCGGCCGATTCCCGCGCGGCCCGCCAGCCGCACTCCGCACGGAACCGCCCCCGCCGACGTGCCGCCCCGGACACAGCACTGCCTGCCCGTCATGAGGCCCCGCAGCTCCGGCACGCGCCGGGCCCACCCCCCGGGGCCGGCAACTCTGCGGCGACGGCGCGGTCCTCGGCGTGGACCCGCGCGATCACCGCGAGGGGGATCCGCAGTTCCTGGTGTCGGCGGCGCAGGAACGGCACCGCGACCTCGGAGCGGAGTCCGAGGCCCCGGCCGACCCCGACGGGCCGCATTCGCAAGCCTCAAGGCTCGGGGACTGTGGTCAGCCCGCGGCGTCCCAGGCGGTCGTCAGCCCGTCGAGCCAGGCGGGCGGCAGCTCCGCAGCGTCCCACTCCTGGCGCAGTTCCTGCGGCGCGGCGACGAGCCGCTCCAGCGCGGCGAGGCTCGTGGCGGAGTGGAGGAGTGAATAGCGGCCGTGAACCGTGATGGCGCTACCCGGTCCGAACATCGCGAACAGCCGCTCCAGCCGAGAGCGGTGGGCCGCTGCGAACTCGGTCAGCCGCCCGGCGTACCCGGCCCGCTGCCGGGGGCTCATCGTGCCGAGGATGGCGACGAGCACCTCGTCGGTCACCTCCGGGTCCAGTTCCGATACCGCGGTGAACGACAGGTACAGAGGCGTGAGCGCCACCCGCGCCCGCTCCACCTCCATACGCCCGGCCCGAGGACGCTCCCCGGCCTGGCCCGGCTGTCCGTCCGCCCCCAGGACCCGTACCAGGCTCCGCTCGGCGATGACGCTGAGTTCCTCCAGGAGGTGCCCGGCGCCGTCGAGCCAGCCCGACTCGTACGCCTCCCCCTTGTCCCCCGGCGCGCGCCGGCTGCCGCCGCTCAGCTCCTCGTGTGCGAGAGTCAGCGCTCCCACCTCCAAGAGCCCGACCAGTTGCCGCGCGTCACCGGAAGGGACCCCCGCCCGCGCGAGGAGCTGCAGCAGCGTCGTCCTCGCGTTGTCGACACTGGCCTCGTCCGGCCATTGCCGTCCCTCGTCGGCCGCGCTCATCGGGCCCTCCTCATCACTCGGGTAGTGCGGTGTGTGCAACGAAATCGCTCCCTTCGACAGTCCAACGCCCCACGGCCGGGCTGTGCTCCCCAGCAGCGGAACAGTACCGACGCGGCACGCGCCCTCAGCAGCTGCCACCGCGGCCGGAGGAACCATTCGGGAACAGGCTCGGGTTCACGCCGCGCCTCGACCGACCGCTGCAAACCGGCCGCTACGACCGTCCGCTGCAGACCGACGGCGCACACCCCCTTCCGGCGGATGGTTCGCGACCCAACGCCTCCGGCCCAGCGGGTCGCGCCTGACCGCGGTCGTGCTCGTGATCCGCCGCACCTGCTGTCGCCCGGCGCACGCACCGGGGCGGTGAACATGAAGCCGCTGTGCGGGCCCGGCCCCGCCCGGCCGCCCCGAGCGGGGTCATGGTCCTGTGCCGGGGTCCTGTGTGTTCCGTACGCTGGCGGTATGCGCATGCGCCCCACTCTGAGCTGGACGCCTACCGATGACCTGCGGCCCGGCAGCACGGATCCGGAGCCGGTCGCCGATGCGCTGAGGGCCGGCGGTGTGCTGGTGCTCAGCGGGGCGGGCATATCCACGGAGTCGGGCATCCCCGACTACCGGGGTGAGGGCGGGAGCCTGAGTCGGCATACCCCGATGACCTATCAGGAATTCACCGCCAGTGCTCGGGCCCGGCGCCGGTACTGGGCGCGCAGTCACCTCGGCTGGCGCACGTTCGGCCGCGCCAGGCCCAACGCCGGGCACCGGGCCGTGGCAGGGTTCGGGCGGCACGGTTTGCTCTCGGGTGTGATCACCCAGAACGTCGACGGCCTGCACCAGGCCGCCGGCAGTGAGGACGTGGTGGAGCTTCACGGAAGCCTGGACCGGGTCGTCTGCCTCTCCTGCGGCGCCTCCGGCTCGCGCCGTGACCTCGCCCGGCGGCTGGAGGAGGCCAATGCGGGCTTCGAGCCGGTGGCCGCCGGACTGAACCCGGACGGTGACGCCGACCTCACCGACGAACAGGTCGGCGACTTCCGCGTGGTGCCCTGCTCGGGGTGCGGCGGCGTCCTCAAGCCCGATGTGGTGTTCTTCGGCGAGGCCGTGCCGCCGCGGCGGGTCGGGCAATGCCGCGAACTGGTCGGTCAGGCGACCTCGCTGCTGGTCCTGGGCTCCTCACTGACAGTGATGTCCGGGCTCCGGTTCGTCCGCCAGGCAGCCCAGGCCCGGAAGCCCGTGTTGATCGTCAACCGGGACCCGACCCGGGGCGACCGGCATGCCGCCACCCGGGTCGCGCTCCCCCTGGGGACGACCCTCACCGCCCTGGCCGCGCAGCTGAACATCCCCGTCGACGGCCAGTCGGCGGTCTGAACCAAGCCGCGACGGGTCCCGGGCCCACTGTGCGGCTGTGCGGCCGCGCGCCACCCTCCCGGACATCTGTACGACACCGTCCCTCACCGTCACCATCACCATCACCGTCTCCGGCGGTACGTCACCGGCAGGTGTCACGGCGCGGCGGCACCGTCTCAGGGGTGTGGTCCGGCCACCGGGGCCGGACCACACCAAGGAGACAGCATGCCGATCCAGCGGATGGACAACGCCCTCTGCGGACCCCGGACGGTCACGGCCGGATCGAGCTGGCGATGTTCCACACGCCGAAGGCGATCAGCGCCGGACCGAAAGACACACCGGCGAACACGCTGGGCATTCGTCGCATCATGTTCGCGGTCGACGACATCGAGGACGTCGTAGCCCGCCTGCGCACCCACGGCGCGGAACTCGTCGGGGAGTTGGCGCAGTACGGGGACAGCTATCGGCTCTGCTACGTCCGCGGGCCCGAGGGCATCATCGTCGGGCTGGCCGAGCAGCCCGACTGAAGGCCGCCGAGGGAACCGCTTCTGACTGCTCGCCGGGAGTTGCGCGACAACGCCGTCAGAGGACGTCGTGGGTCGGGCGCGTCGCAGTCGACGTCGGGGGCACGCTCCACTGCACCAGCGTGCGCGGCACTCCGCCGGTGAACAGCGGGTGTCCCGGCGTCCAGCACGATGGGCGCGAAGTGCAGCGTCAGCACATCGACCAGCCCGGCGTCGAAGGCCCGTCGACCACGTCGAAGAGTCGGCGGTCGAGGACAACGGCGCCCGAGCGGGCGGTCGCCACGCGCACGACCCGGCGGTCCGCGGGGTCGTCGGAAAAGGTGTACAAGGCCGGGTGCGCAAGGCCTGGCCGCCGGTGCCCACCGTTGCCGGGACCGGGGCGACCAACGCAAGGACGCCCGGCCGGGAACCATCCCGGCCGGGCGTCTTCGTGTGTCTGCTGTCTGCTGTCCGCTGGTGGCTTAGTACCAGTGGTTGGCCTGCCAGAAGTTCCAGGCGCCGACCGGGCTGCCGTAGCGCTCGTTCATGTAGTCCAGGCCCCACTTGATCTGGGTGGCCGGGTTGGTCTTCCAGTCCGAGCCCGCGGAGGCCATCTTCGACGCCGGCAGAGCCTGGACCAGGCCGTACGCACCGGAGGAAGCGTTCGTGGCGGTGGGGTTCCAGCCGCTCTCGTGCGAGACGATCTTGTCGAAGGCGGCGAACTGGGCCGGGTCCTTGATCATCTGCTGGGCGATCGCCTTGGCACTCGTCGGGGCGGCCTGCGCGGGAACCGCGGCCAGCATGGAACCGGCGACACCCAGGGCGACGACGGAACCCGCGAGGGTCTTCCTGGAAGCGGCGATGCGGCGGATGACGGCGTTGGACACGGATAAACCTTCCGAAGGGAACAAGGGCGGTCGCAGGCATGCCGGAGACATGCGTGAGCCACTCACGCGAAGGAGAGGGGTCCGCCGGCGGGAGGGTGAAGTACCGAAGCACCCCTGCCGCCCTGCGACTCATCCAGTTCTACAGAGCCCCCGGGGACCTGGCAACGAGCCCGCCTACTAGCGGACCTCGCAGCCGGGATGCCGCGGCCCCCCTCCCCGCTCACCGATATCGGTGCAGGTGGAGGGGCTGCAGAGGGGGGTGAAGTGCCACCGAAAAGGGCTACTACCCCTTTTCGAATGTGACGTGGGCCCTATGGGGCGGCTCACCGTCGAAGGGCCCGGATCTCACCGAGCGTCATCGGCGGTACCCATCGAGAGGCTCTGCGGAGGCCCGAGTCAGGCAGGATTCGAAGGAAAGGGCGCCTCGAAGGCCGCCACCCTTGCGGCCTCCTTGACCGCGAACCCCTTGCGGCAGCGCAGGGTCGACGCGTCGACTCCCAAGACGCAATCCCGCGCCGGGCCCTCGAAGGCATTCCTGCCGCCGCGGCGGTCGCCCGCGAGGACGAAGACGAGCGCGACACCGAACGCCTCCCGGCCGTCGCCGGCACAGCCCACAGTCCACAGCCGTCAACTGCCACCGCCGACTCACCGAATGAGACGACACCCAAGGCCCGCCCTGCCGTTCAGTCTCCCATCGAAGTGACCACCATCACAGCCTAAATGGCGAAATAAGGGCTTCCGACCGAGGGGGACAAACCGTCGGCCGCCTAGCCTGGACGAGCACGAGAGTCCGAAGGGCGAGGGCAAGGGAAGAACGCATCCATGAGCACCACCACCTCCGGAGGCCGTCGTCGGGCGCGCTTCACCGTGACGGCAGCCGTCCTGGGCCTGCTGGCCGCAGCCGGCACACCGGCGCTCGCCGCGACCGGAGGCACCGGGGGGCAGCCGCCGGCCGCTTCCCGCTCCGGATCCGGATCCGGATCCGTACAGGCGCGGCCTCAGGCGCCGGAGGCGGCGATCAAGAAGGTGCCGGTGGGGATATCCCGCCTCGCCCAGGGAGCCGGCCACGACATCGCCATCACGATCGACGACGGCCCCGACCCCCGCTGGACCCCGCAGGTGCTGGAAGTACTGCGGCGAAACAAGGTCAAGGCCACCTTCTGCATGATCGGCACCGAGGCGCAGGCTCACCCGGAGCTGGTCCGGAAGGTCGCCGCCGCGGGACACCGGCTGTGCGACCACTCCGTGGACCACGACGTCACGATGGATCAGAAGCCCGTCGCTTACCAGAGCCGGCAGATCCTCGCGGCCAAGAAGATGATCGAGAAGGCGGCCCCCGGCGTTCCCGTCGACTACTACCGGGCACCGGGCGGTGCCTTCACCCCCGCGAGCCGCGAGATCGCGGCCGCGAGCGGGATGCGGCCCCTCGGCTGGAGCGTCGACCCCAAGGACTGGAGCAAGCCCGGCCTGCCCTCCATACTCTCGGCCGTCACGAAGGGGCTGCCCGCCCAGCCGACCGTGCTGTTCCACGACGGAGGCGGCGATCGCTCGCAGACCGTCGCCGCGCTGGCCCGTTACCTGCCATGGCTCTCGGCCCAGGGCTACACCTTCACCTTCCCGGCCCGTACCACTTGACCCCCCCAACCCCGGGCCCTCCACCTCCGGCACTGCGGAAGGGTGGCTTTCCGCACCTCACGAACGCCGCGTGCCCGCAGTGCGGTGAGCACGGGTGTCACACATGAGGGCTAACGTGCGGCTATGGCTGACATGTACGAGCTCATGCTTGCGCTGGACCTGCACGACGAGTTGTCGGACGAGGAACTCGCGGAGCTCCGGTGGCATCTCGGGCTGAGCCCCCAGCCGCGGTTCCTCCGGATCGTGACCGAGTTCCCGTTCGCGGTCGAGGATGACCGTGGAGTGCCGGTCATCGAGGACCATCCGGAGTCCCTCCTGGGCCAGCACGGCGAGGCCTTCAAGATCGGCGGCGTACTCGTCTCGTCCCTGCTGCGCCGGGGGGAAACCTCGCCCGGCGCCTGGGGCTTGACCAGTCGGCAGGAAGTCCACCCCGACGATTTCGAGCGCACCGGCAAACTCCTCAGCTGGCTCGCGGGCAAGGCCGCCGGGGGGCACCGGGGTCACGACGGCACTGTCCACCTGGGATGGACCCGTTTCCATGAAGAGCGCGAGCCCAAGCCGCTGGTGGTTCAGGATGGCTTGGTGATCTGGCCCTCCTGAGTGTTCGGACTGATCTGGGCAGTCAAAAGGCCGTGCTCCTTCAGCCGGTGTGAAGGGTCCGAAAGCGATCGGGTCGGGACGGATCTCGATCAACGACTTCGACTGGCGCCCAGGCCCATTGCCACACGCTGATGCCTGGCGGGCGGGAGAACCGGATCCGCCCGCGGGTGCCCTCGACCGCTACTCGCGGCCAGCATGCTGCGATACGGGCCCGGTCCGCGCCGTGGGAACGCAGCACATCGGCGAGTACGGCGACCGTGTCGTAGCCCTCGAAGGCGACGAAGGAGGGCGCTTCGGCCAGCCGCTCGCGCAGGGCCGTCTCGACTCGTGCACCGAGTGGACTGAGGCGCTCGGGCAGGTAGCGCAAGAACGGGATCGCTGCGCCGTCGTCGCCCAGCAACGTCGCCCATTCGGCGGACTCCGGTTGTCCGGCGGGAGCACCGATCATGACCTCGGCGAGGCGCTGGTCGCGGCGGATGGACTTGACGATCGACACTGCCGGCTCCGGATGGCCGACCAGAAGGAGGACGGCCGTCGCACCATGGGCGACGAGTTCGTCGCACACCGCCGTGGGGGACAGCCCGCGCATGTCGAGCTCGATGACGGTGCCGCCACGTGGAGCGAGGTAGTCGCGCAGAATGCGGGCCCCGGATGCCCAGTAGACACTCGACTCGGCCGCCACGGCGATTCGGACGTGGCCGGCGCCGAGGAGGAAGTCTGCGTAGATCCGCCAGCCGTGGGACTGGGCCGGGGCGAGGCGCGCGACCCAGTCCGTCGGCTGATCGGTGAGCGCGTCGAGAACCGCTGACGAGCAGAGGAACGGCAGGCCGAGGGCGTCGGCCCTGGCGGCAGCGGCGCGAGCGACGACGCTGTGGTACTCCCCCGCCAAGGCGGCCACGCCCAGGCGGGCCAATTCGTCTACGACGGCCTCGGCCCTGCGTGGATCGGCCGCAGTGTCCCGGACCACCAGCTCGAGCGGTCTTCCGACGATCCCGCCGGCGTCATTGACCTCGCGTACGGCCAGTTCGAGTCCAGCGAGCAGGTGCCGGCCTGCCGCGACCCAACCGGGCCGAGTGAGCGGAACGAGAGCGCCGATCCGGACGGATGATCCGTCAGTCCGCTCCGCTCCTGGTGGCGTTGGTGGCGGTGGTGGCGTATTCATGCGCTGGCGTCTCCCGTGGGGCGATTCGGTTGCAGGGTGTCCGGATCGCAGAGAGGCGAGGCCCGGCAGTACGCGTTCGCCCCAACTCGCCGTGGCGGGCGTACCTGGTACCCGTGCCGGACATTCCATCCAGCACCGTCGTCGGCGGGCAACCGATTATCTGTGCGCCGAGCTGCCGGGCTCGTCGCCCTCCCGGCAGATGCACACCTAGGCCGCCGCCCGCGCCCGGTACCGCCCCGGAGTGATACCGAACTCGCGGCTGAAGGCGTGCGACAGCGCGTACGGGGTGCCGTACCCGACCTTGCGGGCCACCGCCGACAGCGGGTCCCCGGTGTCCCGGAGCAAGGTGGCGGCGAGGTTCAACCGCCACCAGGTGAGGTACGCCATCGGTGGACGGCCGACCAGCGCGGTGAACCGCCGGGCCAGGGTCGGCCGGGACACCCCGGCCTCGGCCGCCAGGCTCTGGTTGGTCCACGGGGCCGCCGGGTCCGAGTGCAGCGCGCGCAGGGCGGCGGCCGTTACCGGATCGCCCAGTACGGCCGGCCACGCCCCCGTCCGGCCCTCGGCCATCCACGAGCGGACCATGTAGACGAGCAGGAGGTCGAGCAGGCTGGGTACGGCGATGCAGGCGCCCGGCCGCCGCTCGTCCACCTCCCGGCCCAGCAGGCCGATGGCGGCGCGGAGTTCGGGATGGGCGCCCGTCCGGTTCGGCAGGTGCACGACCTGCGGCAGTTCCGCCATCAGCGGGTGCGCCCGGCTGCGGTCGAGCCGGTACTTGCCGCACAGCATCTCCACCGCACCCGAACCGTCCCCCGGCGGCCGCTTCGCCACTCCGGCGGCCAACCGCACGAAGGGCACGGCCCGTTGCACGGCCGCCGCGTCCGAAGGGCCGTCGGCCATGACGTGCCCCGTCCCGTGCGGCAGCAGCACCGCGTCACCTGGGCCCAGCACGACAGGGGAGCCCCCGTCGGGCAACAGCCAGCAGCTTCCCTCCAGTACGACGTGGAAGCCGGCGCCGTCGTAAGGGGCGAGCCGCGTGCACCAGCGGCCTTCCACGCGCAGCCGGTCGGAGGAGGGCCGCCCGATCCGCACGGCCGAGATCGCATCGCTCACGACGTCCATCGGCCCAGACTAGACGAGACGGTTGCGTATTCCGGTGAGCCGAACAGGCATTGAGAGCCTCACCTGCTCTTCCTAGGGTGGAAGCCATGAACAGAGAGAGCGAGAACGAGAGCGAGAACGTGCAGCGCACCGTGCTCGGAGACATCGAGGTCATCCGCATCGTCGAATGGGCCGGCCCGTTCGCCCCCGCCCGCGGCCTCGTCCCGGAGTCCGGGACGGATGTGTGGAGGGACAACGCGGACTGGCTGGCCCCGGACCACTGGCAACCGGAGGAGGACCTGGCGGTGGTGGCCCTGCAGACCTGGGTCCTGCGCAGCGCCGGACGGACGGTCCTCGTCGACACCGGAGTGGGCAACGGGCGCGAACGCCCCGGCTCTCCGCGGTTCCACCACTGGCAGGGGGACTTCCTCGAACGACTGGCCCAGGCCGGAATCCGCCCGCAGGACGTCGACACCGTCGTCAACACCCACGTCCACGGCGACCACGTCGGCTGGAACACCCATGACGTCGACGGGCAGTGGACGCCGACGTTCCCGGGCGCCCAGTACCTCATCCCGGCGGCCGACGACTTCCACTTCGGACCCGGCAACGCGTACGGCAAGGAGTTGCGCCAGGACGACCGGCTCATATACGAGGACAGCATCGCGCCCGTCCACCGCTCCGGGCAGGCCGTGCTCTGGGAGGGCGCGTACCGCATCGACGAGCACCTCACCCTGGAGTCCGCTCCCGGCCACACCCCGGGCTCCAGCGTCCTGCGCCTCGAATCAGGCGACGACCGGGCGGTCTTCGTCGGCGACATCCTGCACAGCCCCGTACAGATCCTGCGGCCCACCTGCAACAGCTGCTTCTGCATGGACGCGGATCAGGCGGTGGCCACCCGGCGGCGGATCCTCGAACGGGCCGCGGACACCCGCGAGCTGGTGGTCCCCGCGCACTTCGGCGGGGTGGGCGCGGTGGAAGTCCGCCGGGAGGGCGAGGCCTTCGCCCTCACCCGTCGAGACCGGTGGTGAGCAGCTCGAACACGTGAGCCGCCTCCGGGGCCACCAAGTCCGCGATCTCGTCGTTGCCGCGTCCGGCGAGGGTCAGCTCCTGGATGCGCCGGAACAGCAGCCGGTCGCCCGCCGCGAGGAGGGCGGCGGCCGCCCGGGCCGCGATGTCCGGCCCGCCCTCGGGAGCGGTGTCGGCCAGGGCCGCGGCGAGGGCCTCCTCGCGCTGGTCGTGGAGCTCGCGCAGCCGGGCTGTGAGCGTGGGGCTCTGCGCTATCATGCGCGCGAACTCGGGCCCCGCGAACCCGGCGACGGGGCTGCGCTCCGCCAGGGCGGCGCCGAACTCCCGCCGCAGCGCGCCGTGCGGGGACTCGCCCTCGGCGCGCTCGGCGACCGCCCGCGCCAGCCCACGGGTGAACGCCTCGTGGTGGTCGAGCGCCAGGTCCTCTTTGCGCGGGAAGTAGTTGGTGACCGTCTTCTTGGCGACGCGGGCCGCGGCGGCGATCTCGGCGATGGTCGTCTGCTCGAAGCCCTGCTCGATGAAGAGCCGGGTGGCGTGGTCGGAGATCAGCTGCCTGGTCTCCTGCTTCTTGGACTCGCGGAGCCCCATCTCGATACCCATGGAAAAAATCTTACACCCGTGGCAAAAATAACCTTGACCTATCCACACGGGGCTGCCAAAGTTACGTCCGAGGCAAAATTACTCCCGACCTAATAAGGGGTTCGCTTGCGTAACCTCGGCAGCCGCCGCCAGACCAGCCACCTGCCCGCCGCCCCCGGCGGGCACCTCGGCCCGAAACCTTCCGCCCCCACGCCTTCCGGTCCCAAGCCCCCGGCCCTCAGGCCCTTCGTCCGCATCCGCCACCAGGCCCCGCGCCGCACTTACTGAGACCAGGAGCACCGTGAACGTCATCACTTCCACCCTCTCCCTGACCGTCGCGGACGTGGACGCCTCCCGCGCGTTCCTCCAGACCCACTTCGGCTACCAACTGGCCGCATCCGCCGACGGATTCGCCTCGCTGACCCGCGAGGACGCGGCCGTCGACATCGTCCTGCTCCGCCGCGGCACCGAGATCCTCCCCGCCGACCAGCGCGACCGGCAGGCGACCGGCCTGATCCTCGCCCTCACGGTCACCGACCTCGAAGCCGAGGAGGAGCGCCTGCGCGCCGAAGGCGCCCCCATCACCATGCCCCTGCGCGAAGAACCCTGGGGTGAGCGCCTCTTCCAGACGACCGACCCCAACGGAGTGGTCATCCAGCTGGTCGAATGGACCACCCCCGCCTAGCGGGTGGCGGGGGCCCCTTCGGTGTCGAAGGTGTAGAACTTGCGGTGGTCCAGCATGTCGGCCGGCGTCACGTTGTTCCACGGCCGCATGGCGCCGTGCAGGTCCACCACGTTCGGCGTCGGGGCGGCCGGCAGGTAGCCGGACTTCGGATGCCGGACCTGCCACTCGGCCCAGAGCATGTCGCTGAAACGCGTGGTGCATCCAGAAGACCGGGTCGTTCGGAGATGCCGCGGAGGCCATGTGGCCGCCGATCCACACGTGGACGCGGTTGTGCAGGTTGGCCCCGCGCCACCCCTCCAGGTGGTTGCGGAAGCCGCCGGAGGAGCTGTTCCAGGGGGCCATGTCGTATTAGGGCATCGCCAGGACTGCGTTCACCTCGGCCTTCGTCGGCAGCTCGGGCACTCCCGTACCGAGCCTGCGCCGAAGGTACTGGCGCTGGTCCACGCCCACGGTGATGGCCCACTTGCCCGCCGCGTAGGCGAAGGGTCCGTCGAGCACCTGCCCGTCCCGCGCGGCTCGTGCCGCCCATGAAGTCCGCGGCCCAGAGGGAGGAGCCGGGGGTCCGGTCGACGGTCCAGTCCCAGTACGGGAGCGACACCTTCGGATCCACCTTCTGCAACGCCGCTTCGAAGTCCAGCAGGAAGCGGCGGTGCCAGGGGAGGAACGAGGGGGCGCGGTGGCCGACCCGGTCGCCGAAGTCGGAATCACCCATGAGGACGGCGTTGCGGGCGTTGACATAGCGGTCGTACACGCCCGTCCGCTTCAGTTCGAGCACCGCGTCGGTGAAGGCGCGCTTCTCCTCGGCGGTGAGTTTGGCCTGATTCTTTCGGACGGTCACAGAGTGTCCCCCCTTCGGAGCGAACGGAACGAGGGCTGCACCCTGGAGATCGCGGATGGCCGCGCGGGCGGCCGAGATGGGGTCGGTCAGCCCGAAAGCGGTGGCTGCGCCGACGGTGATGCCCAGGGCATCACGGCGAGTGATCTTCTTCATGGCCTGAAGTGCCATCAGAAGCCCGCGAACGGTTGATCACCGACCCGGACTTCCTCGGATGGGGCCGCTTCCCGGGCAACGGCCGCCCAGGTCGCGCGCCCCGCCCCGGTCGCGCGCCCCGCCCCGGTCGCGCGACCGGTCCGGGAACCGGGAGCCGGCCGCCCGCGCGGCTCGCCGTAACGCCGCTCCGCGAATCCGCCGCACCCGGCCCCGCAACCCGCCGGCTTCGGACACGGCTCCCCGAGTTCGCTGCCCCATCCAGCCGATCAGTCCAGCGTCAGCTGGAAGTGCGCAGTCTCCCGGAACCCGGCGTCCGGCGGGTCGACTTCCACGGTGACCGGGATCCCCTTCGCGCTCGGCTTGATGCGGAGCGGAACGGTGCGCTTCTTCTCCGTGCCCAGCGGTGGCATGAGGGCGGCGGCGGACTCCCGCCGGTTCAGCCAGGACAGGCTGTACCCGGAGGCGTAGTCGTCGAGCGACTTGCCCGCGCGGACGACGAGCGGGGCGGAGCCGTTCGCCGACACGCTGGCCTCGAACGAATCCCCGCCGGGGCGGAGCTCTTCGTCAGTGTCGTTCTCGTAGGTCACCGTGAGGCTGTAGGTGCCGTCGGGCTCCGCGCGCGGTCGGCTGACGGTTACCTTCAGGCCGTCCTCGTACCGGGCGGTCGCGCCGGGGGGAAGGGGGTCTGCCACAGATCCGGAAGGCCCGCTCTGTTCCAGCTGTCCGTAGCCGTCGAGGCCCTTCTCGAACTCGGCCAGTGCCCAAGCCCCGAGAGCGACCAGGGCGGAGACGACGAGGAAGGCTATCGCGCAGCCGTTGAACCACCGCGAGTTGGCGGCGGTCGGGGTGTCGGTGGGGGTCGGCTCCATGTCCATACGGGTCACGGTAGGGAAGGGCCGGCCCGCAGATCATGGGCGCACATACTCAAAGACCTGCTGAGTAGCCCCGGACGACCCGGCTGACCGGTCGCGTCGCGACCCACTCCCCCGGCCGGGGCCGAGGACGCCGCGTCACAGCCGCCAGTACGTGCCCGAACGGGAGTCGACGTGCACCACGTGCCGGCCGACGCGCACCACGTGGTGGTCCGGACCGGACCAGGAACCGGTGGCACCGTCGGCACCGGCCAGTGGGGTCCAGACCTCCAGGAAGGTGCTGCCGTCCGGGTTGGTGCCCCGCTCGACCAGGTTCGCACCCTCCCACCGGAAGGTGCCGGCGTCTTCGCCTGGCTCACCCGTGAGGTGGTGGAAGTGCACCTGGGAGCCGTCGAACGAGGTCGCGCCGGCGAAGCCCCGGCTGTCGGCGTAGTACGGACCGGCCTGCAGCCACACCACTTCGCGGTCCTCGAGAAGGGGCCCGCCGTCGCGGCTGATGCCGCGCCGCAGCCAGGCGCCGTGCGGGGGCACCGGGACGCCGGGGCCGACCGGAATGCCGGGGCCGACCGGGACGCCGGGTCCTACCGGCCCGCGGCCCGCCGGCCCGGGCTCAGGCGCGGTCATCGGTGGCGGGGTCGTCCACGGCCACGAGCGTCAGAGGTACGTTGCCGCGTACTGCCTGCGAATACGGGCAGACCGCGTCCGCCCGGTGCAGCAGGGGCTGGAGGTCCGCCGCCCGCCACCCCGGCAGGCTGACGGTGAGGACCACCGCGAGGCCGTAGCCCGCGGGCGTGTCCGTCGTCCCGAGTTGCACTTCGCAGGCCACGCGCGCGGCGGAGGCGTCCGCCCCGAACCCGGTGGCGACCTCCGCGAGTGCGGAGGTGAAGCAGGCGGCGAAACCGGCCGCGAACAACTGCTCGGGGTTGGTGGTGCCGGGCACCTTCTTGCGCGGCGGCGCGAGGCGGACGTCCAGGCGCCCGTCGTCCGTGCGGACGGATCCGGTACGGCCCCCGGCGGCATGTGCGGTCGTCCGGTACAGGCTGCGGGTGAGTGGCACGGTCATGGCGTTCGGCCCATCTTGCTCGACGAGGAAGCTGTCCCGGGTGCGGACAGCGGACGGCGCTGCTCGTGCAGCACCTCGCGCGTCGTCGTGCGTAACCGGGTACGGCGCATCTCGTCCGGGGCCTTGGGTCCGGCCGCCGGAAAATCTAGCAACGGAGACGGCCGGCCGGGGCCGCGCCCGTGGTGACGTTCCTCACCAGCCGCCGGCCGCCGCTGCCGGTCCGCGACACCGCCGCCCGGCCCGGACGCGGCTTCGCCGTCAAGGGCGGCAGCTACGTCTCCGCGCGGTGGCCCGGCGACTTCCACCGCCCGGCGGCGGAAGGGACGCGGACGCCGGCGGCGGGACCTCGGTGCCGGGAGCATGTGGCCCGCCCGACGGCCCCGGACCCACGGGTCACGTCACGGGGGGACAGTTCACCGGGACCGGCGCGCAGCGCCCGGTCCGCGGATACCCAGCCTCTCCGCAGGCGTTGCGGGCGGCTTCCTCCTGCCTTACGGGCAGCCGGTGTTGGGCAGCCGCGGCGCGCGGGAAGCATCACGGGTGTGCGCCGAACCCCTGCCACCCTGGCCGTCCTCGCCGTCACCGCCGCCGCGTTCTGTGCCCTCGTCCCGCCCGGACCGTCCGCTGCCGCGGCCCCTGCCACCGAAGCCGTCACCGCTGCCGGGACGGTCCGGCTGACCAGCTACAACATCTGCGGCAACATGTGCAGCCTTCCCCCGTACGACCCTGCGCGCCGGATCGCCGCCGTGGCCGCCGAGGCCGATCCCGGAGGCTGGGGTGCCGACCAGCTCTTCCTCCAGGAGGTGTGCGAGCACCAGTACCTTGCCCTCCTCGACCGGCTGGGCCCGCTCGGCTACACCGGGTTCCACTCCGCCACCCTCCCGGCCGGGAACCCGGCCATCTGTGAGGGCCACGCTTACGGGAACGCCGTTCTGGTACGCGGCCCGGTCTCGGGGACCGCCGAACTCGACCTGACTGCAGGAGGCGAACGCGAGCCGATCACGGTGCCCTGCGCCCTGACCCTCCTGGCCGACCGGCCCACCTGGTCCTGCTCCGTCCACCTCTACTGGGACGACGGCACCCTCGCCGTGCCGGAAGCGGACCGGCTCGCGGCGCAGGCCCGTCAGTGGCTGGACGAAGGATTCACGGTCGCCCTGGGCGGGGACTTCAACCACTCGCCGCGCACCGCCACCCTGTCGCGCTTCTACCGACCGGAGAGAGGAGACGGCGCCCACGGGTCCTTCGCCGAGGCCGACGAGGGCGACCCGGAGTACTTCGAGCCCGCGCTCTGCCCACCCGCCACCACGTCCGCATGCCGGTCGGGCGAGGCGACCTTCGGCACGAAGAAGCTCGACTACCTCTTCCTCAGCACCCCCCACTTCCGAGCGGCGAGCGCCGACGCCCTCCCCCTCGACACGGCCGTCTCCGACCACAACCTGCTGCGCGTCTCGGCCACCAGCTGACCCACCGCTGCCGGGCGGGGCGGCTTGCTCCTGCGCGGGAAGCTCAGCCGCCCGCGCCGAGGAGTCCGAGAATGAGCAGGACCTTCTCCTCGTTGAGGTGATCGCCGTTTTCGCGGAAGATCTGGTGGGCGGAGGTACAGGCCGTGACTGCCTCCTCAAGCCGATGTGACCGGCCCAGGGCAATGCCGAGGTTGGTCAGGGCGGCGCCTTCGTTGTCCCGGTCTCCGAGCTCGCGAAAGACGCGGACGGTCGCCCGTCCCACGGACACGGCCTCCTCCAAGCGGTCTTCCTCCCGCAGAGCGTCGGCCAGATGTCCGAGCAGCATCCCTTCACCGTGCCGGTCGGCAAGCCGACGGGAGAACTGCACGGCCGGCTGCAGGGCGACGATCGCCTCCTTGAAGCGCCCGAGGTGCACCAGCGCCATGGCCAAGCAGGTCACCGCAGCACCTTCGTTCTTGCTGTCTCCGAGGTCACCGAACAGCTGGATCGCCCGTTGACGAACGGAAATGCTCTCCTCCCAGCGTCCCAGTTCGTCCAGGGCGAACCCCAGGTTGTTCAGGGCGATGCCTTCGCCCGGCTGGTCCGCGAGCTCACGGAATGCCTGCGCAGCCGGGCGGCACAGGGTGACTGCCTCCTCGAATTCTCCCGATCGCCGCAGCGCACTCGCGAGATTGGTCATCGCCGTGGCCTCACCGTGCCGGTCGGACAGATCGCGGCAGATTTCCGCGGACTGCCGGTGGGAGCTGACGGCTTCGTCCGTTCTGCCCATCTGGAACAGAACGTTCCCGAGGCTGCCGAGCGCCACGCTCTGGCCGTGCCGGTCATCGGTATCCCGCAGCAGCTCCAGGGAGCGCTCCAGCGCGGTGACTGCCTCGTCGAAGCGTTCGGCTTGCTCCAGGGCGAGTCCGAGGTTGGTCCACGCCCGTCCGCCGCCGCGATCCCCGAGTTCGCCGGCAATTCTGACATCCTCCCGGTGAGCCTCGAGCGCTTCCTCGAACCGGCCCACCCGTCGCAGGGAGTTGCCGAGATTTCCCAGCATCATCCCTTCCCCGTGGCGGTCACCCTGGTCCTTGCAGATCCGTGCGGCGAGCGCGTGGGCGTGGATCGCCTCCTCGAACCGCCTCACGTGGCTCAGGGCGTTCCCAAGACTTCCCATGGCCATGCCGTAGCTGTACACCTGGCCGAGTTCCTGGAAGAGACGTGTCGCCGCCTCCAGGACGGTCACGGCCTCCTCGAACTGTCGTGCGGCTTGGAGGGAGTTGCCGAGGTTCGCCAGCGCCACCGCTTCGCCGAACTGATCATCTGCCTCATGGCACATCCGGGCGGCGCGCCGGTGCGCGGTAACGGCCTCTTGGACGCGCCGCACCTCGCGGAGGGCAGACCCGAGGGCGTTCAGCGCCCGGATCTGTCCGTAGTCGTCGTTCAGCTCCTGCGCAGCCTCCAGGGCCATGGTCTGGAGGGTGATCGAGTGGTGGAAATGCCGTCGCCAGTCGAGGAAGCGCTCCAGGATCAGCGGCAGGTCGCGGGCCGAGGCCGTGCGGCCGGCGTTGCGGGCGGCAAAGGCGGCTGCGGACAGGTTGGGATATTCGCCGTCCAGCCACTCCAGAGCCTCGTCGCGAGAAGGAAATGAATTACCCGTTGAACAATCGGCCGTAGGATCCAGGTGGGCGGAGGCGGCGCGCGCGGTGGTCTGGTAGTGGTCCAGGAGACTGGTGAACGCCGGTCCTCGTCCGCTCGCCTCCGTGCTGTCGGTGGCGTCCGAGGACAGTTCGTCGGCGAACAGGCGGACCAGGTCGTGCATGCGCCAACGACCGTAGACGCTGCCGCGCTCGATCAGGTGGGAGCGGGCGAGCGCCTCCAAACGCCTGCGCACGACAGCGTGCTTGCCTTGTACGAGGGCTGCGGTGGCCGCGGTGGAGATGTCGGGGCCGGGATTCACCGGCAGCAGCCGGAACAGCCGCGCCTCTTCGGCGGGCAGCCGGCGGTAGGACAGATCGAAGGCGGCACGCACGGCGGTATCGACGTAGCTGAGTTCATCCAGACGGCAGTGCTCGTCCTGCAGGTCGTCGGCCATGGCCGCCAGCGGCCGGGCCGGGTCCTCCGCCAGCAGTGCGGCGGTGATCTGCAGGGCGAGGGGGAGTCCGCCGCACAACCGTGCGATGGCGGCGGCATCGTCAGGACGGTCGGCGACGCGAGAGTCGGTGGGGCGGGCAACGGTGAGCGCCCGGTGCAGCAGCGCGGTGGCGTCGGGGACGTCCAGAACGCCGAGTTCCAGGAAGCGGGCGCCGAGCAGACCGAGGGTCTCGCGCGAGGTCACGAGTGCCCTGTTGACGCCGTCGGTGGGCAGCAAGGGGGCGGCCTGGCTGTGGTCGGAGGCGTTGTCGATCACGATCAGGAGGCGCCGGCCCTGCTCGGCGAAGGCGTCCAGGACGCTGCGATAGAGCCGGGTGAGGGCTTGGAGATCGGCAGGGATGTGCTCACCTGGCATGCCCAGGGCGCGCAGCATCTGGTCCAGGGCGTTTTCGGGAGACAGCCGGCGCTCGCTGTCGTAGCCGAACATGTCGACGAACAGGACGCCGCCCGGGAACCAGCCCGGCTGCCGGAGAGCCTGCGCCGCCACCTGTACGGCGAGTTCGGTCTTGCCCACCCCGCCCAGGCCGGTGACTCCGGGCGTCGGCGTCGCCGGCCCCGGTGTGGTGGCCGGCGGGGCGAGGCTCTGCAACAGGTCACGCACCTGATCGTCGCGACCGGTGAAGGTGGGGGCGGCGGCGGGCAGGCCGGACAGGGCGGGCGTGATCGCCGGGGGCAGGTGCACGGTGATGCTCCTGCCCATGAACACCTCGCTGAAGAACACCCCGCCCTCGATGCGGTTCGACACCGAGGCGTGCACATCGTCCGCGTGCCGGTCGTCCGGCCCGTTCACGGCTGTTCAGCCCTGAGCCGGAGGTGTACGGGGTGCGGGACCGTCCGGCGGCGGCCCGGCGGTGAAGGAGCCCCTGGAGAAGTCGCCGCCCTGGGCGACGGGACCGTAGAAGGTGCCGCCGCTGATCGTGTTGCGCACGGTGCCGCCCTCGAAGCGCAGGCGTCGCGCCTGTTCGTGCCATCGCTGAAGCTCGGCCAGGTCGTTCGGGTCCGCGGCGGCCCGTGCGGCCAGCGCCGCACTCAGCGCCCGTGCGGCTGCCGGGTCGGCCGGAGCCTGCTCCAGCTCCGCCAGCTCTTCCTCCCCGGGCTGGGGTTCATCCACGGCCCCGCCGCCATTCCTCGATGGCCGCCGCACGAGCGCGCGGAGCCCCAGCCAGGCCTCTCGCCCCAGCTCGCCGCCGGCACCACCGGCCAATGCCGCCAGCAGGCCCACCGAAATCGGATCCACCTGACACCACCCTCCGTACCACCGCACTTGCGAGGAGTAACGCCCGGGGATACGGCGTGGTTCCGTCATCAGGAATCCGGCGAGAACTTTTCTGACCGGCCGCCTGCCGCCGGGAGTACGGCGACGAGATCGCCGACGCCCGTCGCGAGGCCACCGACGGCGCGCGCGGGCCGGCACGGATCATCGGGGGTAGCCGGCCGGCCGATGCCCGGGGCGCTCGATTCGGTGGCGCACGTCCCGCCCTGGCGGCCGAGAGATCGCCCTGATCAGCGGTCGGTCGAGGGTTCTGCCCCTGACAGACCGTGAGGCGGGGAAATCCAAGTGCACCCGGCGATCAGCTTGGGGGACACTGCGCAGATGAGTGTCGAAGGCTTCCGGACACCGCAGGAACGGGCCCTTCGCCATGTCACGGAGCTGTCGTCGGGTCCTGCGGTGGATCCGGCGCTGCGGGTGACCCTCAATTTCCATCCTGACCGTCTGGCGTACGACAGGCCGTTCCTGGAGGTCTTGGGCGAGGACGGCAGCTACCGCTCGCAGTTCGTGACGGGGACGAGCAACGGTGGGCTGACCGCGTATCCCGGCGGAGACCGGTGGCGCTGGGAAAGCCGGATCTTCGACGGGGCCTACGACGACGCGCCGGCTCATGAACGGCCCGTATACGGTGCGCTGAACTTCCGCCGCAAGCAGGTCGGCGCGGCGCCGCGGTTCGGCTCCGCACACTTCCGGCTGACCGCCCGGACGCTGGCGCGGACGACGTTCTGCTACCCGGACAGCTTCTTCGAGCCGTCGGACTTCGGCGTCGCCGCTCGCATGCAGCTGGTCGAGCTCGCACAGGCTGATGCCCAGGACGCCCTCGACGACTACATCGAGGCGCAGGTCCATGGGCCTGTCCGGCTCGAGCACCATGTGGAGGCACTGGTCCTTGACCCTTGCTACCAGGGTACGGAGGTGGATGCGGCGGCCCGGCGTCTTGCCTGCCCTGTGGAATGGCACTCCGGCTTCCGACTCACGACCGAGGAACTCTGCCTCCACCCCGACTACCGTGGCCGGGAACACGTCGAGTTGGGCGCGAGGATCGCCGTTGACGGCGTTCTCACTCCTCGCATCGTCGGAGACGCCGCACGCGTTGGCATCCACGACCCGCAGGCGATCAAGAAGGTGTGGCATTACCTCGCGCGTTTCGGGGCACCCCGGTGGTCCTCCGACCCGTCGGCAGGCCCGGCACCGGTGCAGGAGGCCGTGTCCGACGGCCTTGGTTGAGGACTGGTGCCGGAGCGACCGCGGGAGTCGTTCCGGGCGGTGAGACCCCCGCTGCCCAAGCACATGCCCGCGCCTTCTCAAAACCTGTCGACTCCTGCCAGGCGCGGTGCCGCCGCACACGCCGGACCGCTCGACATCCTGAGGGCATGGATCCTCGCAGTCCCGAAAGAACGGATGAGCCAAAGGCCCGTGACTACTCCGGCGCGGTCTACGGCTCGCTCCTCGCCGCCTCGGTCATCGCCACGGCGGGAACGGTGGGCCCCTTCCCCAGGCTCCAGCTCGTGGTCATGCTGCTCACCACCGGCCTGGTGTTCTGGATCACTCACGTCTACGTCCGCGTCGTGGGCGACCGTCTGACCCATCAGGCGCTGTCATGGGAGAGGATCCGGTGGGAGTCGCGCAGGGAGCTGCCGATCATCGGGGCCGCACTCCCGCCGGTCGTCGCCGTCATGGTGTGCTCGGCCCTGGGCCTCGGGCTCGAAGAAACCGGATGGGTGGCGCTCGGTGTCGCCCTCGCCGGGCAGGTGATGTGGGCCACCGCAGGTCTCGTCAGATTCGGTGCCCCGCGCCGCATGATCGTCGTCACCGGTGTGGTCAACCTCTTCCTCGGGCTGGTCCTCGTCGCTGCGAAGATCCTGGTCGCGCACTGACACCCCGGCGACGCCCGTTCGACCCGCCCCGGTTCTGCGCGTACCGGCTCACCGACGACCCCCGCAGGGCCCGACGGGCCCGGGCGTCGAAGGTCCAGCACGGGCGTGATGACCTTGTGGCCCCAGGCGGCTTTCTCCAGGACGTCGCGGACGTCGGCTGCTGTGAGCCGGCCGCCGTTGTTCTTCCGGGCCCACACGAGCGCGCTTGCCAGGTTCCGGTCCGCGTCCTGCGGGCGATACGGCTTGCCCAGATCGGCCGTCATCCGGGCCACGCCGCGGAGCTCGCGGCGCCGCGCGCGCCGCTGGATGTAGGCCACGACCGCCGGTACGGGTGTGGGTGTGGGACGGCCCCGTCGCCCCTGGGGAGGGGCGGCGGGGCCATCGTGGTGCCGGACCTACGGCACGTAGACCACGTTCGGATCGGTGCCGGCGGGCGCAGGCCCGGTGCGCGGGTCGTGACTGGGCTTGGCTGTGGTGAGCGCGGCCGGGGTCAGGCGCGGGCCGGTGGGTGAGCCATTGCGAACGAGGCCCTGACGGACCGCTTCCTTCGCGCTGATCTCCGGTGCCGGGTCGGGCTTGGACGCGGTGAGGGTTGGCGCGGCCAGCCAATGGTTGCCGGACGCGGCCCAGCCGCCTCGCCACTCGGTGCCGTTCCAGGCGAAGGCACCCGCGTTGGTGGCGTACCAGCGGTCGCCGCAGGCGAGGTTGGGCCGTAGGTACCAGGACGGGTCCCAGCCCGGGCTCGAGTTGTAGTTCCAACCGGTGATCAGGTTGTTGCAGCGGAACCAGACGTTCGAAGGCACGTCGTACGCGAGGACTTCGAACTGGACCGCGATGTATCCGGCGGGCTGCTCGTAGTGCATCTTGCACCAGCCAGCGTTGTATCCCCACACCTCGATCCCGCCGACGGAGTACCCGCGGTTGTCGTAGCCGTTGGAGATCTCGGCGTAGGTCTTGGTGCAGATTTCGGGGCCCTGGTAGCGCCACGGTCGTTCGTACACGACATGGGCGTTCGCGGAGCCGGTGAAGCCGAGCAGCATGAGACCGGCTGCGGTGGCGGCTGTGAGGGTGCGGGCGGGCAGTCTGGGCTTCAAAGCGCTTTCCCCCTTTGAGAGTCGGTGGTACCACCCTTCGGCCGGGCGCCCGCCTTGCGCTGTGCGGTTGCCCGGGACGGGGGCGGCAGCGGCCGTGTCGAGCCGGGGCCTTGTATGGCGCTGGGGCCCCGCGCTCCCCCGTTCCCTCACATCGTGGCGCGCGCCGTCGGCCGCGAGTTGGCAATGCGTGCGGCGTTACTTGTCGCTCAGCGAAGCCCGTTGCGCATCCGGCAGACTGCGCGGCGCCGCCTGCCGGAGCTCTCTGGGCGTCACGCCGTACGCGGCGCGGAACGCCCGGCTGAAGTCCGCCGGGCGCAGGAACCCCCACCGGGCGGCGATGGCGCTGATCGACCGCCGCCGCATCCGGGGGTCCGTGAGGTCGGCGCGGCAGCGTTCCAGGCGGCGCCGGCGTATCGAGGCCGCCACGGTCTCCCCCTGCTGCTGGAAGAGCGCGTGCAGGGAGCGCACGGAGATGTGGTGGTGTGCCGCGATGTCCGCCGGTCCCAGGTCCGGATCGCCGAGGTTGTGGTCGATGAAGGCGTTGGCGCGTGCCAGCATGGCCTGTCGGCGGGTCTCGGCCGGAAGGTCGTCGTAGGCGTCGAGGTGCTGGGCCAGGCAGGCGCCCGCCAGGTCGAGCGCCATCGCCCCTAATCGGCTCAGATCGGGCGGGTTGCAGTCGGGGCCGTAGGCGTCCAGTGTCGTCATGAACCGGGCGAGAATCGCTCCCATGCCGCTGCGGGTCGACAGGGGCTGGGCGAGGAGCCGGTGGACCTTGTTCGGTGGAAGCGGCAACTCCTCGCGCAGCAGCTGCATGATGACCACCTGGGTGTTACGGCCTTCGTCGGGTACTGCGCCCTCGAACGGGTGTGAGACGTCAAAGAGCACCATGTCGCCGAGCACCAGCCCGGAGTCCTGGCGCCGCTGGCTGATCCACAGTGGGCTGCCGGAGACGAACGTCAGCTGGTACGTGCCCGGGTCGGCCCGCCGGACGTCCGCCCAGGTGCGTCTCAGGTGCGCGGGCGGGCTGCTGAACGCGGCCACCCGCACGGAGTCGAGGTCCAGCACCGAGGCCCACGCGCGAAAGCCCACTGTGGCGTTCGCGCTGCTGAGGGTGAGCGGTGCCAGCTCACGCGACACCAGCTCAGCCCAGAAAGGCAACTGCTCCTTCGCGGGAAGATCCTCGTTCGACACGTTCAGCCACACTTCCGCACCCCCAGAATCGCCGCTCCGACGACCACGTCGCGGACCGAGCCGCCGGGCCCCTGTGTTCAGTGGCATTCGATTTCTACAGCAAACCGTCGGCTCCCGACCTAGAGGATGGACCCAAGAGGTCAGTGGTCATAGGCGGTCAGTGACCGCAGGACGGGCTGTCCTGTGTGGTCGTCGTGCCGGATAGCGGCGGTCATTGCCGGGATGCGGCGACGCCTTCAGCAGGTCGTCGGTCTTGACCGGGAGTGCGGTCGCGAGGGTGTCCAACTCTGTCTTCACACACTGACGTTGGACGCCCTCGTTCCATGCGTGCAGCCGATCCCCTGGGATCGATCATCTAGGCTGCGACGATGGAACGCGCGACCGAATTACCCGAGAGCCTCGCCCCCGCAGGTCGGGACCGGGTGAACGACTACGACAGTTTCGCCGAGGCGTACGCGGCGGAGAACGAGAACAATCTCGTGAACGCGTACTACGAGCGGCCCGCGATGCTGGCCCTCGCGGGAGACGTGGCCGGCCGTCGGATCCTGGACGCCGGTTGCGGCTCGGGCCCCCTGTCCGCCGCGCTGCGCGACCGCGGTGCGGCGGTCACCGGCATCGACGCCAGCGCCGGAATGCTGGCGCTGGCAAGGCGGCGGCTGGGTGACGACGCGGCACTGCACGTGGTCGACCTGGGTGACCGCCTGCCGTTCGCCGACGGTTCGTTCGACGACGTGGTGGCGTCGCTGGTGCTGCACTACCTGGAGGACTGGGGGCCGACGCTCGCCGAGTTGCGGCGGGTGCTCAGGCCCGGCGGCCGGCTGATCGCGTCGGTGGACCACCCCTTCGTGGCCTACACGATCCAGGATCCTCGGCCGGACTACTTTGCGACCACCAGCTATGCCTTCGATTGGACTTTCAACGGGCGGCCCGTCCCGATGAGGTTCTGGCGCAAGTCACTGCACGCGATGACCGAGGCCTTCACCACCACCGGTTTCCGCCTTGCCGTCGTCAGCGAGCCGCAGCCCGACCCGGCCGCCCGTGAGCTGTTCCCCGACGAGTTCCCTGACCTTTCGAGCAAACCCACCTTCCTGTTCTTCGTCGTCGAGGTCCCGCAGCCGGCCACCGCCTCGGACGACCGGCCCGTCCACGGGCTCGCCGGTCGGCCCGCTGGTTCAGCGCGTCCTTGACACGGCGGCTCCACAGAGGTCGAGCCTGGAGCGGAAACCGCCGGCACAGCCGCCGGGGGCAGCAGTCGAACGGCGGGCTCAGAGCCGGTGCACCAGCGCCGACTCGTCGACCCAGTGCCAGTTCACGGGGGCGGAGCGCTTCTTCAGAGCGGTGCGCTGGGTGCCGTACGTGCGCAGCGCGGTCTCCACGGCTGACTGCAGATCACCCAAGTCCTCCGGTACCGGCAGGCGCAGCAGCAGGTTCTGCTTGCGGTGGACGAGGAGGAGTTCACCGGCGGGTGTGGGGGCCATGAGGGCGAAGTGTGTGAGGGCCTTGAACGGCTTGTCCTCGGTGGAGATCCGGGCTCGCAGCTGTCCGTCCGCGCTCCAGGCGTAGAGGCCGTACCGGTTCAGGTGGAAGGCGCGGCCTCGGTGCGGGTCGGCGACCACGGTGAAGCAGAAGCCGGTGAAGGGGCTGTCCTTGTACAGGTCCAGGCCTTCCAGGCGGCCTGCCATCCGGCCCTGGTCGTCGAGGAGGGCGAAGGTGAAGGCCCCGCCCCGGTTGCCGGAACGGTAGATGCGGCTGAAGACCGGGACAACGAAGAGGTCGTCGCCGAGCGGCACGGGCCGGCCGAGCTTGGAGTCCACGTACGTGTAGGGGGTGGCGTAGGCCGAGACGAGTTCGGTCAGCGTGGGCGAGGGCCGGTTGTCCCGGCCGACCGGCGCGCCCTGGAAGCGGAGGTGCGGGCGCAGGTCGGCCTCGGTCTGACGCTCGGCCCGGCCGTCGAGCGAGGCGATGGCCCGCAGCGTGGCCTTGGTGCCGGGAGCCAGGCCACTGCCGGAATCCGAGACGGCGACGATGTTGGGGTGCGCTCCGGCCCAGTTGCTCAGTCCGTACTCGGAGGTCACGGCCAGCAGCCGGCCGGACGGGGTGACCGAGAGGGACGTGGCGTACGGATCCCCCGGTCCGGCCTCCTCGGCGGAAAAGTTGTGGGGCGTCCGCCAGGCCTCCAGGACCCGGCTCAGATCGGCGGAGAGAAGGAAGGTGCTGCCCGGTTTCCCGCTCACGGCGAGGGTTCCGTCGGGGAGCAGCGCGAGGGTCATGTCCCATGGCTCGGGTAGTGCCGAGGGGGAGCCGTCCGGGTGGGGCTGCCCGAACAGGGCCGTATCCACGGGCGAGCCGTCGGGGGCGTACCGGGTGACGAGCCCGTACGTGAAGTTCTGCTCGGCTGGATCCTGCGAGAACTCGGTCAACACCCGGTAGCGGCGCGCCATGTACAGCACGTACGTGTCGCCGGAGGGAGCCGCGGCGACGTCGAGCACCGTGAAATACAGCCCCTCGGAGGGCTTGGCGGCCAGATCGACGCGGTGGGTGTCCACCACCGAAGAGGGCAGGGTCAGAGGAATAGTGTGAACCATGATCGTAATTGTCCGACGCCCCGCTGACAGTCCGGTGGGCCAGCCCGGCGGGCGCAGAAGGTGCGGGGCGGTAATGGGCTCGGCCCTCCGGCCGGCGGCCCGTCCCGCCCTGCTCCACCCGGACGGTTCTCCCCGGCGTGCCGGTGCTCGCCCGCCGCCCTACGCTCTGGGCATGCCACGCCGTTCTATGCACATGTCCGACGCGGCCGAGGCCGCGCTGCGCACCGCCTTGCAGAAGCTGCGGACCGAGCTGCATGCCCCCACGGCCTTCCCCGCACCCGTGCTCGAAGCGGCCGACGCCGCCGCCCACGCGCCCCGGCTGCCCGACAAGGACGCCACCGAACTGCCGCTCTTCACGATCGACCCGCCGACTTCGAAGGACCTCGACCAGGCCATGTACCTGGAACGGCGGGCCGGCGGCGGGTTCCGCGTGCACTACGCGATCGCCGATGTGGCTGCCTTCGTCACGCCGGACGGCGCACTGGACACCGAGGCCCACAAGCGGATCGTGACGCTGTACTTCCCCGACGGCAAGGTGGCCCTGCACCCGCCCGTGCTCTCCGAGGGCGCGGCCAGCCTGCTGCCGGGCCAGACCGTCCCCGCCCTGCTCTGGCAGCACGACCTCGACGCCCACGGCGAGGTGACCGCGTCGCACGTGAGCCGGGCCATGGTCCGCAGCCGGGCCAAACTCGACTACGCGGGCGTCCAGCAGGCCATCGACTCCGGAACCGCGGAGGAGTCCGTGGCCCTGCTGCGCGACATCGGCACCCTGTGCGAGGCCGCCGAGGCCGCGCGGGGCGGCATCTCGCTCACCCTGCCGGACCAGGAGGTCACGTTCGAGGACGGATCGTTCCGGCTGAGCTACCGGGCGCCGCTGGCCGTGGACGGCTGGAACGAACAGATCTCCCTCATGACCGGAATGGCCGCGGCCCGGATGATGCTGGACAGCGGTCCGGGCATCATCCGGATCCAGGACACGGCCCCGGCCAACGAAGTCACGCGGCTGCACCGCATCGCCCAGGGCCTGGGCATCGACTGGCCGCATCACGTCTCGTACGCCAAGCTGATCCGCTCCCTCGATCCGAACAACCAGAAGCACGCGGCCTTCCTCCACGAGGCGGCCGGCGCCCTGCTGCTGAAATCGGTCTACAAGTCCTTCCCCGACCACGACCACATCCCCGGGCAGACGGCCCACGCGGCGCTCGCGGCCCCGTACACGCACTGCACGGCCCCACTACGGCGTCTGGTCGACCGGTACACCGGTGAGCTGTGCGTGGCCGCCTGCGCGGGCCAGGCCCCGCCGGACTGGGTGCTCGCGGCCCTGGACGACCTGCCGGGCAGGATGGCGAAGGCGAAGGGGAGTACGGCGGACCGGCAGTCCGTGGACCTGGTGGAGGCGGCACTGCTCATGGACCGGGTGGGCGGCGTCTTCGACGCCACGGTCATCGACACCGACGAGGAAGAAGCGCGGTCGAATCCGCGGGCGGGACTGGTCCAGCTGGCGGACCCCGCCGTACTGGGCAAGGTCACCTCGGCCGATGCCGACCTGAAGCTCGGCGCGAGCGTCAGGGTCAGGCTCGAACGGGCCGACCCCGCGTTCCCCGACAAGGACAAGAAGATCCTCTTCAGCCTGGTGCAGGCCCTTGGCTAACGCTGTGCCCGCAAGTTCGCCGGGTCGGGGGTCTGCGGCTCTCCGACGTGGGTCTTAGGGCCGTTTCCCCTGGATCTGGTCGGACGGTCCACCCTGGGTTCCAGCGTGTCGATCCACGGGTCCCGGCCGCGCCGTGGGCTGGGACGGTGTGAGTGGGTCAGGGTGAACCGCCTCCCGCCCACTGGCGGTCCGGGCAGGACTCCCCCGCCCGCGCGACGCTGGGCCACGGCCATCTGTGACGCCCTCGGTGCCGGGCCCGGTGCCGGGCCCGGCCGGACCGGCGGTCTTCGGCTCGGCGGCCGGCTCGGCGGTGAGCCGTGTGACGGTCGTCGCCAGGAGGCCGGCAGCGGAGCCGGGGAACCAGGAGGGCACTCGCGCCGACCGCGGGTGCCGCGCGTGAATCCCGCGTCCACGTCCACGTCCACGTCCTGAGGTGCCCTGTGCCTCAAGGTCGTCGCTGTTCGCTGTTCATCGCGGCCAGGCCTGCGGGAACGCGGTCGGGGCCGGCCGTGCGCCGGGCCGCGTGAAGTTGGTTGTGATCACACTCCGGCCGTCCGCGGCTCCTGCCGGCCTCTGCCCAGGAGCACGCCCGCGCTGCCGGCCCGGGTGACGTGCTGGAGGCGGGCGGGCGCTGCCGGCGGGCCGTGGTGGGGACGGCAGCGCGGCCGCTGCGGCGGCGAGCACGAAGGCCAAGAAGGCCAAGAAGGGCAAGAAGGCCATGGCAACCGGTGGGGCCTGGCGTTCGCCGTCGTCGCCGACCGGAGCACCGAGCTCAACCCGCTCCCTCCCACCGGCTCGGCACCCTGCCCGGAAGTGTCCGTCGCAAAACGTCCGATTATCGATCCCCGAGGCGGAACACAACGCTGCTGCCCGTCAGTTCACCGAAGGGAACCGGGGGCGAGCCCGCACGACTCGTCCTCGACCGGCAGAACAACGGCAAGGAGAACCCGTGCGCATACTCTTCACCGGACCGGCCGCGGCCGGCCACCTTTTCCCGATGATCCCGACCGCGCAGGCTCTGCGCGCCGCCGGCCACGAGGTGCTGTTCGCGAGCTCGCAGCCGCTGGACCGGCTCCGCGAGGCCGGTTTTCCGATCGTCGAGATCGGCGACGGCCGCACCATCCGGGACGTGTTCGAGCAGTCCACCGGCGAGGAGGTGCGCTACGTCAACCCCGACATGACTACGGATCAGATCCTTGACATGGCAGCCCGCGCCTTCGCGCTCGTCTCCCGCCCCACCGTGGACGGCCTGCTGGAAACCGCCGGCGGCTGGGGCGCGGACTTGCTGGTCTACGACTCGTTCCAGGCCTCCGCGCCGCTGGTCGCGGCCAAGCTCAAGATCCCGTCGGTGATCCAGAACTTCGGCGTCACCTCCGGCCTCGACATGGTCGGCCGGTTCGCTGCCCACTTCACCGAGGCGTACGAGACGTACGGGGTGGCCGGACCCGCCGAGCCCACCGCGCTGAACATCGTCCCCGCCTCGCTCGGCGGCGACCCGGGCGGCTTGCGGATGCGCTACCTCCCTTACAACGGCGGCGGCACCGTCCCCGCCGGGCTGCTGCGCCGGGGCACCCGTCCGCGCGTCGCCGTCACCCTGGGCACGGTGCTCACCGAGC
This sequence comes from Streptomyces sp. NPDC056224, assembly GCF_042267665.1. Classification (NCBI taxonomy): domain Bacteria; kingdom Bacillati; phylum Actinomycetota; class Actinomycetes; order Kitasatosporales; family Streptomycetaceae; genus Streptomyces; species Streptomyces sp. NPDC056224. The sequence continues at coordinate 124,332 of NZ_JBHJTK010000002.1, forward strand.
TGGACGGTGTCCGTGCCATAGTCCGCCTGATCGAGGCCGCCGCCTCGGTGGACGCCGAGTTCCTGCTCGCCGTCGGCGACGCCGACCTCACTCCGCTCGGCACCCTCCCGGACAACGTCCGCCCGCTGCCCTGGGTCCCGCTCGCCGAGTTGCTGACCGCCTCCGATGCGCTGATCCACCACGGTGGCTCCGGCACCCTGCTCACCGCCCTGCAGGCCGGCCTGCCCCAGCTCCTCCTCCCCCAGGGCGCCGACCACTTCACCAATGCCGACGCCCTGACCGCGACCGGCGCCGCCCTGCGCTCCGCCTCCGACGACGTCGACGCCCCGCTCCTCACCCGCCTCGTCACCGACCCGGCCCTGCGCGAGGCCGCAGCCCGCCTCCAGGCGGAGAACGCCGCCCTCCCGTCCCCGGCCGAAACGGTCCCCGCTCTGGAGGCCCTGGCCGCCGCTTAGGGCGCGGCACAGCCGCCGGTGGCGGGTCGCGCCCGTCGCTCCCCACCACCACCGGGACCGCCCCTGGTGGGGAGCGGCGCGTGCGTGCACCGCTGAACTCCGGCGGGGCTCGCTCAAAGATCGCGATCCAGCCGAACCGGATCCGAAACTGGGTTAGAAAGGCCGGTATGGAACTCACCCAGATACGCCTGTTGGTATCCGACTTCCCCGCCGTCTACCGCTTCTACCGTGATGTGCTCGGGCTCAAGCCGCAGTTCGAGGCCGAGAGCGGCCCGTACGCCAAGCTCAGCCCCGACACCGGACACGCCGCGATCGCGCTGCAGGACCGCGCGCAGATGGCGGGCATGCTGGGGCGGTTGGGGGCGGAGCCGGTGGGATACCGCGCGCTGGTGGTGCTGCGGGTGGAGGACCTGGACGCCACCCACGCCGAACTGACCTCGCGGGGTGCCGGGTTCACCAGGGATCCGGGGCCGATGGGCGAGCGCATGCGGGTCGCCTACCTGGAGGATCCGGAAGGGAATCTGATCGAGCTCCAGGAGTGGCTGGAGGTGCGCGAGCAGGCCGGCAGCACGCCGACGTCGGAGGGGTAGCCGGCGGGGTCCGTCCGCGGCCGAACCGCTGTCCGTCCTGGGGCCGTTCGGCCATGGCGTCCGAGACGACCAGAGGGGCCCGCCCCGCGAGCAGCGCCCGCCCACGTCCCCGCTCCCCCGTCCCCCCTCCCCCGTGCCCGCACCCGATTTGCGTCGGCCGTGTCGGGTCGGAGCGCCGAAAACTGCGTGCCCTGCCGTCGGAGGAGATGCAGACTCACTCCATGGAGGACATGCGAGCGTTCCGCAACGAGGTAACCCGCCGAGCCGCTGGGGGGACCGGCGGGTCGGCGAGCGATCTGGCCGAGCGACTGGGAGTGCGGACTGCGGTACTGCTCGAAGGTCTGAGCGACCTCGCGGCCGTCGAGGCGCTGGCCGCACTGCAGGGCAGGGACCTGGACGCCGAGGGGGTGTGCGTGGTGCCGATGGGCGGGGCGATGAGTGTCGGCCGGTACGCGAGCCTTCTCGGGCCGCCCGGCCTCGGCCTGCGCCTGGCAGGACTGTGCGACGAGCGCGAGCAGCCCTTCTTCGACCGCGCTCTGGATCGGGCAGGGGCCCCGCGCCAGGACATCTTCGTGTGCGTGGCGGACCTGGAGGACGAGCTCATCCGGGCGCTGGGCACGTCAAGGGTCGAGGAGATCGTCGAGGCCGAGGGCGACGTGCGGGCCTGGCAGACCTTCCTGCGCCAGCCCGCGCACCACGGCCGCCCCCGGCAGCAGCAGTTGCGGCGCTTCCTCGGTACGAAGAAGGGCCGCAAGATCCGCTACGGCCGCCTCCTCGTCGAAGCCCTGGACGGCGATCAGGTACCCGCCCCCCTCGGAGACCTCCTCAAGAGCTTGTGACCGGTGCGCGACATCCCGTCGCCCGGTTCGCGTCCCTGAACAGCTGTCGCTGCCTCCCGCCGCAGATCACGCGGAGGCCGGCAGGGTCGCCGATGCCCAGCTGCCAACCGACGCGCCGCTGAAGGCACAGGAGGGCACCCTCAGCACCGGGACGCATCCGCCGTACTCCCCCAGGGTGACGTAGAGCCTTTCCGACCCTCGTCGCGCGTCGACGGGGAAGGGATCCGTCGGCCCAAAAGACCAGCGGCGACCCACGCGGGCGCCGCGTTTCAGAACTGGAGTCGGCCATGGCGCCTGTACCGAACGGCACCTACATGATCACCCGCCCCCCGGACCAGCTGCTCACGCTGGAAGAAGGGGCGTCGGAGCCCAAGACACCCGTCGTCCTCCTGCCACCCACCGGCAACCCCGGCGAGCAGGAATGGCAGCTGGAAAACCTCAGCAACGGCACCTGCACCATCCGCAATCTGCGGAGCGAAACCTATCTCTCCTACGACGGCGACCCGGAGATGAACAAACCGGTCGTCGGATTCCCCGAGCCGCGTGAGTGGACGCTCTACCAGAGTGCGCAGCCGCACACCTTCCACGTCGTCGTGCCTGGAGGCCCGGTCGACGGAGTGGAGTTGGCCCTGGATCTCAGTCTGCTGCGGATCTTCCCTCCCCGTATCGCCCTGAGGCCACTCGACGTCAGCGACCAACGCCAGGCGTGGAACTTCCGGTTCATGGAGTAGGAGGCCGGAAGTGAGTGCCCGGGCCGACGACCGGCCCGGGCGCCACCCCACGAGCGCGCCCGGAGCGGCCCGCGGATCCGGGTCCCGTCCGGGCGGGCAACGGTCCGCAGGCCCGACGGCGCGGGCCCGGCGGCGCGGGCCCGACGGCGCGGGCGCGACGGCCTGCGCGCGACGGCCGGCACCAGAAGATTGTTCGCTGTTTACCGAATTCATGGGGCATCCTGGCACCATGAACGAGTCGTATCCCGAGCCTCCTGCCGACGGCCCGGCCCCCGCCGCCCGCCTCGCGGCCTTCGCTGCCGCCCTGGCCGACGAGACGCGGGCCGCCATCTGCATGACGCTCCTGGAGGGACGCGCCTGGACCGCGGGTGAGCTGGCGCGGATCACCGCAGTCGCGCCTTCCACGGTCAGCGGCCACCTGACCCGGCTGCTCGATGCGGGCATCTGCGTGACCGAGCGGCAGGGCCGCCACAGTTACGTGCGCATCGCCGACGCCGCGACCGCCCGCCTGGTCGACGAGCTCGCCTCCTACGCGATTCCGGACCGGGACTCGGCGCACGCGGTACCCGTGGTCGCCGCGCCGGACCCGCTGGCACGTGCCCGGACCTGCTACGACCACTTCGCAGGGCGGTTCGGCATGGCGGTGACCGACGCGATGGAGCGGGGCGGGCTACTGCGCACGGCAGGCGTCTTCGAGCTGACGGAGGACGGCCGGGCCTGGTGCGCCGAGGCCGGCATCAACCTCGGCCACGAGGGGCGCAGGCCGCTGGCGAGCTCCTGCCTGGACTGGACCGAGCGGCGCCGCCACCTGGGCGGCGTCACCGGGGCGCGGCTGTGCGCGCACGCGCTGCAGGAGGAATGGGTGGTACGCCCGGCGGGCGGCGGGCGGGCCCTGGAGGTGACCGGGGCCGGAGAGCGGGCCTTCGGCGACCTGCTGGGAATCACGCCGGAAGCGTGGAGCTGAGTCGGCTGAGTCCTGCGGGCGGGGACCGGACCGCCTGCCGCCCGCCGTCCGCCCCCTTGCCACCCGCCGCGCGGTTCAAGTTCCGAGGTTAACATTTCGGTGGACGCCGAAATGTTGCCGCCGTAGTGTGCTCCCATGACGTTCCGCACGGGTCGAATCCCGCCCCACCTGCTCACGGCCGGCGCCGTCTCCTTCACGGTGTTCGCCTGGGCCTCCGCCTTCGTCTCCATCCGCAGCGCCGGCGCCGCCTACTCACCCGGGGCCCTGGCCCTCGGCAGGCTGCTGGCCGCCTCGCTCGTGCTCGCCGTCCTGCTCCTGATACGCCGCCAGGGCCTGCCGCCACGCGAAGCCTGGCGCGGAATCCTGTTGTCCGGTCTGGTGTGGTTCTGCGGCTACACGATCGCGCTGAACTGGGGTGAGCGTCTGGTCGACGCGGGCACGGCGTCCCTGCTCGTGAACACCGGGCCGATCCTCATGGCACTTCTCGCGGCCCGCCTCCTCGGCGAGGCCCTTCCGCCGCGGCTGCTGGTGGGCATGGCCGTCTCCTTCGTCGGAGCGGTGGTCGTGGGCCTGTCCATGTCGTCCGGCGACGGCGGCTCCACCCCCGTACTGGGGGTCGTACTCTGCCTGCTCGCCGCAGTGGCCTATGCGACCGGTGTCGTCGCCCAGAAGCCCGCGCTCTCCTACGGAACACCCCTGCAGATCACCGCCTACAGCTGTCTGACGGGGACGGCGGCCTGCCTGCCCTTCACGGGGCAGCTCCTCGCGGAAGTCCCGAAGGCACCGGTGTCCGCGACCCTGAACATGGTCTACCTGGGCGCGGTGCCGACCGCCCTCGCCTTCACCACGTGGACCTACGCCCTGGCACGCATGCCCGCCGGCAAGCTGGGCGCGACGACGTACGCCGTCCCGGCCATCGTCGTCCTGCTGAGCTGGGCCCTCCTGGGCGAGGTACCCGCATGGCTGACCCTCCTCGGCGGCGTTCTCTGCCTGGCCGGAGTCGCGGTGTCCCGGTACACGCCGCGCTCCCGGCGAACCCCCCTCCGGGACGGCCCGGTGCCCTCGGCCCGGACGTGACCGGCTCTGCACTCCCGTGTCGGGCACCACCCGAATGCCCGGTCCATTGGGCATCCGGGCTGCGGCGCCGTTGACTGGGAAGCCCGGAACACCCTTGGAGGCATGGTGGCGACGGTCGCGTGGATGCGTGGCGCGGCAGGTGTGGTGCTCTCGCTGGTGGTGCTCGGCGCCGCCGGCTGCTCGGACGGCGGGGGAAGCCCGACCAGCGCCGTGTCGGGCGCCGCGTCGGCGGTGAAGTCGGCCGGCGAGGCGGTCTCATCGGCCGCCGCCGAGGCGGCGAAGGCTGCCGAGTCCGCCGCTGCGGTCGCGAAGGGCAAGCTCGCTGAGGTCAAGAACGGGGTCGATGCCAAGGAGCAGGTTTCCCTGGGTTCGGTGACGACCGGCGGGGACGGGTACACGACGGTTCCCGTGACGGTACGGAACACCGACGACGCGACGAAGTCCTTCGCCGTGCAGGTCGAGTTCAGGGACGAGAGCGGCGGCCTGGTCGACACCGTGGTGGTGACGGTCTCGGACGTGCCCGGGAAGGGCACGGGGCAGGGCACGGCCCGCAGTACGCACAAACTGTCCGGCACCGTGTCGGCGCGGACGGGTGCGGCCTTGCGCTACTGAGCCCCGGGGGCCGCAGCCGGTGGCGGGGCCCTCGCCCGCCCGGCGGCCCGGGCTGCGGGCCCTCTACCGGCCCGCGCGGGGGTCGGGCAGGATGACCGGCGCACCGGAGGTCACCCGCGGCGGTGGCCCCCGCCCGGCCCCGACCGTGATCGTGATCCGGAGGTCCCAGTGACGTCGCACGACGACCAGGCACGGCGTGACGAGCTGTACCGCGACCCGTACCCGCTCTACGACCGCGCCCGGCGGACCGGGGGGCTGACGTACGTGCCCGAGTTCGACGCGTGGCTGGTGGCGCGGGACCGGGACGTACGGGAGGTGCTGCTGCGCGCGGAGGACTTCTCCTCGGCCAACGCCCTGCTGCCGGACGTCGCGCTCTCGGAGGCGGCGCTCGGCGTCCTGCCACGGGGGTTCGGCCCCCGGCCGACCGTCGTGTCCACGGACGGCGCGGCCCACCGCCGGCACCGGGCCCCGCTGAACCGGGGGCTGTCCGCCACCCGGGTGGCGGCGCTGGTGCCGTACGCCCGCGCGTGCGCGCGGGAGCTGGTGGACGGCTTCGCGGCGGACGGGTCCGCGGAGTTGGTGGAGGCGTACGCCCGGCGGTTGCCCGGGATGGTGGTCGGACGGCTGATCGGGCTGGACCCCGCCGACGTGCCCGCGGCCGTGTACGGCGGCTACCGGGCCGAGGAACTGCTGTTCCGACCGCTCTCGCCGGAGGGGCAGGTGGCTGCCGCCGAGGACGTGGTGGCGCTCCAGCACCTGCTGGACGGGTACGTCCGCGACCGGCGCGCCCGGCCCCGGGACGACATGTGCTCGGTCATGGTGGCCGCCCTCGCTCCCGGCGACGCCGGGCTCACCATCGAGCAGCGCCACGAAGCGGTGGCGAACCTGCAGAACCTCCTGATCGCCGGATTCCTCACGACGAGCGCGCTCATCGGCACCACGCTGCTGCATCTGCTCGGCGACCGGCGGCAGTGGCGGATGCTCTGCGCCGATCCGTCTCTCGTCCCGGCCGCGGTGGAGGAGGCCGCCCGCCATGACACCGCCGTCCAGGCCTTCCGGCGGACCACCACCCGGCCGGTGACCCTCGCCGGGACGGAACTTCCGGCAGGAGCCACCGTGCTGGTGGCGTACGGTTCGGCCAACCGCGACGAGGAGCGGTACGAGCGGCCTGGGGAGTTCGACATCACCCGGCCCGGGAACCTTCACCACCTCTCCTTCGGGCACGGACCCCACGGCTGCCCCGGTTCCCGGCTGGCGCGCGAACAACTCCGCCTGACGCTGGAACTGTTCACGCGCCGCATGCCGCATCTGCGACTCGACGGGGACCGTCCACGGCCGCGGATCCGGCCCACCCTGATCCACCGCTCGCCGCAGGACCTGTACGTCACCTGGTGACCCGGCGGGCCGGTCGTCAGCGACCGTCCCGTGCCGGCCCGCCGGCAGCAGCCGCGAGGAGACCCGCGGGGTTGCGAAAGGCGTCCGTCGGCCGCAGGGCCCACTGCGACGGACGGACGCCCTTCCCGGCCCCGGCAACCTGCCTACGCGGCACCCGTCATGCGGGCGAACACCACGACGTTGCTGTCGTAGTAGTGCTTCTTCGGGTCGAAGTCGCCGCCGCACGTGACCAGGCGGAGGCCCGCGTGGTCCAGGTTCTTGTACACCTCCAGCGTCGGGAACTCGGCCTTCGGATACTCGGCGACCCGGTCCACCGTGAACGTGACCGTCTTGCTGTCCTGCCGGGTCACCTTGATGGTGTCGCCTGCCTTCATCGTCTTGAGCTTCTCGAACACGGCTGATGCTCCGTTCCACGTGACGTGCCCGGCGATCACGGCTGGTCCCTGGGAGCCGGGCGTCGGCCCCGGCTCGTACCAGCCCGCGAGCGCGGGGTCCTTCGGGGTCTGCATGGTCCCGTCAGCGTTCTGCCGCAGCGTCTCCAGGGAGCTGGACAGGCCGAGGGAGGGGATCGTGATCTTCTGGGGTTCCGACCGGGCGAGGGCGGGCTCGGCCCGGCTCTGGCCCGTACCCGTGCCGCTCTGCGATCCGGCCGCGGGTGACGCGGAGTCACCGCCGGCGGGCGCCTTCCCGGACGGTGCGGCGCCGGCTGCGGCCGGTGCCCCGCCCTGGAGGGCTTTCCCCTCCGGGGCAGGGTGCTCCCCCGCGCACCCGGCGAGGAGCAGCGCGGCGAGGGCGGTGGCCGCCAGGGAGCCTGCGGTCCGGCGGCGGGGCCGCGTGGCGGATGGGGCAGGCGCGCAGTGCGCTGGAGCCGGCTTCACGCGCCGCTCCCCGTGGTCCCCCTGCCGGTGGCTACGGCGGCGGCGCGCTTCCGCGCGACGGCGACCGCACCGGCCACCACCGCCAGTACCGTGATCGCCGCACCGTCGCGCACCGTCACCGGCACCACCGCGCGCTGCGGAGAACCGCCGCCGGTCTCGATGCCGCCGACCGGAATGGACCCCACGGCCGCGCCCTTGACCTCCCCGCAGTTGGTCGGAGCCGTGGCCTCCTGGGGCAGCTTCGGGTCGAGCTCGCTCTTGCCGGCCCCCTCGAAGTCGTATTTGTTGTTCTTGTTGCGGTCGATGCCGTGCTGCACGACGTGCAGGTCCTTGATGTGGTCGACCACGTCCTGGCCGACGGGGATCGTCCGCTTGTATGAGATCTTGCCCTGCTTGTCGGCGACGGGCATGCGCTCCACGGCGAGGCCGCTGGTGGCCTTGGTGTCCCCGGCCGTGGTGAGCGAGATGTTGATGTCGCCGTAGTCGTGCGTGGCCTCGGTGTTGCTGAGGACTCCGTCGCCGTCGGTGTCGTCGGTGGCGTCCGGGCAGTGGAAGTCGTGCCCCTTCGTCGAGCCGTGCAGGTGCTGGGCCGACGGCTGTCCGGGCACCATGCCCTCGGACTCGATCTGCACGGTGAGCTGGTTGCCTTTGAGGCTGAGCATGACCGTGCCGCTGGAGCCTGATGCGTTCAGCTGCGCCAGATCGATCTGGTACGCCTTTCCGCCCTCCGCGAGAGCTGGTCCGGAAAGTCCGAGGGTCAGGAACACGGCGGCGGGTACGGCGGCAAATGCCACGCGGCGACCGGTGCGCTTGACTATCACATTCGCTCCTGTTCCGTGGATCCCAGGACTGGAATCGCACTTCGTACGGGGTTGAAATGAGCTCCTGGAGAGGTCTCACCCCTTCTTCGGTGCCCCAACGCCGGTGGATGGGTGCCTATTCGAGGAATTTCAGGCGACCGCCATGCTCGACAGGCGGCCACCTGTCATCCAGATGCGTGATATCGCATCGGCCAGGGCGGGGTATCGAGCAGCCTCGCAGAGCATTTCCGAGAGCACGAGAATTCCGTGTGCGGTGCACTTCGGATCGCGGTTCCGGTGCAGCCAGATGACCGCGTTGCCCAAGGGGCGCCGCCCCAGGGAGATCCCCGAACGCCGCACATCGGCGGCCGTCTCCAGATCGGAGCGGCCTCCGCCGAACGGCAGGGCTTCCACCCGGAGGACTCCCGGTGGCGCGACCGAGTCCCGCACGTGGCGAACGTAGCCTTCTGGCGGAGCCTGCCCGTTCGCGAAGGTGTTGCGGAACCCGACGATGCGAAACTCCGCGTTCCGCAGGCGGATCTCGATGTAGAGCTCGATGAACAAACCCCGAAGCTGAATGTGCACGGGGAGGTAGGGTGCCCCTCCCTCCCCGTGCCCGGCCCTGCTGAAAACCCGCCGCGCCTCTTCCGCTCGCGACCGGATGGTCGACGTCAGGAGCCGGTACTCGTCCACCGATGCGTACGCCGAGGAAAACGTGACGGGTTTCAGCATGGCCGCCCGTATCAGGTGAAGGAGTCGGAACTCGGACTTCTCGGAAGTAATCTGACCGCAATCGGTTCGATTCTGTTGCAATCACGCACGAACATCCACCGCCTTCGACATCATTCCGAGCGTCGACGAGTGGCTTCATCCTCGTCGCCGGATTCGGTTCGGTCAGTCCTTTGTAGTCGTCCTGGCGGCGACCGGGGCAATAGTTGGCCTCTGATGCTAAGAAATCAGCGCGTGGTCCCGGTGTCCGAACGGCGGCCGGTGAGCGTCGACGACTGTGGCGGCGAGCGTTGCTGGCGGCCGGCGGCGCCGTGGTCGTGCTCGCTGCGATCGGGGGGTGGCTGGCGAGCTCGACCGGTGAGCGGCCCACTGAGGAGCCGTACGCGCCGCAGGCGCTGGAGGAGGCGATGTGGCCGGCCGAGTGGCCGGCCACGGTGCGCATGCCGTTCCGCGGTTCGCCGTCCGCCGCTTGGGCGGACGGGGCTGCCGGGATCGACCTTCCGGCGTCGGAGGCCGTCGGCGCGCTGACCTCCGTGCAGGTGGGCGACGTACTGCGCCAGACCCGGGGGCTGCTGGTCGAGTCGAACCTCACCGCGCGTGCTCGGCGCGCAGCCCGATACGGCGCTGGCCCGTCTCGATCCGCGCGAGCCTGCGCGCGCGGAACTGGAGAAGTCGCTCGGGCAGCCGGGCGAAGGGCACAGTCCGCTGTGGCTCTTCACGCGCTTCGACCCGGGCGAGGTCGCCCTGCACGGCACCGTGGTCAAGACGCGCGGGACGATGACGTACGAGGCTTCGCCGGCGGGCGAGTTGGTGGTGCACGCCGACTACACCTTCGTCTATCCGCTGGTGAAGCTCTCGGGCGGCACGGTGGTGGTACCGGGAGCCCAGGAGGTCGCCCGGGTCGTCGTCCGACGGCGTCTGGACCTCGTGGCCAGGGGTGATGGACAACTGACCGTACGCGAAGCGCAATGGCGGGCGGCCAACGACGACTGCCGCGCACCGGAGGACGGGTACCTGCACCCGGTCTTCTCGAAGGAGCGTGCCGCGGCGCCGAAGTGGCCCGCACTGGATCCCTATGACCCCGGGACCCACTCGCGGACAGGGACGGTTCCGGTCACCGGTGCGCGACCCCGAAACGGACATGACGAGCCCTGAGACGGCGGTCGCGACGTCCTGACGGGGCGGGCGAGGCACGAGCGAGGGCGCGGGGTTCAGTACCGGAGGCGCCGTTTTGCGGTGGGCTCGGTGGCCGGATACGCGAAGACGCCCGGCGGGATGGTCCCCGGCCGGGCGTCTGCTGTCTGCTGTCTGCTGTCTGCTGTCCGCTGTCCGCTGGTGGCTTAGTACCAGTGGTTGGCCTGCCAGAAGTTCCAGGCGCCGACCGGGCTGCCGTAGCGCTCGTTCATGTAGTCCAGGCCCCACTTGATCTGGGTGGCCGGGTTGGTCTTCCAGTCCGAGCCCGCGGAAGCCATCTTCGACGCCGGCAGAGCCTGGACCAGGCCGTACGCACCGGAGGAGGCGTTGGTCGCGGTGGGGTTCCAGCCGCTCTCGTGCGAGACGATCTTGTCAAAGGCGGCGAACTGGGCCGGGTCCTTGATCATCTGCTGGGCGATCGCCTTGGCGCTCGTCGGGGCGGCCTGCGCGGGAACCGCGGCCAGCATGGAACCGGCGACACCCAGGGCGACGACGGTACCCGCGAGGGTCTTCCTGGAAGCGGCGATGCGGCGGATGACGGCGTTGGACACGGATAGACCTTCCGAAGGGGACAAGGGCGGTCGCAGGCATGCCGAAGACATGCGTGAGCCACTCACGCGAAGGAGAGGGGTTCGACGGCGGGAGGGTGAAGTACCGAAGCACCCCTGCCGCCCTGCGACTCATCCAGTTCTACAGACCCCACCAAACCCTGGCAACGACCCCGCCTACTAGCGGACCTCGCAGCCGGGATGCCGCAGCCCCCCTCCGAGCTCACCGGTATCGGTGCAGGTGGAGGGGCTGCGGAGAGGGTGAAATACCCCAGAAAAGGGCTACTATCCCTTTACGTATGTGACGTGGGCCCTATGGGACGGCTCACCGCCACAAGCCCCCGATCTCACGCAGCGTGGCCGGCCGTACACCTTCGAGGACACGGCAGAAAGCGGACTAAACGTCCGAATCTAAGGAAATCGGGCATCGGAGGCGGTTCTTTGCGCGCCGCCCGCCCCAGCACCGTCAGCACCCCGGTCGCGCGCCGTATGTCCCGCACCCGAGCGGTCGTCTCTTCCTGCCCCCGCGCCGCCCGAACTGCGCCCACCCCTGGACCGGGATATCAAGGAGCGTGAAGGTGAGCGCGAGGCCCGGCGGTCGCCACACCCACGGCTGAGGAGTACGTCTCGTGGAGTTCGAGGTCAATGGCGCCCGGCGCGCGGTGGACGTGGACGACGACCCGGCCGCCGTGGAGGTGGTGCGCGACCGGCTGGGTCTGACCGGCACCAAGCTGGTCTGCGCGGGCGGGGTGTGCGGGGCCTGCACGATCCAGGTCGACGGTGAACCCCGGGTCTCGTGCCTGACCCCGGCGGTCATGCTGGCCGGCCGTCGCGTGACGACGGTGGAGGGCTTGTCGGGCCACGCGGTGGCGCGTGCCTTCGCCGGCGAGGACGCCCTCCAGTGCGGCTACTGCACCCCGGGGTTCGTGGTCGAGGCGGCGGCGTTCTTCGAGCGGTGGCGGGCCGCGCACGGCCGCACCCGGCCGGGACGGGAGCAGATCGCGGACGCGTTGGCGGGCCACCTGTGCCGCTGCGGCGCGTACGAGGGGATCTTCAGCGCGGTGGCCGCGGCCTGCGCGGGCGACTACGACACGGCGCAGGCCGGTTACGACACGGCGCAGGCCGGTGGGGAGGCGCCCGCGGTCCCGCGCGCCGAGGCCCCCGAGAAGATCAGCGGATCGGCCCGGTACACCACGGACCTACGCCCCGAGGGCCTGTTGGAGGGGGTGATCATCCGCTCGCCGCACGCACACGCGCACGTGCGTTCCCTGGAGGCCGGAGACCTCCCGCTGGTGCCGCTGCTGCCTCCTGACGGCGTGGTGCGGTACGTCGGGCAGCCGGTGGCCGCGGTCGCGGCGCCGGACCGGGCCGCCGCACGGGCGGCCGCTGCGCGGGTCAGGGTGGACTACGAGGTGCTGCCGGCGGCTCTTGACGTACGCCGGGCCCGGGCCGGCGAAGGCCCGCTGGTCTACGAGGACAAGGCGGCCCGCAAGCGGGCGCCGGGGTCCGGCGAGACCCCCCAGCTGCTGCCCGCCCGCTGGCGCGGCAACCTGCGGGGCCCGTCCGCCATGAGCAAGCGCCCCGCCACCGCGGTGCGCCGTATCACCGAGGCCCGGGAACGGAACCCCGAGAGGGTGGTGGAGGGGGTGTTCACCACCGCCCCGCAGACCCATACCCCGCTCGAACCGCATGCCTGCCTGGCCCAGTGGGTCGACGGCACCCTGCACCTGGAGGTGTCCACACAGTCGGTGAAGCGGGTGGCCGAGCTCGCCGCCGAGCGCTTCGGTGTGCCTGCCGAACGGGTGGTGGCGAGGGCGGTCCACGTCGGTGGTGCTTTCGGCTGCAAGATGGGGCTGACCTCCGACGTCGTCGCCGCGGTTGAGCTGGCCCGGCTGCACGGCGCCCCGGTACGGGTGGTGCTGGACAGGGACGAGGAGCTCACGGACGGCGGATACCGGCCCGGCACCCGGATCCGGCTGGCGATGGTCGCGGACGCGGGCGGCGATCTGAACGCGCTGGCCATCGACGCGGAGAGCGACGGCGGGATCTCGGTGGGCGGCTCCGTGGCGGCACTGGCCCGGTTCATGTACGGCAAGGCCCCGCGTCGGCTCCGCGACTTCGACGCGCTCACCCACCGGCCTCCGGGCGCCCCGTTCCGCGGCCCGGGCGGACCCACGATGTGCTGGGCCCTGGAGCAGGCCGTCGACGAGATGGCCCACCGGCTCGGCCAGGACCCGATCGCCCTGCGTCGCCGCTGGGACGGCAACCTGAAGCGACACGCCCTGTACGACCGGGCCGCCTCGCTTCCGGTCTGGTCGGGCCCCCGTGGCGGCACCGGGCGGTTCCGCCGCGGCGTCGGCGTCGCGGCGGCCAACTGGCTGTACTTGCTCGATCCCGTCACCGAGGTCGAGCTCACCGTCGAGGACGGGATCGTCGTCGCCCGCTGCGCCGTGCAGGACATGGGCACCGGCTCGCGGACCGTGCTGCGCCGGGCCGTCGCCGAGGGGCTCGGCGTACCGGAGGGCAGGGTGCGCGCCGACGTCGGCCGGAGCGATGCCGTCCACGGTCCCACCTCCGGCGGCAGCCGCACCACGCCCTCCCTCGCGCCCGCCGCCGCGGACGCCGCCGCCCGTCTGCGCGACGCGCTCGGCGGCGGGGACGTCGCCGCCCGGCTGGACGCGGCGCACGGCGTACGGGTGACCGGCCGGCGCCCCCGCGACCGCCGGGGCTTCGTGACCCCGTTCACCCTGGGCGGTATCGCCATCGGCCGCGGCTTCACCGGATCGGTGCAGGTCGCCGAAGTCGAGGTGGACACGCGGCTCGGCCGGATCCGACCGCTGCGCGTGTGGAGCGGCATCTCCGCGGGCCGCATCCACGAGGACCGGCTGGCCAGGAGCCAGTGCGAGGGCGCCGTCGTCCAGGGCGTCGGCTACGCCCTGTACGAGGAGCGGCGCACCGACCCCGCCACCGGTCGGGTGCTGACCGAGAATTTGGAGGACTACCGCATCCCCGGGATCGGCGATACCCCCGAGATCACCGTCCACTTCCATCAGGAGGGCTTCGAGCACGTCCCAGGCGGCGGTGTCGGCCTGGGTGAGATCGCCACCCTGCCCACCGCGGCCTGTCTGGCCAACGCGGTCCACGACGCGACCGGCTGGCGTCCGTACGACATGCCCATCCGCCCCGACCGGCTCCTGGAAGGACTGCGTACGTGAGCACCGAGCCCGCCCTCAGCGAACTGTCGGCCGCCGTCCTGGCCCGCGGCGGGGAGCTGCGCGCCGGTGGCACCGACACCACCGCCCGGCAGCGCAGCGGGGTCTCCCCCGGACCGTTCACCGATCTCGCCGGCGCGGGTCACCTGCGCGGCACCACGCCGCTGCCCGGCGGCGGACTGCGGATCGGCGCCCTGACCACCCTCGCCGCGCTGGCCGCCGATCCGCAGGTGCGCGCCGGCTGGCCGGCTCTCGCACTGTCGGCCGGGACCGCGGCCACCCCGCAGATCCGCGCCGCCGGCACCCTGGGCGGCAACCTGCTGCAACGCAACCGCTGTTGGTACTACCGCAATCCGCACGTCAGCTGCTTCCAGAAGGGCGGCACCGGCTGCCCCGCACGCGCGGGCGACCACCACTTCGGCGTGGTCAGCGGAGACGGGCCCTGCATCACCCCGCACCCGTCGACCCTCGCGATGGCCCTGCTCACCTACGGCGCCGAGGCCGAGATCCACGGTGAATCCCCGCGCAGCGTCGCCGACTTGTACGGGGACGGCGACCGGCTCCACCAGGCCGATCACCTGCTGCGGCCGGACCGCATCCTCACCGGGGTGCGGCTGCCCGCACCCCTGCCCGGTGAACGCGCCGCCTGTCACCGGGCCACCAGCCGGGCCCACGCCGAATGGCCCCTGGTCGAGGCCACCGCCCGGCTCGCGCTCGACGGGGCCACCGTCACGCACGCCGCCGTCGCGGCGGGCGGGGTGGCGCGCGTCCCGCTGCGGCTGACGGAGGTGGAGGCCGCCCTGATCGGCCGCGAGGCCACCCCCGGGGTCCTCGCCGCGGCGGCCGCGACGGTGCTCGCCCGCTGCCGGCCGCTGCCGCAGACCGGCTACAAGGCCACGCTGTTCAGAGACACCGTCCTGGAAGCCCTGGAACGGGCCGTCGGCCCGGCTGCCGTCGGCCCGGGGCTGAAACCCGTGTATTCCTGACGCAGTTGGCAGATGACCTCGACGAGCCCGGGCCTCAGCCGCACTCATCGGGGGCGGGGCCTCCCCTACGCCGGTCGGGTCAGGCGGCGGGGCAGATGCCCTGCTCGTAGTCGACGGTGGCGGTCCGGCGGGAGTACTGCCACTGCGGATCCAGCAGCTGGGTCGTGAGCTGCCGGGCGGCGTCGGAACTCTCGACGACGTACCCGAAGTCCTGGAGCCAGGCGGGATAGAGGTTCTTCGAGCCGAGGTAGAACGTCGAGTCGTCCACCGCGACCACCTTGTGGTGCTGGGCGTACGGGTGGCCGTCCGCCCAGGTCGGCGCGGCCGAGCTGCGGAAAGTGGCCAGCTGGAGGTTCGAGCACATCGTCGTGCGCGCCGTGACCCGGTCGCCGGTGACCAGGGCGAGACGGTCGCGGAGGGTGTCGCTGATCTCGGCGAGGGACTTGATCTGGGAGTAGCCCCCGCTGCCGACGGCACCCCGGTTGGCGGGATCGCTGACCACGATGCGGACCTTCACCCCGGCTGCCAGCTTGGCGGCGAGGGCGTCGTACACGCGGATGTCGTAGCGCGGCAGCGGCGGGCAGGTCGCGTTGACGTCCTGCTGGGTGATCTCGATGTGCCGGCCGGCGGTGGAGATCAGCGTCCGCAGGGCGCTCTCCTCCGGGTTGACCGTGTCGTAGTCGCGGTCGGCGTTGGTGTTGTCGTGGAGCCCGACGACGCACTTGGTGTCGGGTGCGGTGGGCAGCTGGGGCCGGAAGGCCGAGACGGGGTCGTTGCGCAGGATGCCCACTCCGAGCCCGCCGACGGCGATGACGGGCACGTCGCCCTGGGGCGCAGGGCCCGCGGCGGCCTTCGGCATGGACGGCATGCAGGGGGCGCCGTTGGAGGAGGCGAACCAGACACTGGCGATGTTGCTCTTGTTCTGGCAGGTCCAGGACCACAGTTCGTCGAGGTAGCGGCCCGCCGAGGCGGCGCCGGGCCCCTTCAGCGCCAGGTCGACATCGGCCACCGGGTGGCTGGTCTCCAGGTAGTCGTCCTTCCAGCTGTTGATCCCGCCCGTGACCACCGACTGGCCGTCGACCAGGAGGATCTTGGAGTGGTTCCAGGAGAACGCGGTCTTCGAGGTCGTCATCGAGGCGACGTTGAGGTCGATGTTCCGCGCGTCGTCACCGAGCCTCGCGACGAGTTCGTCCCGGTACTTCGACGGCACCACGTTGAGGTGGTAGACAGGCGCGGCGCCCACGAGGACCCGCACCTTGATCTTGTTGCCCCGTGCCGCCGATGCCTTCAGACCGGAGACGAGAGCGTCCTGGAACGCGCCGTTCGGGAACGGCGCGAGAGTGGATATGTCGACGGTCTGCTTGGCCTGGGCGACGTTCTCGGAGATCTTCGACAGCAGGCGTTGCGTACCGGGCCGCTCCGTGCACGCGCTGTCGCCCCAGCAACCGGGGGTCTGGAGCAGCCAGTCGCCACCGCCGGGCGTCGAGGCGTCCAGGGCGTTGCCGGCGGTGCGGTCCCAGACGCGGCCCTCGAGGCCGGGCGAGACCCGGCGGAGTTCCTGTTCGACGGAGTCAAGGTGCGGGGTCGGGGCGGCTGCCGCCGGGACGGCGGGCAGCAGCACGAGCAGGGCAGCGGCGGCTGCGGCTCGGGAGGTGAGACGGGTGGGCCGAAGCGGACTGGGGCGGAGCAATGTGGGTTCCTTGCGAGAGGGGTGGCCGTCACCGCGCCCACCCGTGACGGGGCTTGACGGGGTGACGACAAGATCAACTCGCGGAAACTATCAGTCCGATAGGCACCGCAATCACCTCGGATATCGGATTCAGCCAGGCATTCCATGTGGCGATGTGACGTAAATGCACCGACTTGCCGCCCCGGGGTCCGCCCAACCGATGGGGCTACGCACCCTCCCCCTTCTGTCAGTGCGGCGTACGGAAGACGCCGCTGCCATGTACGGGGGGGGGATCGATCGATGCTCCGCAGTCGGCCGGTTACCGGGACGGGCCCCGCCTCCCTCCACGACGCAGCGCCGAGAAGACGCCGGCCGGCTGCGATGGGGCGTGGGTCAGGCCGGGACGCCCGCCAGGTGGTGCCAGCCACGCAGGCCGGCCTCCGCCAGCAGGTCCGGATGGTCGCCGACGACGACCGAATGGCCGACGAGGCGCAGGAGCCCCAGATCGGAGACGTGGTCGCCGTAGGCGTGGCAGTCCTCCGGGGCGATGCCGCGCTCGGCCAGGAGCTCCCTGGCGGCCCGGGCCTTGGCGTCGCCGATCATCGTCGACAGCACTTCCCCGGTGTAGACCCCGTCCTGAACCTCCGGGCGCGTGCACAGCACCACGTCGGCACCGATGTGGGCGGCCACCGGATCCAGAGCGGCGGGGAAGGAACCGGAGACGAGGACGGTGGCCAGCCCGCGCTCCTGGTGGGCGGTGAGCGCTTCGAGGACGTCCTGGTGGAAGAACCCGCCCTGCCGCAGGTGCTGCGCGAACCATGCCCGGCCGAGGGCCTCCGTCTGCTCGGCCCGGTAGCCGGCGAATCGCCGGTAGAAGAGCCGGTTGCCCTGTTCCCGGGGCAGGCCGGGGCGCAGCAGGTCGCGGGCGTCCTGGCGGAGCCGTTGCTGTTCCTGCGGGGTGTGCCCGACGGCGTTCAGGAAGAAGTCGTAGAAGTCGAACATGCTCTTGACGGTGGTGAGCGTCTCGTCGACGTCAAAGAACGCGACGGCGTGCGTGGTCGTCGGCAGTGCCGTGGTCACGGAGAACTCCGGAGGCGAGAAGGGAGAGGGGGGAAGGGAAGAAGCAGGTAAGGGAAGGTAAGGGAACGACCTGGAGGGCCGGTGGAGGCGGGCAGGCGGCGGGCTCAACCCAGCGCGACGTCCACCACGGCCACCGTCTCATCCTGCTGGACGGCGCTCATGCGCAAGGCCCCCCGACTGCCGTCTTCCTCGCGCGTGGCGGTCAGATGCACCTGGTCGTCCAGTTCGGCGAACTTCAGGAAGCGACCGTGCAGCCGCAGCACGCGTGCGGTGTCGGGATCCGGCGTGGCGGTGTCCTGCGGGCCGAGCAGCAGGGCGCACTGGCGCGCCGCCTCGCTGAAGACCATGGCCGGGACGTGGTCGTAGGGGTGGTCGTACATGCTGCGGTTGCGGTACGTACGGGGGCTGAGACGGGCGGTGAGGGTGGCCTGGTCCACCTGCACGGCGTCGAGGACGGTGTTCGCCGGGTCGAGCCGGCGCACCCGGGCCGGCTCGACCGGTGCTCCGGTGGGCTCGGCGGGCAGGGTGAACGCCGTGGGGACGGTGGTGCCGCGCTGCATGCGGCGCAGTGCGTGGTACTGGTCGGTGGGCGTGCAGTTGGTGTCCATGGTGAGCCGGCCCAGGGGGCGGCCGTCGAGCGTCAGGTCCATGGCGAAGACCAGTCGGCGCAGCCGTCCGCCGCGCCGGACGCGCTGGGTGACCTGTGCGTCCATGCGCAGCTCCCCGGGCCGTTCGCCGCAGCGGAGCGCCTCCGGCTCGGTGATGTCGAGCGTCCAGGACGTGACCATGAACGTGGTGTCGCGGGGCACTCCCTCGAAGAGGTGCGAGGCGTGGGTGACCGCCTGGCGGCAGCTCTCCAGGACGAGCAACGGGTCGTGGAACCCCCGCCCCGGCACATGGTCGCGGAAGTACGCGTGTGAGAGGGGAAGTTGCGCGGCGGCGGTGAAGATGCCCTCACCGGTGGCGACGGAATCGGTGAGGAACACCTCGGACAGGGCCCAGCGGTGGACGAGCGAGCGGGAGACGGTCCGGTCGTAGGCGGGGGTGGTGGGGCTGCGGGGCGCGTCCAGGACGGAGGCTTCCACGATGGCTTCCTTTCGGTTCGCTGGCGTTCAGTGCGCGGCGGCGCTGCCGCTCGGTGAGGGGACGGCGGGCGCGGCGGGGCGCTCCTTGCGCTCCGCCGCCACGCCGAGGCCGGCGAGGAGCAGTCCGGCGAGGGTGACGAGGGCCCCGGCCCAGTTGAGGGCGGGGTAGCCGAGGCCGGCGTCGATGATCCTGCCGCCGAGCAGCGGGCCGGCGGCGTTGGCGAGGTTGAAGGCGGCGATGTTCGACGCCGAGGCGAGCGTGGGGGCGCCGTCCGCCTTGGCCATGATCCGCATCTGCAGCGGGGAGATGGTGGCGAAGGTGGCCGCGCCGAAGAGGAAGACGGTCACGCAGGTGGCCGCCTTGTCGTGCACCGTGAAGGTGAACGCCCCGAGGACGAGGGTGAGCAGGGCCAGCGCCCCGCACATGGCGCTCTTGGGGGCGCGGTCCGCGATCCGGCCGCTGACGAGGTTGCCGACGAACATGCCGACGCCGAAGAGCACCATGATCAGGGTGACGGCGCCGTCGGTGAAACCGGTGGTCTGGGTGACCATTTCGGCAATGTAGGTGTACGAGGTCATGACGCCGCCGAAGCCGAGCACGGTGGTGAGCAGGACCAGCAGTACCTGCGGGCGGCGCAGCACCCTCAGTTCGGAGCGCAGCCCGGTGCCCTCGGGCGCCGGGGTCCTGGGCACGAGCGCGGCGATGCCCGCCAGGCCCACCGCGGCGAAGAGGGCGACCATCCAGAATGCCCAGCGCCAGCCGAAGTGCTGGCCGATGAAGGTGCCCGCCGGGACGCCGAGGATCGTGGAGAGGGTCAGACCCGCGGCGACCATCGACACGGCGCGGCCCTTGCGGTCTTCGGGGACGAGATCGGAGGCGACCACCATCGCGACACCGAAGAACGCGCCGTGGGCGAG
Organism: Streptomyces sp. NPDC056224; assembly: GCF_042267665.1. Taxonomy (NCBI): domain Bacteria; kingdom Bacillati; phylum Actinomycetota; class Actinomycetes; order Kitasatosporales; family Streptomycetaceae; genus Streptomyces; species Streptomyces sp. NPDC056224. The sequence continues at coordinate 144,094 of NZ_JBHJTK010000002.1, forward strand.
GGCCGAGAGCACCCGGCCCGCCATGAGCAGCCCGTAGGTGGGGGCGAGCGCGGACAGGACCGTTCCGGCGAGGAAGAGCAGCATGAGCCGGATCAGCAGGCTCCTGCGTTCGGTGCGGGCGCACAGGACGGTGAGGCCGGGGGCGCCGATGACGACGCCGAGCGCGTACCCGGACACCAGAAGTCCCGCGGTGGGGATGGAGACGGAGAGGTCGGCTCCGATGTCGGGGAGGATCCCCGCGATGATGAACTCGGCGACTCCGATGGCGAAACCGCTGAGGGACAGGGCGATGACGGCAATGGGCACGGCTGTGCTCCTGGGTTGGGCTTCGGCAGTACTGGGGGGGGTGGGGGCGGCCGTGGTCAGGGCTGGATGTCTCCGGGCAGGTTCCGGTCGCCGGCGATGGCACGCATGTGCCAGTACGGGTAGGGCGCGGGCCGGTCGCTGGCCGCGTCCAGGCGCTGCCGCTCCTCGGCGGTGAGCTCCCACTCGACGGTGCCGAGGTTGTCCTGGAGCTGGCCGGGGCGGCTGGCGCCGAAGACCACGGACGTCACGGCGGGCTTGCTCAGCACCCAGTTGAGGGCGACCTGGGCGATCGAGACGTCGCGCTCGCGGGCGATGCCGTCGAGCACCTCCACCACGTCGTAGGCCTGCTCGCGATCGGTGAGCGGGGCGATGGAGGCGGGGCCCTCGTGTGCCAGACGGAAGTCCGCGGAGACGTCCTGCCCGCGCCGGTACTTCCCGCTGAAGAAGCCGCCCGCCAGCGGGCTCCAGACGGTGATGCCCACGCCCTGGTCGGCGGCGGCGGGCACGATCTCGTGCTCCAGTTCACGGGCTCCCAGGTTGTAGTAGCCCTGGTAGGCCGCGAAGCGGGCGAGGTTGCGGTGGTCGGAGATGTCGAGTGCCTTCATCAGCTGCCAGCCGGGGAAGTTCGAACAGCCGATGTAGCGCAGCTTTCCGGCGCGCACCAGGTCGTCGAGGGCGCCGAGGGTCTCCTCCAGGGACGTACGCGGGTCGGTTCCGTGGAGGTAGAGGACGTCGATGTAGTCGGTGCCGAGGCGGCGGAGACTGGCCTCGACGGCGCGGACCAGGTGGTGCCGTGAGGAGCCGGCCGCGTTGATGTCGTCGGGGTCGGTGCGAAAGCGGGCCTTGGTGGCGATGACGGCCTTGTCCCGGCGGTCCTTCAGTGCCAGGCCGAGCAGTTCCTCGCACTCGCCGTCCCGGTAGACGTCGGCGGTGTCGAAGAAGTTGACGCCCGCGTCGTGGCAGGCGTGGACGAGGCGGACGGCGTCGTCGCCCGCGTTGACGCCGAACTGGGACCAGTTCGCACCGGGCAGGCCGCCGAACGCGCCGGGGGTGCCGAGAGTGGCCGCTCCGAAGGACAGCTCGGAGACCTGGAGGCCGGTTCGGCCGAGGTAGCGGTAACGCATGGGGAGGGGTCCTTACGTGGTGGTGGGTCGGTGGGCGGGCGGGGAGCCTCAGGCGCCCGCGTGCGGGTGCAGCAGGACGGCGCAGCCGACCGAGCCGTCCGGGCCGACGGAGGTGACGAGGGCGGCCCGCTCGCCGCGGGTGTCGAGGTGGGGGTCGTGCCAGCGGGCGAGGACGGCGGCGACCTGGAGGGCGCCGCTCGCTCCGTGCGTCTCGCCGAGCACCTCCTGCACGCGCAGCAGATGCCGGTCGTCGGGGCCGTCGAGCGCCGCGCGCAGGGCGCGTTCCTCCACGGCCGCCCAGCCTCGCCGGCCGGCGGCACCGGGTGCGACCACGGCGACGTCGGCGGCGCCGACACCGCTGCGGGCGAGGGCGTCCCGCACGCAGGTGGTGAGGCGGCGGGCGACGGCGAGGGGCCCGCCCGCGGCGAACCCGGTCTCGACGGCCATGATTAGGGCGAGGGGGCCCTCGCCGGTGCCGCCGTCCGGGACCGTCCGCAGGGCGAACACCGCGGCGCCTTCGCCGAGTGCGGTGCCCGGTGCGAGCGATCCGGCCCGGTGCCAGGCCCAGGCGTTCTGGGGCGACAGCTCCTCCACGCCTCCCGTCAGCAGTCGGCGTGCGTGGCCGGCCACCAGGGTGTTGCGGGCGAAACGCAGTGCGTGCAGTGAGGCCAGTGGTCCGCCGGAGACGGTGGCGTTCGCGTCGGTGAGCCCGTGGCGTATGGCCGTGCGGCCCGCCGCGGCGTTCATCAGGGTGCCCGGGAAGGCCGACGGGTTCACCATGTCGGGGCGCTGCTGGACGAAGGTGTCCCGGGTGAAGCGGCCGACACCGGCGCTGCTGCCGACGGCGCTGCCGAGGACCACGCCGGTCCCGGAGCGGTCGCGGACCGGTCCGAGGGCCAGGGTGCATGCGGCCATGCCCAGTTGTTCGGCCCGCGTCAGGCGGTTCAGTCCCTTGGGGCCGAGGAGGTCGGCGGCCGGGAAGTCCGCCGGGCGCAGGGTGAGCGGCGGGTAGTCCTCCGCCTCGTGGGCGAGGGGCGGCTGTCCGCCGCCCGCGGTGCCCGTCCGCACGGCGTCGGCGAGGGGTTGCAGTCCCACGCCGGCGGAGCTGACCACGCCGGCGGTGTCCAGTGCCACGGGGACCACCGTCCGCGAGGTGGCGGCCGGACGCTGCTGGTCGTCCACGATGCTCATGCGGTGAACTCTCCGAAGATCGTGACGGCGTTGTTCCCGCCGAAGGCGAAGCCGTGGTTCTGTACGATGCGCGGCCGGGCGGCCCGGGCCCGCCCCTGGACGCAGTCGAGGCCCGGTCCCAGCGCCGGATCCACCCGGCGGAGCGTGGCGCTCGGCGGAAGGAAGCCTTCGGACAGGGCGGCGCAGCACACCAGGGCCCCGAAGCCGGCCGCCGCGCCCATCGTGTGCCCGAGCATGGATTTGATCGAGCTGATCGGCGGGGGGCCGTCGGTGAACACCTCGCGCACGGCGGCCGTCTCCGTGGAGTCGTTCGCCCTGGTGCCGGTGCCGTGTGCGCAGATGTAGTCCACGTCGCCGGGTTCGATGCCGGCGTGGTGGTGGGCGCGCCGGATGCACTCGGCGATCGACGCGGCGTCCGGGTTGGTCATGTGGCGGGCGTCGCAGGTCATGCCGTACCCGAGGACCTCGGCGTAGATCCGGGCCCCGCGTGCCAGCGCCGTGTCGAGGGGTTCCAGGAGCAGCGCCGCGCCGCCCTCCGCGGTGACGATGCCGTCGCGGTGTTCGTCGAAGGGGCGGGGGACGTCGGCGGCGAGGGCCCCGAGGCGGTGGAAGCCGGCGTGGGTGGCCCGGTTGGAGGCGTCGGCCCCGCCGCACAGTGCGGCGTCCGCCTCTCCCGTGCGGACCAGGTCGAAGCCGTAGCCGATGGCGTAGTTGCCGGCGGCGCAGGCGGTGCCGAGGGTGATGGACTCGCCGCTCAGGTCGAGTTCGGCGCTGACGGCGGCGGCGATCCGGCCGGCGTCGGCCTGGCCGGCGAGCGCCGGGTCGAGCGCGGCAAGACCGTGGTCGACCCATTGCCGGGTCAGTTCTTCCAGCACCTGTGACTCGCCGTTGGTCGTTCCGAAGCAGCTCGCCGTGTTTCCCGCGGACAGTGCGGCCGGGTTCACTCCGGCGTCCGCGACCGCCATCCGCGCTGCGGCGGCGGCGAAGCGTCCGCTGCGCCCCCATTGCGCGGGGTCGGTTCCCCGCAGGTGCATCTCCGCGTGGAAGCCGCGCACTTCACCGGCGAGGGTGCGGTCGAAGCCCGCGCCGTCGAACTGTCCGATCGGGCCGATGCCGCTGCGCCCGGACCGGATCGCCGCGGTGAGCGCGCGGGCGCCGAGCCCGAGGCTGCTCACCGCGCCGAGCCCGGTGACGACGACCCGGCGCCCCGTGGCGGAGGCCTCGTCAGACACCCAGCGCCTCCGGGGTGCTGTGCTTCTCGACCAGGAGGTAGGCGCTCGGCAGTTCGTCGAGCTCGGTGAGGTCCTCCTGCGGGATTCGGATGCCGAGGTCGCGCTCGAAGCGCGAGAAGATCTCGATGATCAGCAGCGAGTCCGCGTCGAAGTCGTCGGCGAAGCTGCTTTCGTCGGTCAGGGCGTCCACGTCCACTTCGAGGACGTCCGCGACGATGGCCCGCACCTGTGCGCGCCGGTCCTCGGATATCGCGATGTCACTCATCTCATTGCCCTTCGATTCACTGGTTGTGGGGGGCCGGATCGGGGAGATTCGCGTATCCCCGGTGCGGCTTGAACCAGCCAATCCCAGGTCCGGAGGCAGCGGCAAGCACTCCGAAAGTGACATGGGTGGTGCCTCCGCCGGTCCGTGCCGTCTGCCCATGGGGGTGATCCGCACGGGGTGCGGAGGTTTCCGGCCGTTTTTTGCCCGCACTTTCATCGGGGCGCCCGAGCATTCCGGCGATGAAGTCGATGCGATGTGCGGACAGGTGGTGCGGGGGATGAGACCGACCGAGCCGGTGGGCATAGTGACGGCCGGGCTGTGGCTGCCCGAGGGGCGGTCCCGGGCCTCGGGCGCGGTCGCCGCGGGGAGGTTGCGCGAGCGCGACGCGGCGGCCCTGGGCCATGAGAGCGTTCCGGACGCGGGGGCGGTCGCCCCGCCGGACGCCGCGGTCCTCGCGGCCCGCGGGGTGCTGGACGCGGCGGGCATCGAAGCGGGCGGGCTGGATGTGCTGGCGCACGCGTGGATGTACTACCAGGGGCACGACCTGTGGTCGCCGGCCCACTACGTCGCCCGCCGTCTCGGCGCTCTGCGGGCGCTGCCGGTCGGCATCCAGCAGGTGTGCAACGGCGGCGCGGCCGCCATGGGGTTGGTGACGGCGTGGCTCGCCTCGTCGGACCCGGCCCCCTCCGCGCGGCCGCGGCTGGGCATGGTGACGACGGGAGACCGCTTCGCCGAGCCCGGCTTCGACCGCTGGGCGGGCGACTTCGGAGTGGCGTACGGCGACGCGGGTACGGCCGTGCTGCTGCGCCGTCCTGCCGACGACGGGGACGTGCTGCTGCTGCGCTCGGTGGCGACGGTCGCGGATCCCCTGCTGGAGGAGATGCACCGCGGCACGGATCCCTTCTCGCCGGTCGCCCGCGGACACCGCGACCGGGTCGACATGCGCGCCACCAAGCGGGCCTACCTGCACACGCACGGAACCCTGCCGTTCACCTCCGCCAACCGCCGGGCCATTCGCACGGTCGTCTCGCAGGCGCTGGCCGACGGTGGCATGGACGGACGCGATCCGCGGCTGACCCATGTCGTGCTGCCCCGGTTCGGTGCCAAGACGCTGGCCGAGTCGTGGATCCCGGTCCTGGCGGAGCAGGTGGGCGGGGCGCAACTGCTCGACCTGGGCCGGGAGACCGGGCACCTGGGGGCGGGCGACGCGGTCGCGGGACTCGCCGACCTGACGGCCCGGGGCCTGCCGGCGCCCGGGTCCAGTGCCCTCGTCTTCAGCGCGGGGGCCGGCTTCACCTGGTCCTGCCTGCTGGTGGAGTCCCCGGCGCGATGACCTTCGCGCCGTTCACGAGACCGGGCGGTTGCCCGGTGTCCCAGAAGGAGAGAAGCTCATGTCACGTTCCGTCTTCGTCACCGGCGGCAACAGGGGGATCGGTCTGGCCGTTGCGCGGGCCATGGCCGCCGACGGCGACCGGGTGACCGTCGGCCACCGGACCGGGACGCCCCCGGACGGACTTCTGGGGGTGCGCTGCGACGTGACGGACGACGCCTCCGTCAGGGCCGCCTTCGCCGCCGTCGCGGCGGAACAGGGCCCCGTGGAGGTGCTGGTGGCCAATGCGGGCATCACTCGGGACACGCTGCTGCTGCGTATGGACGACGCCACGTTCGACGAGGTGCTGGAGACGAACCTGAAGGGTGTGTTCCGTACCGTGCGGGCCGCGGCGGGCGGCATGCTCGCCGCCCGCCGGGGCCGGATCGTGCTGGTGTCGTCCGCGCTCGGTTTCCTGGGCTCCCCCGGGCAGACCAACTACGCCGCGGCGAAGACCGCGCTGCTGGGCTTCGCCCGCTCGCTCGCCTGGGAACTGGGCTCCCGTGGCATCACCGTGAACCTGGTCGCACCGGGGATCATCGACACGGACATGACGGGCGGGCTGACCGAGCGGCGCATGAAGGAGGTCATGGGGATGACTCCGCTCGGCCGGCCCGGTACGGCCGAGGAGGTCGCCGCGGCGGTCCGCTTCCTCGCCTCGGAGCAGGCCGGGTACGTGACCGGCGCGGTCCTGCCCGTGGGCGGCGGCATCGGCATGGGCATCTGAGCAGTCCGCGGTCCGCGGCACTCGCGTGTGCCCCTCCGCGGCCGTCCCGGGCGGCTGCGGAGCGGCACGTGCCGCCCGGCGCCCCGGAGGGATGCCGTACGCGTCCGGCGCCGCTGTCCGGCTCCTTCGGGGCCGGGCAGCGGCGCCGTTGCCGGGGCGGGCCGGTGGCGCCGTGCGGCGTCACCAGAGGTGTCGTTCGCGGGGCCCGCGGTTCATTCAGGGGTGCAGGTGTATGGCCGGGCCGGGTTCCCGGCGCGGGTGCCGGTGCCCGGGCCGGGCGGCCGGTGCCCGTCCCGGGTCTACCACAGGACGGCGTCCGGCAGGCTGTGCGGGCCCCGGAGCACGACGTCCGGCAGGCTGCGGGCGTCCCGTACCCGGCGGGGGGCGGTCACCGGAGGAGCGATCAGACCGCGCTGCACCGCCTTGTTGGCGGCCTCCACCCGGGACCCCGCGTCCAGCTTGTCGAAGATGTTGCGCATGTGGCGTTTCACGGTCCCCTCGGCGATGTCGAGGCGGCGTGCGATGCGGTAGTTGCTCAGTCCGCTGGCGGCGAGCTCCATGACCTGCGTCTCGCGGACGGAGAGCGGCGCGATGTCCGCTGGTGCGGGAGCGGCCAGACTGCGGGCGGAGAGCGAGATGGTGACCCGGCTGCCGCCCGCGCACACGTCGCGCACCGTGCCGGCCAGCGACTGGTGGCTCACCGTCTTGTGCAGGAACCCCCGGATGCCGAGCGGCAGCAACGCCTGGACCAGTCCGGGGTCGTCATGCATGGTCAGCACCATGACCTGGGTCTCCGGCGCGGCCTGGCGCAGGTGCCGGACGGTGGTGGCCGGGTCGTGGTTGCCGGGCATTTCGATGTCCAGGAGGAGTACGTGGGGCCGGAATTCGGCCGCCAGGCGTACGGTCTCGGCGGCGTTGCCGGCCACGGCCACCACGTCGAAGTCCTCCTCGGCGTCGAGGAGTTCCGCCAGCGCGTCGCGCAGCAGGGTGTGATCGTCGGCTATCAGGATGCGAATGGGTTTCATGTCTCCCCCGGGTGCGGCCCGTGGCCGCTGGTCAGCGGCACCCACAGCAGCAGCCGGGTGCCCTTTCGCGGAGCGCTGAGCAGAAGGCAGCGCCCGCCCATCTGTGTCACCCGCTCGCGCATGGCCGTCAGCCCGCCCCGGTGTTCGCGGGGGGCGTCGTGGTGGAAGCCCCGCCCGTCGTCGCCGGCCTGGACCTCGACGCGGTGGTGTGAGATCCGTACACCGATCGTGACGGCCTGCGGATCGGCGTGGGTGAAGGAGTTGCGCAGGAATTCCCCGACGACGAGGACGAGCTCCCGACGGTGGGCCGGCGGCACCCGCGACTCGTCCCCCTCCACCGTCAGCCGCACGGGAACTCCGGCCAGGTTGAGCCGGTCCGCGTGGCGGCGCAGTGATTCCCCGAGGCCGTCCTGTGCGGTGCTGCGGGTCTCGCGCAGTCCGGTCACCAGGCCGCGCGTGAGGGTGGTGGCCTCCTGCAGCGCGTCGTGGACCGCGGCGAGGTGCCGCTGCGTTTCCGGATCGTCAGCGCCTGCGACCCGGGTCTTGAGCCGGTGGAGCTCCAGGTGGCGGAAGGCCAGGGCGAGGCTGCCGCCCAGGTGGTCGTGGACGTCGCGGGCCAGCCGGCCGCAGCAGTCGTCGCCCGGGGCCGGCGGGTGTGCCCGCAGCCGGGTCTCGTAGCCGTGGGCCGCGGCCCGGGTGTGGCGGGCGGACACCCTGCGCACGATGTCCGCCGCGTCGTGGGCGCCCGGCTCAGGGCCCGCTGGGTCCACCGTCGCGACGAGGGCGTCCGTGAGCCGGTCCATGGCGGACAGGCAGTCGGCGAGCCCGAGGTCCGCGGCGGCCCACCGGGCACCGAGCTCGCGGCAGGACGCCTCCGCGGGCCGTACGCGGTCCGGGTGTCCGCGCGTCCGGGGCCGGGCGGTCGCGTCGAGGGCGCGGGCGCACTCCGCGAGGACCAGTGCGGCGCCGGCGCGGGTGTCGCGCCATAGTTCCGGGAGCTCCACGAGTGGGTGTCCCTCGGCCCTCAGGGTGTCCGCGTAGCGGTCCAGCACGTCGGCGGCGGCGCGCCTCAGCCGGGGGCCGGGCCGGTCCGGCGCGGGATCCGCGCGGTCCGCCGCCCGGTGCGCGCCGCCACGTTCCGGCACAGAGATCTTCCCCACCCAAGCCTCCCGATCGGGCCCCCGTACCGGCCTGCCGTTTGTTGACGGCTGCCGGCATACACCCGCTTGTTCATCTCAGCTAACGGTTCGACCGTAGGTGCGGGCTTACGGGCTGTCAACTACGATTGGTCGTCATCACCCTGCCGGTTCACACTGGCGGACAGAAGGAGTGTTGATGCCCCCCTTGGCCGACAAGGTCGACAAACTCTTCAGGACCATCCGCACCAACGGCCGGGAATACACCTACGAGGAGGTCGCTCGTGGCTGCAGCCAGCTGAGCGGCGGCACGTTCTCCAAGACGTACGTCTGGCAGCTGCGCACCGGACAGCGCGACAACCCGACCAAACGGCACCTGGAGGCGCTGGCGGCGTTCTTCCGCGTGCCCGCCGCGTACTTCTTCGACGACGACACCGCCGAGCGGGTCGACGCACAGCTCGCCATCGCCTCGGCGATGGGCAACGCCGAGGTCCGGGACATCGCACTGCGGGCCATGAGCATGGACGACTCCGGCCGCAAGCATCTGGCGCGCATCATCCGCGAGGTCAGTCTGCTGCACTCGGCGGCCTCCTCCCGCGGGCAGGCGGCCCGGGGCAACGGAACGGCCGACGACCCGGAGGGCAGAGACACCGGCGGCGCGGCGGGCGGCGGGGAATAGACCGCCGATGCGATTCCTCCAGCGACACCGGCGCCGGTCCGGCCTCCAGGCGCTGCGCCGGGAAAGCCGACAGCGGCTGGCCTCCTTCGGGCTGCCCGAGTCCTACGACCTCATGACCCTGTGCGACCACCTCAGCGGCTCCCGGGGCCGGCCCATCCATCTGCTGCCCATGCCCCTGGACGCGTCCGGCCCGTGCGGGCTGTGGCTGGCCTTCTCGGACGCCGACTACGTCGTCTACGAGCAGCACACCAGCCGGCACCACCAGGAGCACATCATCGCCCACGAGCTGGCGCACATGCTGTGCGGCCACCGCAGCGGGACCGCCGATTCGCCGGCCGTCGCCACGCTCTTCCCGGACCTCGACCCGTCGCTGGTGCAGGACCTGCTGTGCCGGGACAACTACTCCGACGCCCAGGAGCGGGAGGCGGAGGTGATGGCGTTTCTCCTCGGTGAAGGCCTGCGCTCGCAGCCCGGCACGGCCGCCGCCGAGACGGACGGGGTGATAGGCCGCATCCAGGGTTCCCTCGACTGGCGCCGCCGGGACCGGACATGAACAGTGTCCGCTACCCGCTGGGCGCGCTGGTCTGCTGGCTGGCGTTCGCCCGCACCCTCCCACCGGTCCTGCGGCGCGGACCGCAGCCGGCGCTCGTCGCCCTGTGTGCGTCCTTCGGCTGCCAGGGCATGTACCTCGCCATGTCCACCCCGAGCCACCTGACCGGAAAGCTCTTCGGCACGGTCACCTGGTACAACGTCTCCGTCCAGATGTGGATCATCGCGGCGATCGCCTGCCAGCAGGTACTGCTCATCCACTGGCTGCACCCGCGGGAGGAGGCCCGCGTCCGCGCGCGCCGCCGACTGGCCCTGCTGGCCTGCGTGCCGTTGGCGATGGCCGTCCTCTTCGAGCTCGCCGTACTGCACGGACACCCCCGGAACAGTTTCGTCCACCCGCGGGAACAGCCGTACTTCGTGGCCTACCAGGTCGTCTACCTCACGGCCTTCGCCCTCGGGAAGGCCATGGTGGCCAAGGCGTGCTGGTTCTACGCCCGGCGGACCGAGGACGTCTGGGTACGGCGCGGACTGCGGACCGCGGCGGTCGGTGCGTGCCTCGACCTCGTCTACTCCCTGGGGCGGTTCGCGGACGTGTTCCTCGTGAGCCGCGGATGGGACCCGACCGCCTGGGCGAACGTCACCCGGACCTGCCTGACGGTGGGGCTGACCCTCAACACCATCGGATGGACGGCGCCGTTGTGGGGCTCACGGGCGCAGGCGGTGCGGGCCTGGTGGGCCGACTACCGCCGCTTCCGCCGGCTGCGCCCGCTCTGGTACGCCCTGTACCGGGCCCACCCCGAGACCTCCCTGCAGCCCGCTCCCCGCAGCGACCTCTTCGCCCTGTGGGACCTGCGTTTCCGCCTGCACCGGCGGGTGATCGAGATCCGGGACGGCTGCCTGGCCCTGGGCGGGCAGGCTGCCCCCGGACTGACCCCCGCCCCGGGGCCGGACGGGAGCCAGGAGGAGCGGGCACGGTGGGAGGCGGCACGCATCGCGGCCGCCCTCGCGGCGCGGCCCGGGCCGGACGGGAGGGATGACCGGGCGGACGACGCCGGACCCGTGTCGGTGATGAGCCCGGACGACCTGGACTTCTCCGCCGATGTGCGGTGGCTGGTCCAGGTCTCCCAGGCCTTCGCCCTCTCCCCCGTCGCACGGCCGGAACCGGACCGCGCGGCCGCCCCGTGACCGTTCCGCCACCCCGTGACCGTTCCGCCGCCCCCCTGACCCTCCTCAGCCGGCGAACGCCGTGGGGGCGAGGCCCTGCCCCGCACCGGGCACGACGAAGACGCTGCCCGCGAGCGGTTCGTCGTGTTCGGGCGCACGCCGCGCCGTGGTGACGTAGAGGTCGGTCAGGTCCGTCCCGCCGAAGCCGCACGCGGTGGTGAGCGCGGCGGGGAAACGGATCTCCCGGTCGGGCGCGCCCCGGGGTGTGTAACGGCGGACCGCGCCGCCACGGAAGAGGGCCACCCACACGCCGCCGTCGGTGTCGACGCACAGACCGTCGGGCACGCCGGGCGTGCCGGTCAGCTCGGCGAACGGACGCGGGCCGGAGGCCTCCCCCGTGGACGGGTCGTAGTCGAGCACGTCGATACGGCACGTGGGGGTGTCGACGAAGTACATCCGCCGGCCGTCCGGGCTCCAGGCGATGCCGTTGCTCAGGCGGGTGCCCGAGAGCGCGCGGTGCGTCACGCCCTGGGCGGAGACGCGGCCCAGCCAGCCCGGGGCGGACGGGCCCGCCATGGTGCCGACCCAGAGGCGGCCCCGCCCGTCGACGCCCGCGTCGTTGCCCCGTACCCCTTCGGCCGACCAGTCGGCGAGCGGGCGCAGCGACCCGTCGGGCTCGCACACCGCCACGCCGTCGCGCATGCTGAGCACCAGGCCGCCGCCGGCCCGGGGCTTGGCGGCGGCGACGGGCTGTTCGAAGCGCAGGACCGTGTCGCTGCCGTCCGGGGGGCACAGGCGGTGCACCTCCCCGCGGTTCATGTCGACCCACAGCAGCGTTCCGTCGGCCGGGTCCCAGGTCGGGCACTCGGCGAAGGCGGCCACCGCGCGCAGCGCCACTTCCACGCTCATCTCACGGCCCCCGCCCGGCCGGCGCCGTCCGCCGCGGACCACACGGCCTCGGCCGCGTCGAGCAGGACGGCCGCGCCGTCGCCGTCGAGGACGTCGGCGACCGGCAGTCCCAGATGGCGGAGCCGGCGGACGTTGTCCCGGCCGCGGGTGGCGATGGCGGCGACGGGGGCGCCACCGAGGGCTTCGACCGTGCGGATCTCCGCCTCCAGGTCGGCGAGGGGCAGATGGTCCCAGTGGTAGCGGGAGACCCGGTCGGCGTCGTGTGCGAAGACGACCGCGTCGGGCTGTGAACCCTGGAGGATCGCGCTGGCCAGGCCGCCGAACGCCGGGTGCATGACGGACGCCTGACCCTTGATGATGAGCAGATCGTGGCGGGGGTCCGCCTGTTGGACCAGATGCTCGACGAGGCCCGCCGCCTGGAAAACCGGCGTCCGGTCGATGATCGCGCCTTCGGTGCATCCGGCGAGCAGACAGGTCTGGCCGGTGCCCACGTAGCCGGAGTCGGTCCCGCGCGAAAGGGCTGCCCGGTGTATCTGGAGAGCAGCGGTGCGCTTCCCCACGACACAGTCGCTTCCGGCGACGTGAATCAGTTTGGCGCGGCTCCTGGGAACACGCCCGGAATACTTGGGCAGCACATCGTGCGGACGTCTCACATCGACAATGCGCTGGCCTTCCGCGAGCATCCCGGCGAGTTCCGTTTCGAGCAGCCGTACGTGGAGGCAGGAAATGATGTGAAGGCCTCTGCGGACGGCTGCGCATATCTCGTCCCACCAGAAATCCGGCAGGTCGCCCGGATCTCTCGGCGTATGCAGGAACTTTCCGTCCAGCGACTCACCGAAATCGGACTCGGTCAGCGCCATCACCAGCGCCTCGGGGCCGTATTCCATGGCCTCGGCGAGGGACCCCACGACCGGGATGGCGGTTCCCGGGAGCACAGATGCCGAGGTCGGGTGGGGGTGCGAGCGGTCTACGACCGCCACGGGGCGGAGCACCGTGCTGTGCCGGATCACCCCCTGGACGGTCTTTCCCTCGGGATGGGCGAATACTCCGTCGGCGAACAGAACGGCAGGGAGCGGCAACTGGGAAAATTCTGAAAGAAGCACCGTGTCATCCTAACTACCGCACCGGAGCGGTATGCCCGGTCAAATCCCGGACCATCGAGTGGAGTTCATCACGGAACGGGTCGCTCAGTGCCGAGATCGTCCCGTCGGGCCGTACGAGAACGGCACGCGGGCGGCTCATCCGCAGCAGGTCGTGGCTGAAATTGTTCGTATCTGAAATCACGGTGACGCGGATACTGTCGTGCGCCTTCCGAAAGATATCGGCCACGCCCTCGACGTCCCTGCGGTGCCTGCCCGTTCCGGGGAAGAGGAGCAGCAGCGGCGCCGGGTCACCCAGCTCGTCCCGCAGCCAGCGCCCGCGCTGTGCGTCGAGCGGTACGTCCGGCAGTCGCATTCCGGTCCGCAGATGGCCGGCCTGCTGCCGCGGCCCCGGATGCGCGAAGGACAACTGCGCCTGGCGCGGCACGACGACGCGGTTCAGGACACCGCTGCGTCCCGCGGCCCCCAGCGCCGCGTCCCGGGCCCGCGCGCGCCAGCCGCTCATCGTCCACATCCGCGTCTGGAGGTCGGTGTCGCCGACCACGGCCCGCGCGACCCTCAGCCGCTCCTCCTCCCACTGCGTCAGCGCCTCGTCGCCCCACCGGCCCTCGCGCACCCCGGCGAGGCGCCAGGCCAGGGAAGCCGCGTCCTCGATACCGGTGTTCAGCCCTTGCCCTCCCGCCGGACTGTGGATGTGCGCGGCGTCTCCCGCCAGCAGCACCCGGCCTGCCCGCAGCCGGTCGGCCACCTTGCGGTGCACCTTGAACACCCCGGCACGCTGCTCACCGATCAGCTCGATCGGCACGGGGCACCGCTCCGAGGCCGCGCGCTGCACGGCCTCGCGGGCGTCGTCCACCGCCATACCGGGCGCCGCGCTCACGAACGTCCGGTACATGCCGCCCGGCAGCCCCACCACCACCAGCACTCCGGCGGCCGACATGAAGTAGTGAACCTCGTCATGTGCCAGTGAGGTACGGACCGGACCGTCCGTGAGCAGGAACTGCTGCGGATACGAACTGCCCCGGAAGGGCACCCCCAGCACCTCGCGGACCCTGCTGTGCGCGCCGTCGCAGCCGACGAGCCAGCCGACGCGTTCCGTCACCCGGCCCCGTGCCGTCTCCAGCTCGGCGCTCACCCCGGCGCCGTCCTGGGTGAAGGAGGTCAGGGACGTCCCGAACTCGATCGTCCCGCCCAGCTCCCGGAAGGTGTCCCGCAGGACCGCCTCCGTCTCCTGCTGCGGGATCGACAGGGCGTACGGGTAGCGCGTGCGGCGCATTCCGCCGAACGCCAGACGGGCGACCCGCTCCCCCTGGGAGTGGTAGTTCTGTGCGCGCAACACGACGCCGCGCCGGTGCAGTTCGTCCGCGGCCCCGAACCGGGCCAGGGCCTCGATGCCCCTCGGCCACAGAGCGATCGCCTTGGAGTGGGGATTGGGGCGCTCGGAGCGGTCGACGACGCGCACCGGCACGCCGCGCCTGAGGAGTTCGATCCCCGTGACGAGCCCCACCGGGCCCGCTCCGACGATGAGCACCTGCGACGATTCGGTCATGATTCCACCTTCTGTGCGGATGTCTCTTTAGGCGCAGCCATGCGCTTCTTGCGGGGCAGAGCCGCCGGACGGGGCCCGCCCGCGTGCTTGTATTCCAGCCGGTGAACGGCGATGCGCACGGTGTCGCCGGCGGACTGACGGAGGTGCTGGCAGCAGTGGCCGGCCAGATCTGTTTCTCGGTGCTCGGAGCTCTCGGCGTCTCCACGGGCACCACCCCCCACACCCTGCGCGGCCCGATGGTGAACAAGGTGATGGCCCTGCTCCTGCTGCGCGCGGGCCAGGTGGTGGAGGTCGACACCTTCATCGACGAGCTGTGGGAGGAGCGGCCCCCGCGCTGGGCGCTCAGCACGCTGCGCACGCACGTCTACCATCTGCGCCGCCAGCTCGACGAGGTCCTGGAGGTCCCGGCCCAACGGCTGCTGCACACCCGCCGGTCCGGCTATCTCCTGGAGATCGACCCCGAGCAGCTGGATGCCACCCGGTTCACGCGGCTCTTCCGGGACAGCGAGCGGTTGCTCGCCCGGGACCGGCCGGACGAAGCCGTCGCCGCCTGCCGTGAGGGGCTGGCGCTGTGGCAGGGCCGCGCACTGTCGACGGTGCGGCCGGGGCGGGTCCTCACCGGTCACGTCCAGTACCTGGAGGAGCTGCGCGTACGGGCCCACCAGGTGCGCGTCGAGGCGGAGATGCGCCGGGGCCGCCACACCCACCTCGTACCCGAACTGCGCGACCTGGTGGCCGCGCACCCCTTCAACGAGTGGTTCCACCACTCGCTGATCGAGTCCCTGCGGGAGTCGGGCAGACGCGGCGAAGCGCTCAGCGCCTTCCAGGCGCTCAGGACCATGCTCCGGGACGAGCTGGGGCTCGAACCCACCGGCGGTCCGTCGTGGCGCGTGCCTGCGTGACGGGATCGCGCACCCTCTGGACATGGCCCTCCTCCTCGCTCTGCCTGGATTGCTGATGGTGGTTCGCCGTCATGAAAGCCCGATAAAAGCGGGGGGAAAGGACCGCGTGGCGGACGGAATCTGTCACCTTGGAGGCACGGACGGCCCCTCCTTCAGGGGCACGGGGACGCCGGTCCTGGCCGTGCGCCCCGCGCGGGACGTGATCGCCGTCCTGCGCCTGGCGGACGGGGACGGAGACGGGGACGAGTGCGGGTGCGGGGACGGGTGCGGGTGCGGGTGCGGGGACAGCCTGCATCCGGCGGAGCGAGCCCTCGTACGGGGAAGTCCACCGGCCCGCCGCCGTGACTTCGCCGCGGGGCGTGCCGCGGCCGCCGACGCCCTGCGGCTGCTGGGCCGGTCGGGTCCGGTCCTGCGCGAGGCCCGGCGCCCCCGCTTCCCGACAGGGGTGCGGGGATCCATCAGTCACTGCCGGGGCGCGGTCGCCACCTGTCTGGCCACCACCCGGAGGGACATATCCGCCGTGGGTGTCGACGTCGAACGCGTCGGCCGCCTCTCACCGGAGACCGCCGGCCTCGTCTGCACGCCAGCAGAGCGCGACCTGGTGGCCGACGGCGACGTGGCCGGACGGCTCCTCACGGTGATGTTCTCGGCGAAGGAGGCCTTCTACAAGGCTGCCACCGCCCTGGAGCTCCCCCGCGAGCCGGTCTTCCACGACCTGGAGGTCCGCCCGGATCCCTGCCAGGCCAACGGCAGTGGCCACGCCAATGCCAACGGGCTGTGCCTGACGCCCGCCGCAGGACTCCTCCCCGACGGGTGCACCGTCCGGGGCCAGGTCCGGTCCGTAGGCCCGTACGTCTGGACGACGGTGCTGCTCCAGCCCGGCGACGGCACGCCGTGAGCCGGCCGCCGAGGACTGCGTGCCGAGGCCGCTCCGCCACGGTGCGCGAGCTCCTCCCGGTGGCGCGGACCCGGGCCTCCGGGAGAACCAGGGCACGGGCCCCGGGCCGGGTTCACGCCAGGTCCGGTCCTCGCGGGCGCCGCCCGCTCGGCCCCCGGACGCCCACACCATGATCGCCGTACGCCAACCGTGGCCGCACCCGCCCGGCCACGGGCAGGGTGGGGCACGGTCCACGCGGCATGGTCGGCACGGGCCCATCCGGCCCGCTCTCCGACTCGCCCGAACGGTCCCGGGCGCGACAGCATGGAGGGAGGGCGGTCGGCGCGACGCCTCGGAAGGAGGCGATACGGAAAGTGACCAGACATCGCTTTGCGTTCTGCGGGGCCGAGCTTGCCGCTGTCTACGTGGTCGCCGACGAGCACAGGGAACTCCATCTGGCCGAGCTGATCGGAAACCGGGGCGTCCTCTACGGACTGCCCGCGATCCTCGCCGTGGCCAGCCATTCGCCCGCCGCCAATGCCTTCCGCTCCGGCAGCCCGCTGTGGCTGACTCCCAAGGAACTGGCTTCCTTCATCGAGGATGATCCCCACCACTTCCCCACCAGGGTCGGGGACGGTGACCCCAACTCCCCCGCCACGATCTCGCTGGGCGCGCTGCCACTGGGACACGGCGACCTGGAGCTCGGGTGCCTGATCGTCGCCGGCGAGGTCGGGGACGGCTTCAGCGCCGACGACCGCAGCCTTCTGGAGCTCTACGCCGATCAGGTGGCCGCCGGACTCGAATCGGTGGCCGCTCGCTTCACCGGGCGCAAAGCCCCGCAGGCACATCTGGGTCAGTCCCTCGTGCCTCACCAAGGCGGCGCGTTCATCCTGGAACTGAGCACCGGCCGCATGGAGGCCCACGCGCACGTGCTGGAACTGCTCGGTCTGCCTCCCGAGCAGTTCGACGGGCAGGTGGAGACCCTGCTCGCCTGCGCCGTCCCCGACGACATGCCCGCACTGATGGCGGTCGTGGAGCCGGACCGGCTGACCGCCGCCGGACAGCAGCTGGCCTTCCGGATCCGCCGCCCGAACGGTGAGCTGCGCTGGCTGGGGCTGCGCTGCCGGGTGGAGGTGGACTCCGACGGCACACCGCAGCGCGTCCTGGGTGTGGTGGCCGACGCGACCTATCTGCGGCCGAGCGCCGACGAGGTCTCCCTCGTGCAGCGGCTGTCGGCCACGCTGGCGGGAGCAGCGACCATCCGGGAGGTCAGCCGGCTGGTGGTCGCCGCCCTGCGCGAGCCGCTCGGCGCCTCCCGGGTCGCGGTCGGTGAACTGGAGCACGAGCGGCTGATCGTCACCGCCCTCGATCCTCCGGAGCCCGATGCCTGGCCCGAGATCTGGCGCTCGGAATGGCGGTCCGAGTGGCCCGACGCGTCGCTCAGCGACCTGCCCACCCTGCAGAGCGCGCTGCGTGGGGGGCATATGAGTCTGTGGCCGCCGGGCGCGGAGCTCGAGCCCGGCCTGCTGGGCGTCGGGGCCGGCGGTCTCGCCGTGCTGCCGCTGCCCGCCGAAGGCCGGATGGTCGGGGTGTGCCTTGTGGGGTGGGACGGCGAGCACCGGTTCGGACCGGAGGAACGCTCGCTGCTGACCGCGGCCGCGGGGCTGGTGGGGCAGGCTCTGGTGCGCGCCCACGCACTGGACGCGGGCCACGAACTCGCCACCATGCTCCAGCGCAGTCTGCTGCCGCGAAAGCTCCCCGAGCTGCCGGGCGGGTTCGCCGTCGCCCGGTACTTGCCCGCGACGGCGGGACTGGAGGTCGGCGGCGACTGGTACGACGTCATTCCGCTCGGGGACGGTCATGTGGCGTTCGTCATCGGGGACGTACAGGGGCACAGCGCGGGAGCCGCCACCATCATGGGCCAGATGCGTACGGCGGTCAGGGCCTACGCGGTGGAGGGCCACCCGCCCGACGTGGTGGTCGCGCGGGCCAACCGGCTGCTCGTCGGCATGGAGACCGACCTGTTCGCCACCTGTGGGTACGTGGACCTGGACATGGAGGAGGGCATCGCCAGGATCGTACGGGCCGGTCACCTGCCGCCGATCCTGCGCCGTCCCAACGGCGTCACCGAGGAGATGACGGTCGAGGGCGGCCCTCCGCTGGGCGTGCTCGCGGAAGCCGAATTCCCCATGACCGAGGCGGGGTTGCTCCCCGGAAGCCTGCTCGTTCTGCTGACGGACGGCATGGTCGAGTCCGCCAGGCTGCCTCTGGAAGAGGGCATGCGGCGGGTGTGCGAAGTGGTCGCCGCGGCCGACCCGGCCGATCCCGGAGGGGTGGCCGACGAGTTGGTCGCCGGCGTGGGCCGTCGCGACGACGACGTGGCGTTGCTGTTGCTGCGCTACGACGGCACACGGGGCCGGCCGCTGCGGAGCCACTGGACGGTGTGGCGGCTGCCCAAGGCCGTCATGCACGCGCGCCGCTTCGCCGCGCGCACCCTGCGGTCCTGGGGGCTGGTGGAGGAACTCGACGCGGCTCTCCTGGTCGTGTCCGAGCTGGTCACCAACGCCATCGCGCACACCCAGGGCGAGGTGGGGATGGATCTGACCCTGTCGGCGGACCGGCTGCGGATCGCCGTGAACGACGCGTCGCCGCGCAGCCCCGTCAAACCGGTGTCGGTCAGCTGGGAGTCGACCGGCGGCCGCGGGCTGCTCATCGTCGAGGCGACGACGATGGCCTGGGGCTCGGTGCCGCTCAGCGGCGGCAAGCAGGTGTGGGCCGAGATCCCCTGGCACCGCGCGAGCGGCTGAGCCGAGGGCCGGGGGCCCGCCGCGTCCCCTCACCGCTTCGACCCAGCACGGTTCCTGACACGGTTGCGGATGCGGTTCCCGGGGACCGGCGAGGGCGCAGGCGCACGCGCAGGCGGCCCCGTTCTCCGCAGCATGCGGCTGGCACGTCGCCGAGGGTGCGGGCCGCGCCACCGGGTCCCGGCACGGGGTGTCCGTCCCAAGCCGCTTGACCTCGCCGTGCCCCCAGTACCGTGACCGGCCCGGTCCACCGGGTCGCGGCCCCCGGCACGGCGTACGTGAACGAGTCCAAGGGCACGGACGAGCCGGGCAACCTGTGGCGCTACAAGTGGAGCAACGGCCAGCTGGTCCAGGAAGGCCAGGCCGTGAAGACCGCCCGGGGCGCCGAGGACCTCTACGTCGAGCGGGGCACGGGGCGGTTGTGGTCCCTCTCCGAGCACCGGCCCGGGGTGGCGTCCGACTGCACGGCGAACCGGGACCCCGCCGACCCGGTGGGGACGGACTACTGCCAGCGCGTGCTCTACGGACACAAGCTGAGCTGGCTCAACGGCCGGCCGTAGCCGGCGAGGCGGCCCCGCCGCCCGACTGGGGCGGCGGGGCCGGTGAGGGCTCGGGAGACTCCGGTTCACGGCCAGCCGGATATTTCATGGAAATACGGACTATATTTAGTTGATATCCCTACAACATAGGCCGTCCGCCCGTGAGGGGAGTGCCGACATGGATGAGCGGGACACCCCGGAGAGGCGCAGGCGCCTGAGCCGCCCGCTGGTCCTCGCCGCAGCCGTCGCCCTCGTCGACCGGGAAGGGCTCACAGCGCTCACCATGCGCCGCCTCGCCACCGATCTGGGCGTGGAGCCGATGGCCATCTACCGCTACACGGCCGGAAAGGACGCCCTGCTCGACGGCCTGGTCGAGGCCTTCTTCGCCGAGGTGAACGACCGGCTGCGGGCCTCCGCCGAAGGGCCCCCCGCCGACCGGGAGACCACGTCGGGCGGTCCGCCCTGGCGCGCCGAGCTGCGCCGCATCGCCCGCGCCTTCGCCGCCGCGGTGCACGCCCACCCGGAGATCCTGCCCGTGGTGGCCACGCGCCCGCTCGGCGTGCCGGTGGCCCGGCGGCCGGCGCCGGCGCTCAAGCTCACCGAGCACATCCTCGATGTACTCGGCCGGGCCGGCTTCGACGACGCCACCACGCTGACGATCTACCGCGCCTTCGCGGCCTGGAACCTCGGCTACCTGCTCGTGGACAAGCGCCAGGTGATCGACGATCCCGAGGAGCCGGACGCCATGCTGCGCCTGGGCCTGCACCGGATGCCCGCCGCCGAGTACCCGCGGCTGCGCGCACTCGCCCCGCGACTGACCGAGTTCGACGACGAGCAGGAGCTGATCGCGGGCCTCGACTGCCTGCTGAGCCGGATGCCCGAGGCGCCGCTTGACTCGTTCTACGGCGGAAGCGCAGGCTGAGAGTACGAGGTACACATCGGACATACACGTACGGATTCAACTGTTCGTGTGTCAGCGTGCGCGCCGTCCCGGCAGCTTTGGCACCGCTGATGTGAGCCCGACGGCGCCCGAAGGAGGCCCGTCATGTCCAACGACCACACCATCCTGCGCGTCCGGGTCACGGCGAAGGACGCCGACACCCTGCGTGCGCTCCTGCGCGAGACCCGTCCGGACGTCGGTGGGCGCATCGACCAGGGCGGAGACGGCACTCTCAGCTTCGACGCCTACGTATCCCCCGAGAAGGCCGACGCCCTCCAACGCGAAGGCGTGACGGTCACGACCCTGGACGACGCCACCGCCACCGGCCGCGCCCGCCAGGCCGAGGTCGGGGAGGGAGACCGATTCGCTCCCGAGGACGCGGTTCCGCTGGGACTCGCCCTCAAGGTGAAGGACACCTAGGAGGGACGCCATGCCGTACCTGAACATCACCGAGGTCGCGTCCGGCGTGACCAGCCTGGCCTCCGCGTTCCCGGGCACGTGCGACCTCATCGACCTGCCCGAGCACACCATCGAGGGCCGGGCCTCCCGAGCCCTGCGGATCGGCACCGCCCAGGGAGGGGCCAACGACGCCGTGGTACTGATCGGCGGCGCACATGCCCGGGAATGGGGCAGCTGCGAGATCCTCGTCAACCTCGCGGCCGACCTGCTGCACGCCCACACCGGCGGTACGGGCCTCGCCTACGGGGGCAAGAGCTTCACCGCCGCCCAGGTGCACAGCATCCTCGACGGGCTCGACGTCGTCGTGTTCCCACTCGTCAATCCGGACGGCCGGCACTACAGCCAGACCGTCGAGCCGATGTGGCGCAGGAACCGCAATCCGGCCCAGTCCGGTGGCGACCCGGACGCGATCGGCGTCGACCTCAACCGCAACTACGACCACCTCTTCGACTTCGGTACCGCCTTCCACCCGGACGCCCCGGTCCGGGTCTCGGCCGACCCGGCCGACCCCGATCAGGTGTACCAGGGCCCCAGGCCCTTCTCCGAGCCCGAGACCCGCAACGTCCGCTGGCTGCTCGACCAGTTCCCGCGGACCCGCTGGTTCGTCGACGTACACAGTTACACCCAGACCATGCTCTATGTGTGGGGCGACGACGACAACCAGTCCATCGATCCGACCAGGACCTTCCAGAACCCCGCCTTCGACGGCCAGCGCGGCCTGAAGCAGGATCTGCTCTACGCGGAGTTCGTCCCGAAGACCGACGCCGACGACTCCGCCGTGCTCGCCGAGCAGTTCTGCAAGGGGCTGAAGGGCGTGCGCGGCAGGCAATACACCGCGAAGTCCGCCTTCGACCTGTACCCGACCTGCGGAACCAGCGACGACTACGCCTACGCGCGCCACATCATCGATCCGCAGAAGGGCAAGATCCTGGCCTTCACGGTCGAGTGGGGCGAGAGCTTCCACCCGCCCTGGGCGGAGATGAAGAAGGTCGTCCTCGATGTCGACGCCGGGCTCGTGCAGTTCTGCCTGACCGCTCTCACCTAGCCGCACCACTCACAGGGGCTGGAACCGGGTGCGCAGGAGGCAGAATTCGTTGCCTTCCGGGTCGGCCAGGACGTGCCAGCTCTCGGCGCCGGTCTGGCCGACGTCGACGGGCCTGGCGCCGAGCGCGAGCAGCCGCTCCAGCTCGGCGTCCTGGTCACGGTCGGTGGGGTTGACGTCGATGTGCAGTCGGAGCTTCCCGGTCCGCGGGGCGCTGCTGGGACTGAGGACGAGGACGGGCTGCGGGCCGCCGAAGCCGCCGTCGGGCGGTCCGATCGCGATGCTCCCGTCGTCCTCCCGCCCGAGTTCGACGTAGCCGAGGACCTTGCTCCAGAATGCGGCGAGCCGGTCGGGATCGGCGACGTCGATGACCAGCTCACTGATGCGGCATGCCATGCGCGTGAGTGTACGCCGCCCGCGTAGACGGAACCCGAGCCGGAGCCGGAGCCGTAGCCGGAACCCCCCAGAACACCACCTGTCCCAGCCGCTGTTGCCCACGTCCCGCCGGCCGTCGGCCGTCAGCCGCCCCCGGCGTCGAGGCGGGGGAAGGGTCGGGGGACGGGTCGGCCGGCGACCGGAGCGTCATCCGCGCTCGCGGAGGTGTGCCTCCAGCTCTGCGGCTCCGGTCAGCATCGCCCGCCCGCGGGAGGACAGCCGACCGTGCCAGTCGCACAGTGCGGCCTCCAGCGGCTCCAGCCCGCCGACCGCCCGCACCTGGGCGATCAGCGGGGCGATCTGCTCCAGCAGATAGCCGCCCCGCCTGAGTTGGTGCACCAGCCTGGCGTCCCGTACGTCGGCCTCGTCGTAGACGCGGTACCCGGTCAGCGGGTCGCGGCGCGGTCGCACGAGCCCGGCGCGCTCCCACTTGCGCAGCGTCGCGGGCCGGATTCCGAGCTTCCCCGCCAGCGGTCCGACGAACGTGCCGCCGGGCCCGGACGGCGCGGCCGGCTCGGCCCCCGCACCGGGCTCGGGCTCCGTGGTGGGCCCCAGGTCGCGGAGGGCGCTCTCGACGGCCCGGAGGGTCCGCCTGTCGTCGAGGAGCTGGGCGTGACTCTCGTCGATGAGACGGAACGCCTCGTCGACCGCACCCTTGTTCACCGCCCGCATGATCGACGCCGCCGTCTGGTGACCGTGCCCGGGCACCAGGGCGAGGAACGCGCGCAGGGCTCCCGCGTGCAGCGACGTATAGGTGCGGTAGCCGTGGGGTGTGCGGTCGGCGGCCGGGAGGATGCCGGCCTCCTCGTAGTTCCTGACCGCCTGCGTGGACAGACCGTGCACGCGCGCCAGATCAACCGGCCTGAGCCGCTTACCGCTTTGAAGGTTTTGCCCCATGAGACGGACAATATCGCGGCAAGGTTTCAACCGAAGGTTCAACGATACCGTTGAAGGCATGGCGACTGACATCAAGGAAACCGCGCATGCCGTGGAGGCTGCCTCCGTCATGAGGCTGCTCCCCGCCCGGCCCCGGCTGCTCGCCCTGGGCGAGCCCACCCACGGCGAGGACGCTCTGCTCGACCTGCGCAACGAGCTCTTCCGGCAGCTCGTCGAGCAGGAGGGCTACCGGACGATCGCGATCGAGAGCGACTGTGTGAGGGGTCTGGTCGTGGATGACCACGTCACCTCGGGCAGGGGCACCCTCGACGAGGTCATGGAGAACGGATTCAGCCACGGCTGGGGCGCCTCCGCGGCCAACCGCGAACTCGTCCGCTGGATGCGCTCCCACAACGACGGCCGGCCAGTGTCCGAGCAGGTCCGCTTCGCCGGTTTCGACGGTCCGCTGGAGATCACCGCCGCCGCGAGCCCCCGGCAGGCCCTCACCGCACTCCACGACTACCTCGCGGCCCGGGTGGACCCCGGCCTGCTCCCCTGCACCGCGGAGACGCTCCACGGTCTGCTCGGCACCGACGACCGGTGGACCGATCCGGCCGCGATGCTGGACCCCGGCCGGTCCGTGGGACGGTCGGCCGAGGCCGGGGAGTTGCGGCTGCTCGCCGACGATCTGGGGGCGCTGCTCGACGCGCAGATGCCGCACCTGCTCGCGGCGACCTCGCGGGACGACTGGGACCGGGCGCGACTGTACGGGCGCACGGCGACCGGCCTGTTGCGCTACCACTACTGGATGGCCGACACCTCACAGGCCCGTATGACCCGGCTGGTGGGCCTGCGGGACCAGATGATGGCCCACAACCTCCTCGCCGTCGCCGCTCGGGGCCCGGCGCTCGTCCACGCCCACAACTCCCACCTCCAGCGGGAGAAGAGCGCGATGCGGATGGGCGGGACGCCGCTGGAGTGGTGGAGCGCCGGTGCACAGGTCAGCGCCCGGCTCGGCGGGGGATACGCCTTCGTGGCCACGGCCCTCGGCACGATCCGGCACCGGGGCGTGGACGCGCCGCCGCCGGACACCGTCGAAGGACTCCTGTACGCGCTCCCGGAGGACCGGTACGTCATCGACGCCTCGCGTCTGACCACCGCTCTCGGCGACACCCGGCCCGCGCCCCGCGTGTCCCCCTGGTTCGGCTACGCCCCGCTGGACCCGGCCCACCTGGCGGACAGCGACGGGCTCGTGTTCGTCAAGGACGTCGCGCAGCGCTGATGCCACCTCCAGCGGTCCGGCCTGTCGGGGCGCCGCGCCTCACACGCGCAGGAGGCGCCCCGGCCCGGACCCGGTGAGGGTGCCTCGGCCCATTCCAGGAAGGGGTCCTGTCGACGGCCTCCTCCAGCATGTCCAGGCGCACGTGGGCGGTCGGCCGGCCGGCCGGCCCCGACGATGTGTTCGTTCAGGTTCTCCCCCGAGCCCAGCCTCGCCCGCTCGGTCATCATCGTGTAACCGATTCATTCCATATGTGGCGCCTTGCCGCGATCGCGCCCTCGAAACCCTCCTCGGAGCCGGAGCCCGCCGACGACGCGACACGGTCGTACGGGCCTTCGACCGCAGGCCCGACCGGACGGTGCTGCCCTCGCTGCTGCGCCGCTACATCCCGAAGCGGATACGGCCATGGCGACGCCGCCGTGGCGCACGGGGCAACGGCGAACGGCCGGGAAAGTCTGCGTGGCGCCCCGCCGCACGAACGGATGTTGCTCTGCGTTGTCACAGTGGCTGACGTGAGGCCCACGAAGTGCCACGATGATCCGTGCTTCAACAGTGTGCCGGTCGGGACGCGGTAAGAGGGCGGAAGCGCGTCCCGGAGACAGCCCTACCCCACGAAAGGGCGGACACCCCATGCGCGTGACACCCCTCGTATCGTCCTTAGGCAGCGGCCGGGGCTCCGCCGCGGACGACCCGGTGCGGCTCTACTACAGCCACAAGACACAGGAGATCCTCCAGAAGTACGGCCCGGGCCCCCGCGTGCACTTCCACGTGGGGCTGTACCCCGACGGCCCTCCGGACACGACCGTCCCCCAGAGCGCGCTGAAGCAGCACCTGCTCGAAGCGCAGGAGCGGATAGTCGAGCACGCGGCCCGTTCGTGGGGCGCGTTCGAGGCTCCTCCCCGGCGGCTGCTGGACATCGGCTGCGGCCTGGGCGGCACGTCGCTGTACTGGGCGCAGGAGCACGGGGCATCGGTGACCAGCCTCACCGTCGCGGCGGAACACGTCTCGTTCGTACGGCACTTCGCCCGCCGCGCAGGGGTCGAGGGGCGGGTGAAGCCCGCAGTGGCGGATGTTCACGACCTGGACCAGACCCGTGCGTACGACGCCGTCTACGCCAACGAGAGCAGCGGCTACACCGACCGGGCCCGTCTCTTCGAGGTCGTCGCCAAGGCGCTGGAACCCGGCGGATGGTTCGGGATCCAGGAGCATTTCGCGGGCCGCTCCGAGTGGCGCGATTTCATGGACGGCTACTACAGAACGCGCCTGGGACGGCGCGGGGAATACCTGGCCGCGGCTGAGGCCGCCGGCTTCGAACTGGTGCAGGACGAGGACGTGACGGACTCGGTGGCGGAGTTCTGGGTACAGTCCATGGCGTGGAACACCGCCGAACTCGATCGGCTCCGAGCGGGCGCCGGCCTCGTCCAATCCGGCGCCTGGACCGGCGAACGGCTCGCACAGTCGACGATCGCGCACAGCAAGTTCTTCCGGCTCTGGCGTGACCACGCGGTGGAGACGCGGCTGCTGCGCTTCCGGATCGGTGGCGCCCGATGACCGCTTCGCCGCGCCCCTCGCTCCTCGGTACGCGCCTGCCCTCCTTCTACTGCCCGCTGGAGCGCGACCTCGTCCATCCCGAGGCGAAACAGGTGGAGGCCCGGGCGGTCGCGTGGCTGGACTCCTTCGGCCTGTACCCCGATCCGGTCGAGCGCGCATGGGGCCTCGCCACCCACAGCGCCGACTTCTCCTGCCGCATCATCCCCGACGGGAACGTGGATGCCCTCCTGCTGTTCACCGAATGGAACTACTGGGCCAACGCCGTCGACGATTGGCAGGATTCGGGTTCCGACGAGGTGGGGACGGGTGCCGTCGTCGAACACGGTGCGCGTCTGCTGCGGACCATCGAGGCACCGGGGGTCTCACTGCTGCCCGACGGTCCCATGACCCGTGCGCTGGTGGACCTGGTGAGCCGCACCCATGCCATGCTCACGCCCTACGAGCTGCGCAGGTTCGTCGAGGGCACGCGCGACTGGCTGCTCGGCGCGGCCTGGCGGGCCGCCCAGGCCGAGACCGGGACCATGCCGGGGCTGAACGACTTCGTCGCCATGGGGCCGCTGGCGAACGGCACGCGCTTCTCGCTCACCTGGTCCGACGTCGCCCGCGGAGACCGCCTGCCGGCGGACGTGCTCTGTTCCCCGGCGCTGACGGCGCTGACGGACGCGGCGGGATTCGTCGTCAGCGCGGACAACGACCTGTTCTCCTACGACAAGGACGACCACCTGGAGCCGCGCGAGGTGAATCTCGTCAACGTCCTCGCCCACCAGGAGAACTGCTCCCCCGCCGAGGCGGTGCCGCTCGCGGTGGCCTTGCGTGACCGGGTGATGGTCCTCTTCATCAGGCTACGGGCGCAGTTGGAGAACGGGGTGGACGGGCAGGGCGGGGTGGTCGCGAAGGACGGGGCGTCCGGGGAACTGCGCCGTCACCTGGCGGCGTTGGGTCACTACGTGGCCGGCTCCATCGCCTGGCAGAGCCGGGCACCCCGGTACGCGAGCCCGCGCAATCGGTACGAGCTACCCCTCGCGGAAGCCGGGTTCGCGGTCCGGTTCGCCGACACCCCCGGCGTCGCCGGAATCGAGCCGCCCGATCTGCCGGCCCTCGCGTCCTGGTGGCAGCAGGTGCGCGGCTGAGCGTTGCCGAGGGCCCCGGCCGGTGCGGTCGGGGCCCTCGGCGCGGACGGCCGGCTCAGCGGCGGCCGAGCAGTCGGCGCCACCAGCTGACGCCACGGCGGCGTACGGCGACCCCGGGCGCCGACGTCGGCTGCTGCGGGATCGGCGCGTGCGCGGGGTGCCCGGACGGCTGCTCGGGCGGGGATTGCGGTTTCGGCACGGGGCGCGGGGCGAACCGTACCGGCAGTGACAGCAGGTGGCGTGACATGAGGGTGCCACGCCATTGGAGCTCGCTCGCGTCGACCGCAAGCTGGAGGTCGGGCAGCCGGTCCAGCAGGACCTCGATGCCCGTGTCCGCGATCGCGCGGCCGATGTCCTGGCCCGGACACTCGTGCGGTCCGCTGCTGAAGGCCAGGTGGGAGCGGTTGCCGTGGACGGAGGCGTCGGGGTCCGGCCGGATCTGCGGGTCGGCGTTGCCCGCGGCCAGGCCGAGCAGGACCATGTCGCCGGCCTTCACCTGCTGGCCGCCGAGCAGGGTGTCACCGGTGGCCCAGCGCCCGATGATCGTGTTGATCGGCGGGTCGTCCCACAGGACTTGCTCCAGGGCGTCGGGCAGCGTCATGTGGCCGCCGGAGAGGCTCGCCCGGAAGCGCGGGTCGGTCAGCACGGTCCGCAGCGTGTTGGCGATCAGGTTGGCGGTGGTCTCGTAGGCCGCGATCAGCACGACGCGCAGGTGCATCAGCACTTCGGTGTCGCTCAGGTTCGCGGGGTGCTCGATCAGCCAGGAGGCAAGGTCGCGGGCGGGCTTGGCCTTGCGCTCCATGACCAGGTGTTCCAGCGTGGCGGTGACGTAGCGGTCGCTCTGGAGGGCCGTCTCGGTTCCCTGGAGCATGTCGCGTGCCGCATTGACCAGCAGGGGTCCGTGTTCGTCGGGTGCCCCGATGAGCTGCGTCATGACCAGCATGGGGAGCTGGTCGGAGAAGGCCGTCACCAGGTCGGCGTACCCCTCGCCCGCGACCTGGTCGACGAGCTGGTTGGCGAAGCGGGTCACGTAACGGCGGATGCCGCGCTTGTCGAAGCGCTCCAGGGACTCCACGACGGCCGCGCGCAGCCGCTCGTGAACGGGCCCGTCGGTGAAATTGCACACCGGTACCCAGGAAACCATGGGGCCCAGCGGGGTGTCGGCCGGCACCCGGCCCTCCCTCATCTCGCGCCAGCCCCGCGGGTCGCGGGCGAAGCGCGAGGACATGCGTGCCACGTCCAGGTTCTCCCGGTGACCGAGGACCAGCCATGCCGGGAGGTCACCGCTCACCAGCACAGGGGCCACCGGCCCGTGCTCGGCCCGCAGCTTCTCGTACAGCGCGAGAGGGTCGGCTTGAGCCTCCGTTCCGTGCAGGCGGTACAGACCGCCGGCCGATCCCGCCGTGTGTGCGGGGCATTCGGGCGGTGGGGTGGGGCTGGTACTCACATTGCCTCCTGGGTGGCTGCCTGGGAGTGCAGGTAGCGCATGAGGGTCAGCAGGACGTCGCGGGACGAGTCCCGTCGTCTGGCGTCGCAGGCGAGGATCGGGACGGCGGGGGGCAGGTCGAGGGCTTGGCGCAGTTCCTCCAGTGGATGCTCGGGCGCGCCGGGGAAGGAGTTGACGGCCACGACGAAAGGGACGCCCCGTTCCTCCAGCCGTCCTATGACGTCGAAGCTGATCTCCAGCCGACGGGTGTCGAGGAGTACGACCGCTCCGAGCGCGCCCTCGAAGAGCCCGCGCCACAAGAACCAGAAGCGCTCCTGGCCGGGTGTTCCGAACAGGTACAGCACGAGCTCGTCGTTGATGCTGATGCGACCGAAGTCCATGGCCACGGTGGTGGTCATCTTGCGGTCAACGCCCCAGGTGTCGTCGACGCCGACGCCGGCCCTGGTCATCGTCTCCTCGGTCGTCAGCGGCTTGATCTCGCTGACCGCGCCGACCATCGTCGTCTTGCCCACGCCGAAACCGCCGACGACGACGACTTTCACGGCAGCCGCGGCCGTTTGCGGGAGCACGTCCGCGCGGCACGGCCCGGCGGGCTCGGCGGCCGGGTCAGAGCTTCTGAAGTCCATCGATCACTGCCTCGATCAGAGCAAGGTCGGGTAGCTGCGCGGCGGGAACGGGCGGACGGACGGACACCTGCTGAGTGGCCATCAGGTCTCCGACCAGCACGGTGACGACGCTCACGGGCAGCCCCGCGTACGCGGCGATCTCGGCCACCGACAGCGGTGACCGGCACATCCGCAGGATGGCCGCCTGCTCGGGCTGCGTCTCGGGCCGGGCGGGCCCTTTGGCCACGACCAGGGTCACGAGGTCCAGATGGACGGCGGTGGAGGGGCCGCTGCGTCCGCCGGTGATGACGTACAGCCGTTCGGGGCTGCCGTCCTCCCAGCTCGTGGGCGGCTCATTCACGCGGGCTGCCCGTCATGTCGGGGCGGGCTGCTCAGGTGGTCCCCCATTCGGGTCACCAGGTTGCGCATCTGCGCGCCCATCAGGCCCGCGTCGACGTCCTCGTCGGCGAGGACCGCGAGGTAGGAGCCGTCACCGGCGGCCATCAGGTAGAAGAACCCGCCGTCCATCTCGATCACGACCAGGCGCATCCTGCCCTCGGATCGGGGCAGTTCCGCGGCCACCGCTCCGGCGAGGCTCTGCAGGCCCGCGCAGGCCGCCGCCAGGCGGTCGGCGGTGTCGGCCTCGGCCCCGTACTGCGCCACGCACAGCCCGTCCGCGGACAGGACGATCACGTGCCGCGTCTGGGGCACTCCGACGGCCAGGTCCTTGAGCATCCAGTCCATGCTGTTTCGCTGAGTCATCACTGCTTAGGCCCCTTTGGTGGCTGAACCCGACGCGTCCTGGGCGTCCTGCGCGTCATGGCCGGGCACGCCGGACAGTCCGCTGTGGAACGCCTCCAGCCACATTCCGGGGCCGCGGCCGTCCACCGGCTGCGGCTCCGCGGCCGGCCGGGCGTCGGAGGTGGTGACACGGTCCTTCCGGCGTCGCTGCGGCAGGCCGGTCGCGGTACGTTCGGCGGTCGGCCCGCTGCTGACGGGCGCCGGCCTGGACACCGGTGCCGGCGCCGACCGGGGCGCGGACACGCCGGCCGAGGAGAGGTCGAGGGGGTGCTCGCGCGGTGTGGCGGCCACTGCCCTGGGCCCCGAGGAGGAGCCGATCCCGTGGGCGAGACCGGTCGCCGCGGACGCCATGGTGATCAGGTGCTGCGGCACGATGACCACGGCGCGGACGCCGCCGTACGCGGACGAGCGCAGCGACACCTGGAACCCGTACGCCTGCGCCAGACGGCCGACCACCGCCAGGCCCAGCCTCGGCGTCTCGCCCAGGTCGTTGAGGTCGATGCCGGACTGCGCCTGCGCCAGCATCTTCTCGGCACGGCGGCGGGCCTCCTCGCTCATGCTCAGGCCGCCGTCCTCGATCTCCACGGCGATGCCCGACTGCACCTCGACGGCCGTGAGGTGGACCCGGGTGTGCGGTGGTGAGTACCGGGTCGCGTTGTCCAGCAGCTCCGCCAGGGTGTGGATCAGCGGCTCCACGATCGGGCCGACGACGGCGACCTCGGAGACCGAGTGGAGCTCCACGCGCTGGTAGTCGATGATCCTCGACATCGCACCGCGCATCACGCTGTACAGGGTGACGGCCCTGCTCCACTGGCGGCCGGGCCGCGCACCGCCGAGGATCGAGATGGAGTCGGCGAGCCTGCCGATCAGGGCGGTGCCGTGGTCCAGCCGCAGGAGATCACCGAACACGTCCGGGTTGCTGCCGTGCCGGTCCTCCATCTCGCGCATCTCGTGGGCCTGCTGATGGACGATCGCCTGCACGCGGCGGGCGACGTTCACGAAGGCCCGCTGGGCCGAGTCGCGAAGACTCTCCTCGTTGTCGACCGCGTCGATGACATGAGCCAGCACGTCCTGCAGGGCGGCTCTGAATCGCGGGGTCAGGGCCGCGTCGTCGCCCCAGCGGTTGCCGGTTCCGCCGCGTCCTCCCAGGGAGGTCAACACCTCCTCGGCCGGCTCGCCCTTGCGCAGTCGCTCGATGGCCTCGGGCAGCACCGACGAGGACAGCCGGACCGCCTCGGATTCCTGCCGGGACAGGGCGTGCCGGAGGGCCGCGACCTGGCTGTTCCGGGCGGCGAGCGCGCGGCCACGCCGTAGCGCTTCGAAGAACACCGCGGCGGTGCACGCGGCGCCCGCGGCGATCAGAACGGTGCCGACCGGTGCCGAGGAGGAAGCGAGCGCCCCGCCCAGGCAGGCGGCGGCCACGGCCACGATCGCGGGCAGCAGCAACTTCGTTCCCCCCTCCAGTTGGGTCGTTTCGGGGGGAATATCTCTTTGCTCCATCGACGTCCTCGAACTATCGAAAAGGATGACCTTCTGACCGGTGGGCGGGAGCTTAACTACGGCCAACTGCCCGCATGTGTGGTTTCGTTGGAGTTCATCGGACCGGAGGAACCGTTATGCGCCATCGACTGCGGCGCATTCCGGGACCGGCGGAGGCCCGTCCACGGCGAGCGACGGCAAAGAGCGAGGTCGACGGCGTGTCGGCCCGTTCGCGACGACGGAATTCGCACTCACATTACGATCCGTTCCGGCCGGATGGCCGCGTACGGAAGTGGTGCCCCGGACAGAAATGCGCTATAAGCGCGAGGCGGGGCAGGACCGCGTGCTTCTGCTCGACGGGTACCGCCGGGTCGGCGGCCGCACGCCGAACGGGCGGACGGCGGCCGGGCGGCTGCTCCGCGGACGCGGCGGCGTCACCGGCCGGGCGGACTCGTCCGTGCGGGGCTCCTGCCCCACACTGGTACATGGGCACCCCCCACCGCTGGTGCCGTCCGGATCCCGGCGTGCGGGAGGCGCAGCATGATCATCAGTCACCACATCTCCGAAAGCGCCCTGCACGTGAAGATCCTGCAGGAGCTGAACGTGACCAATCGAGCCGCGGCCGCGCTGCAGATCGAGTCACTCGTCCACGCGCGCCGCCCCACCCTGGTCACGATCGAGCTGCCGACCCACGCCCCCTCCCCCATGACCTTGAGCGCGCTGGCCCGCGCCTCCCGGATGTGCGAAAGCCTCGGTATCCCCCTCACCGCGACCGGGCCCGGCGAGCAGGCACCCCGGCTCCTCCTCGGTCACAATGCCGGCGCCGCCCGACCCCAGTGGCTGGAACACGGTGCGCGCCACGACCACTGATCCGTACCCCGAGGGCGCCCCCTGCCGTCTCCCGACGCATCAGTGCGAGGCCGCTGACCACTACATGCAGATGGGCTTGGAGGCGGACCCGGTTCATCGGCCGTGCGGGCCGGCGGCCGGGGATGGAGTCGTCGTGACCGCCGAGCCTCCGCCGGTCCGCCGTGCCGGAGGAAGGCGGCACGTCCGCCAGGCATCGGTGGCGCAGCGCACGGGGGCCTGACAGGGTCACGCGTCGGCGGGCTGCCCCTGGGGGTGGCGCTGTTTGTCGTCCTGGGGGATGGCGGTCAGCCTCCGGAGGCTGGGGACCAGGAGCAGGGCGGTGTTGGATGCGAGGATGCCGAGGCAGCAGATCAACATGACCCGGAACGCCCCGAGGCGATCCGCCACGGTGCCGGCCAGGACGTAGCCGAGCGGTACGAGGGCGCTCTCGCCGAGCATGATCAAGGAAGTCACCCGGCCGATGAGGTGCTCGGGAACCTGCTGCTGCTTGGCCGTCTCGAAGAAGACGACGGCAAGTTCCAGGCTCATGCCGCTGACCAGCATGAACCCGAGGAGCAGGGGAAGGTGGGGGGTGCTCGCCAGCACGGCCAGCGGCAGAGGCCACACCAGTTGCACCAGGACGCAGGCGAGCATCAGCCGCCGCGGACTCCACCGCATCGCGACGACCGACCCGAGCACCATGCCTGCCGAGAAGGCGGAAACAGCCCAGCCCCAGTAGGCGGCCCCTCCCTGTCGTCCGGACAGGACCAGGGGCCCCAGCAGCTGGTAGCCGGCCAGCCACAGGGGGACGGCGATGGTGCCCGACAGGGCGTAGCCCCACATCCAGGGGCGGCTGCGGAAGGCCTGCCAGCCCTCACGCCCTCCGCTCAGCAGGGAGCTGCTCTTGCTCTCGCGGGCCGGCATGCCCACCTGGAGCCCCAGCAGAATCACTGCACACATGGCGAACGACGCACCAGCTGCCACGAGGACCTGTCCGAAGCCGAACTCCGCTCCCAACAGTGACCCCAGACCGGGCACCGCGATACGGGCGAGGTTGAGGACCAGACGCAGCGAGGCATTGGCCCGCTGCAGCGCCGTGGCCGGGACCAACTGGACGATGAGCCCCTGGAAGGCCGGCTGCACGGCTGCGGTCGCGGCTCCCGTCATGGCCGAGGCGACGGCGAACATCCAGACGGCTGTTCGTTCGGGAGACGTGATCAGGAAAGCGCCCATGACCCCCTGCACCGCCGCGAGGACCGTGTTCCCGGCCACGGCGAGGATCTTGCGCGGGATGCGGTCGGCCAGCACCCCGCCCACGGGAAGAAGGACCGTCTGCGTCAGAACAGAGCAAGCCAGCACGAAACCGGCGGCGAAGCCGTCACCGCCCACCCGCAGAACGGCAAAGGCCATGACCACGTTGACCAGGCTGGTACCCGCTGTTGACACGCCGCGGCCGGCGACGTAACGGATGTACGGGCCACGCCACTCGGTGACCGGCTGGGCAGTGGGGCGGTCCATGAAAAGGACTCTTACACGGGGGACGGCCGGTGGTCAGGCAATGGGAGCCGTCGCCGAAGCCCTTTCCCAGGTATACGACGACCTCGACCAGGAGCAGCACGATGCCAGTGCGCATGAGTACGCGTACCCATGCGCCGCATCCGGCTCCGGATCGGCCGTCGGCCGGTTCCGAGGTACTGACTCACCGACTGCGGGCCAGGCCGCCCCGAAACCCGCGGTACGAGGTCCGCCGAACTGCGCGGCGTCGCGAACGCCTGGCGTGCGTTCGCCGAGACCCCGTGCCCGTCCGTCAGCGGGCTCGCGAGCCCCTGCCACGCGCGCTGACGGACGACTCGGTGCGCGGGGACGGACGCACCGAAATTGCACGGCGTCTGTCGGTGCCGGGTGGCAGGATCGGTGGCGCGTCGGGCAATCCGACTACACCGGGGGGACGGACATGGACAGCGAGAGCCTGTACGAGTGGCCGCGCGGGGCGACACCGTCGGACATGACGCGGCTGGAGGCGTGGCTCGCCGAGCACGGCTGGGAGGTCGACCCGACGGTCTTCATGGCCGGCGCGGGCGGCACCGCCGTCCAGGTACGGCGGATCGAAGCGGACTGGGCGGACGGGGAGGCGGGGCTGCTGATCCTGCCCGCGGAGACCGTGCTGTGGGACGGCCTGCGGATGCGCATCGCACCCCGGTCCGCCGTGGCCGCGCGGTGCCCGGCCTCGTAGGCCGGCCGGGTGGGGCAGGGTGGGGCCGGTTGAGGTCGTCGAGGATGTCCTGGACCTGAGCGATGTCGTCGGGCGGCGGAGGCGAAGTACGTTCCGACTCACGGCGATCCACAGGCTCACCGCCGGCTCGGGTGGCCACCAGGAGGGCCTGTCAGCGGGCGCGGATACGATCACGAAATGTCGAACTCGTACACGACGCTGTGGACCAACGATCTGTGCCGTTGGCTAGAGCGGGCCGGTTACGGTGGCCAGCGGCTGACCATGCTGTTCGGTGGACCGCACCAGTCGCTGCCGAGTTTCCAGCGAGCCGGCGTGCGGCCCGGCGATCGGATCTACCCCGTGCGGGTCCTGCGCACCCGGCTGCACGTGCTGGGCGCGATGGAGGTGTCCCGGATCATCCCCTACGAGGACGCGGGTTCGGTGCTCCACGATGACGACTACGCAAAGCTCCTGGACTGGCGGCCGTTGAAGGCCGGCTGTGTCAGGGAGGTGGTGACCGGCCCGCCGGGCTCGCCCCTCTCGTTCGGCACGACCGTGCCACCGGATCTTCTGGAGCGGTTGACCTACACCTCGCGCCGTGGTGAGCGGACCCTGAAGTACGTCGAGGAAGGCAGACTGATCCGCTCGGTCAGCCTCCAGGGCATCTACCGGCTCGCGCCCGCCTCAGCCGCTGAACTGCACCGGCTGGTCCTGAACGCGGAAGGCACCACGCTGCCGCGGCAAAGGGACTGAGCGCCACGGGCGACGCCCCGGTGAGGCCGGCCGAGCCGGAGGCCGCTGGACCGTCCGATCGGCCGTCGCCGTGCGTGTCCCGGACAGGGACGGCGACCGACCCGGGAAGCACGAGCCGCGAGCCAGGCGGGCGGCCGTGCGGCGGGCGGCGGGCGGCGGGCGGCGGGCGGCGGGCGGCGGGCGGCGGGCGGTACGAGCTGACGGCAGCACGGCCCGGGCATCCGGCTCGAACAGCCGCTTGTCGTCGATGAGGCTGGTCCCGGCAACCGCCAGAGCCAGCCGTCAGGACCAGCCGCCAGGGCTACGCCCGACGCCCGGCCCCCGTCCGGGTATGCGCCGGCGGGGCCCGAGCTCCAGCCCTCGGGACCGCGAACACCCCTACCGCGCCGTGTGGTCGCACCCGCGACCCGGCGCACCGACGAGCGACCGGAGCCCCTACCGAGGGCCGCAAGCGGTTTCCGAGCACCTGACCCCCGCACCGGCCGGTTTCGGCCAACCTGCCCCACCGGCCGGCCCGGGAGCCTGACGGCAGCCGGACACGATCAGCGGCCACGCCAAGGGGGCCGCCCCCGCGAGGTCGGCCAGAACCCGCTGCTCCTGCCCCCGGCCTGCGCTCTACTCACTCCCCCCAGTTCCGACGACCCCGCAACGCCCCTCCGCACCCTGCGGACCCGGGCTTCGCCGCCATGCGCGGGTCCGGACGAACTGGCCTCCACGACAACCCAGTTGAAGGAGACGCCGCATGTCCGCGCAGCAGACCGAGAAGCAGAAACCCGTCGCACCGCCAACCCCTCCGGAGTTCACGTACAGCTGGGGCCAGCACAACGAGACCATGGAGGCGCTGTCGCTCGGGCACATGGCCCGTCGTGTTCCCGCCGCCCTCAAGCAGACCGCGCGGCTCGCCCTCGCCGTCAACCGCACCGCCTTCCACGTGCTCGTCGCCGCCCAGATCCTCGGCGGGATCTGCACGGCGGCAGCGCTCGCGGCGATCTCCCAGGCGATGGTCCCGCTCCTGACCGGGGACGGCGTCCAGGAACGCGTCTCGGCCGCCGCCTGGCCCCTGGCCATCGCCGCCGCGATGACCGCCCTCGGCGCGCTGGCCTCCATCGGCTCCGGCAGCGCGGCCCGACGCCTCAATCCCGGCATGGCCACCCTCGCCGACCTCGCGATGGTCGACGCCCACATGGACGTGGAACTCGCCGCCTACGACGCCCCCGACTTCACCGAACGCTCGGAGGCCGCCGAGACCGGCTCCGCCCGCTCCGCCATGCTCCTGCAGGACGCCCTGGGCTTCACCGGCGGAATGATCGACATGGTCGCGGTCGCGTCCGTCCTCGCCGTCGTGCACCCCGTACTCCTGCCGCTGCTCCTGCTGTCGGTGGTCCCCCGCGGCCTCGGCTCCGTGTACGCGGCCCGCCTCGACTACCGCCTCCACAACCAGACGATCGCCGCCCGCAACATCAAGCACATGATGCGCTGGCACCTGACCACCCCGAAGCTCGCCGATGAGCTGCGCGGCAACAGCATGCGGCCCTACGCCCACCACTGGTACGCGGCCGTCTGCGAGCGCATCGACTCCAAGATGGTCAGCTCCGCGCCCCGCTACCTCACCGTGTACCTGATCGCCGCCACCGCGTCCGGGGTCTTCGTCGTCGCGACGTACGGGGCGCTCGCCGGACTCGTCATCGGCGGCTACATGGCCATCGCCGCGGCCGGCACGGCCATCGTCGCCATGCGCACCTCCACCGCCGCGCTGTCGCAGCTCGTCGTCTACGGGGCGGCCATGTTCCAGCACGCCCTCTACCTCGGCGACTACACCGCCTTCGTCGAGGAGGCCGCCGAGAAGTCCGGCCCTCGCGGCCCGCACGTGATGGAGAGCGCTCCGGAAAAGATCCGGCTGGAGGAAGCCGCCTACACCTACCCGGGCAAGGACACCCCGGCCCTCGGACCGGTCTCCCTCACCCTCGCCAGGGGTGAGGTGGTCGCCGTCATCGGGGAGAACGGCGCCGGAAAGTCCACGCTGATCCGGCTGCTGACCTCGCTGACCGCCCCGACGGCCGGCACGGTCTCCTGGGACGGCGTCCCGACCTCGGACGCCGATCAGCGCTCCGCCTGGGCCCATGTCGGCCTCGTCACCCAGTCGTACGGGTACTGGCCGTTCTCCGCCCGGGAGAACATCACCCTCGGCCAGCCGGACCCGCGCGGCGAAGCGGCCGTGTGGGAGGCTCTGGACGCCGTCGGCATGCGGACGACCGTCGAGGAGTTCCCCGACGGCCTGGACACGCTCCTGGCCCGCTCGGTCTGGGGCGGGCACGAACCCTCCGGCGGACAGTGGCAGCGCATCGCCTGCGGTCGCGCCTTCCACCGCAAGCCGGGCCTGCTGGTCATGGACGAGCCGACGAGCGCCATGGACCCGCGCGGGGAACACATGGTCTTCTCCGGCCTGCGGCGCATGAAGGAGGACCGGATCACGGTGATCGTCACGCACCGGACGGAGAACTGTCGCCTCGCCGATCGCATCATCGTCCTGGACGGCGGCCGCATCGTGGAGCAGGGCTCCTTCGACCAGCTCGTCACCCTGAAGGGGGGCCGCTTCCGCGAGCTGTACGAGCTCTCGCAAGACCGATGACATGAGGGGGTGCGGAGCTCGCCCGTCGCGGTGCGCTCCGCACCACGCTCCGCGTTCCGGCGGGCCGGAGCCGCTCAGCGCAGTACGGCCGCCAGCAGGTCGGCGCCCAGCGCCGTCAGACCGGGCAGGTCGAGGGTGTAACGGACGTAGCGGCCGTGCCGCCGGGCCGTGAGCAGGCCCGCGCGGCGCAGGACGGCGAGGTGGCGGGAAACCTCCGGGGGTGAGAGTTCCCAGGCGTGGGCCAGCTCACCGTTGGTGTGCGGGCCGCGGGCCAGGGTGCGCAGCAGCCGCAGGCGTACCGGGTGGGCGAGTGCCTCCAGCCGTAGCGTGACCGTTTCCAGGGATACCGGCTCTGAAGGACTCGGCTCGGCCACGGGGTACTGCACCACCGGCTGCCACCCGGGCGCGTGGACCGCCACCAGGTGCGGGCGGCCGAAGACACTGGGAATGAAGGTGACCCCGGTGCCACGGGCGGCGGTCGACTTGTCCTGCAGTTTGTCCACGATGATGAAGTCGCTGGCCGGTGCCAGGGTGACGGCGCCGGAGACCGATGCGAGTGCCGCCCCGATGCCCTGGCGCTTGAGCAGGTCGTTCTTCAGGCGCAGGTCGGCGGCGAGCTGCACGGCGACGCCCGTCCAGGCTGCGTCGAAGAAGGCCTCGGCGCACTGTTCGAGGGTGTGGCGCACCCGGGCCCGGGCGGCGGCCGGGTCCGCGAGCAGCCGTTCCGCGAAGGCCTCTTGCCGGGCGCCGCGGGCCTGGGCCAGGTCCAGGGCCCGCTCGCGCGCGGTCGCGTCGGAGAGCGGCGACGGCGCGGCGAAGTGGACCCGGTTGCCGCCGCACGTGGTGACGAGCGCGGCGGTCACGTACGTTTCGTCGTCGATCCGGTCCACGTCGTCCAACTCCTCGGCGAGGGTGGGCCGGGGCCGGGCGGGGATCAGGAAGTCGGCCTGGGAGGAACGCCAGAGGAACTCCGCCTCCCGCAACCGCTCGGCCAGCTCCGGCCGCAGCCCTGCGCGGACGTCCCCTGCCCAGCCGGCGAGCTGCGGATGATGCCCGGGTTCGGCCAGCACGTGCAGCATCGCGGTCAGCTCGGCCAGCGGGGAGGCGGCGAACCGCACGCGCCCGGACGGCAGGCAGCCGATGTCGATCCTCAACGTCACCCCCTCATCATCACCGACCGGACGGCGGGCGACGGCGTCGGTTGACGGTGTCCGTCAACCGACGCGGCCGGCCCGGCGGCCGAACGCAGCGTTGACGCCATGGCTACCACCACCAAGATCAAGCCCCGCGCCCTCGTCCGGGCCTCCGGAGGCCCCCGCTATGCCGTCGCCCTGGCCGTGGACGCGCTCGGCACCGGCCTGCTGCGGCCGTTCCTGCTGCTCTACGGGGTGATGGTGCTGAGGCTGTCCGCGTCGGCCACCGGCATCGCCATGACGGTCGGCATCGTCGTGGGTCTGGTCTGCATGCCCGCGGTGGGCCGGTGGCTGGACCGGGGCGCACGCAGCACGGTCGTGGCGGCGTCGATGCTGGTGCGGGTGCTCGGCGTGGCGCTGCTGCTGGCCACGCCGGCGGGGCACGTCTGGCTGTTCGCGACGGCGGCGCTCTTCCTCGGCGTCGGCAACCAGGCGTGGCCGGCCGCCCACGCGGCTCTGGTGGCCACGGTCGCCCACGGCCGGGACCGCGACACCGCTCTCGCGGGAGCCCGCGCCCTGCGCAACGCCGGCCTGGGCGTGGGCGCGCTGATCGCCACCGCGTGCCTGACGGGCGGCACGACGGCGTTGCAGGCGCTGGCGGCCGTCACCGGGCTCGCCTATCTCACTGCGGCGGCCCTGGCGTGGTCGGTCCGCGTACGCGCTCGTCCGGCCGCTGTGCCGGCCGGGGGCGGGGAGGAGGGGCCCGCACCCCGGATGCGCGGGCTGCTGGCCGCCAACGTGGTCTACGTCTTCTGCCTCAACGTCCCCGAGATCGCTCTCCCCCTGATCCTGGTGACACAGTTGCACGCGTCCCCCGTGTGGTCCGCGGCCGTCTTCGTGGCCAACACGGTGCTGGTGGTCGCCCTGCAGGTTCCGGTCACCGTCCTGATGTCCCGCTTCTCGCGGCGGACCGTGCTGGCGCTCGCCGGCGTGGTACTCACCGCGTCCTACCTCGGATTCCTCGCGGCCACCTCACTGGGTCACGGCTGGGGTGCCCCGGCCGTCGCCGCGGTGTCCGTGGTCTGCACCATCGGCGAGATCATCTATGCCGGCAGTGCCACCGCGCTCGTCACCGTCCTCGCCCCGGCGCACGTCCTGGGACGCACCCTCGCCCGCTTCGAGCTCTCCACGGGCTTCGGCCTCGCCGTCTCCCCGGCGGTCATCACCGCCCTCGCTCCCCATGGCTCGGCCGCCCTCTGGGGCAGCCTCGCCGCCGCGACGCTCCTCTCCGCCGGCGTCGTCGCCACGGAGGAGGATCAGGGAACTCGGCTCAGCGGTTGATGCCGCCGGACGCGAGCAGGCGCGTGGGACTTCGCCGTCAGGGGTGGAGCAGGCGCGTCCAGTCCTCGGGGACCCGGTCGGCCGGGCCCGGCGCCGGCTGGTTCGCGGGGTGGCTGGCCGGCGGGGTGAGTTCGGGGCCGGACTCGTACAGTTCGTCGCTGTCGTAGTCCCAGAACCAGTCCTCGCCCGGCTCGAAGCTCTGTACCAGTGGGTGGCCCGTGGACTTCCAGTGGCCGGTGGCGTGCTGGGCCGGGGAGGAGTCGCAGCAGCCGATGTGCCCGCACTGGGCGCAGCGGCGCAGGTGGAACCACCAGCCGCCGACCGCGTCACATGCGGCGCAGCCGGTGCCGGCGGGCGGGACGCCCGGGTCGATTCCGTCGATGTCCGTCATACGGGCTCCTCGGCGCTCTCGGTGTCGGGGGCGGTCAGGGGCAGCAGCACCTGGAAGCGGGTGTCGCCCGGTGCGGATTCGACCTGGAGGCTGCCGTGGTGCTTGTTGACGACGATCCGCCAGGAGATGTCCAGGCCGAGGCCGGTGCCCTCGCCGACCGGCTTGGTGGTGAAGAAGGGGTCGAAGATCCGGCTGCGGATGTCCGCCGGGACGCCGGGGCCGGTGTCGCGGAACTCCACCAGCAGGCGGTCTCCCTCCCGTGCCGTGCGGACCGTCAGGGTGCCGTCCCCGCCCGTGCCGGAGATGGCGAAGACGGCGTTGTCGATGAGGTTGGTCCACACCTGGTTGAGCTCCGCCGGGTAGGCGGGCACGTCCGGCACGGAGCGGTCGTACTCCTTGACCACGCGGATCCGGGGACCGATCTTGCCGGACAGCATCAGAAGGGTGCTGTCGAGGAGTTCGTGGACGTCGACGACCCGGTGCGGGGCACGGTCGAGCTGCGAGTACTGCTTGGCCGCGTCCACGAGGTGGGAGATGCGGGTGGTGGAGTCGTCGATCTCGTCCATCAGCAGCTCGGTCTCGACCGTGTAGTTGAGCCAGCCGATGGCCGACGGCAGGATGTCCTCGGCCACGGTCGCGGCGACCTGCTCCAGCCACTCCGTGTCCAGCCCGGCCTGTACGAAGGTCGGGGCGATCCGCCAGCCCTCCGCGAGGCCGTGGCCGTCGAGCCAGTCGGCGAGCTCGTCCTCCCGGTCGGACGCCTCCATCGGGCTCAACGCCACTGCCTTCGCGACGCGTTCGACGGTGCGCTCCTGTATTTCGATGAGGTCGGCGATCGCCTCGCGGGAGTAGTCGCCCTGGGCGATGACGGCCAGCTTGTGCCGCATCTTGCCGACCCGCTCCCGCAGCGTGGCGGTGGCTCGGACGGCTGCCGCGGCCGGGTTGTTGAGCTCGTGGGTGAGCCCCGCGG
Source organism: Streptomyces sp. NPDC056224 (assembly GCF_042267665.1). Classification (NCBI taxonomy): domain Bacteria; kingdom Bacillati; phylum Actinomycetota; class Actinomycetes; order Kitasatosporales; family Streptomycetaceae; genus Streptomyces; species Streptomyces sp. NPDC056224. Next base: position 185,863 of record NZ_JBHJTK010000002.1, read on the forward strand.
ACAGCGATCCGAGGGCCAGCAGCCGTTCGCGCTGTCCTACGGCCCGCTGGGTGTTCTTCGAGCCGAAGAACAGCCCCTCCAGGAGGTGCGCGGCCATCGGGAACCATTCCTGCATGATGTCCGCGAACGACTGGGCGGGCAGCACGAAGAACCGGGTCGGCTCGGTCACCCGCATCGAGTTGTTGTACGTCTGCGGCACCCGTTCGCCGAGGTAGGCCTGCATGGCCCCGGCGTACACGCCTCGCTGCGAGGTCCGGCTCACCTCCACGTCGTCGCCGCCGACCCGGCGGTACAGCACGACGGTGCCCTCGATCATCACGTAGAAGCAGGTGGCCGGGTCGCCTTCGGTGTACACCGGGCCGGCTTCGAACCGCTCCACCCGCCCCTCGGAGCACAGCCGCCCGAGCTGTTCCGGGGAGAGCTTCTCGAACAGGAACAGCGAGGCGATCTCCTGGGGGCTGCAGGGCATGACCTGGCCGCTCATGACTGCTCCAGGTAGCGGTGGACGAGCATCACGGCCATGGCTCCCTCTCCGACGGCGGACGCGACGCGCTTCGCGGACTGGGCGCGCGCGTCACCCGCCACGAACACGCCGGGGATGTTGGTCTCCAGGTGGTAGGGCGGCCGGTCCAGTTCCCACTCGGCCGGTGGCCGGCCGTCCGGCGTGAGGTCCGGCCCGGCCAGGATGAAGCCGTGCTCGTCGCGCAGCACCGTACCGTCCAGCCAGTCGGTCAGCGGGGCCGCGCCGATGAACACGAACATCCACTGGGCGTCGACGAGTTCGGTCGCGCCGCTCTCCTCGTCCCGGAGCGTCAGCCGTTGCAGGTGCCCCTCGCCGTGCGCCTCCCCAACGACGGTCCGGGGCCGCACCGTGATGTTCGGCGCCTCCTCGATCTGCTGGACCAGGTAGTGGGACATCGACGCCTTCAGCGACTCCCCGCGTACCAGGAGGGTCACCGACTTCGCACCGCGCGCCAGGTACATCGCCGCCTGCCCGGCGGAGTTGGCGCCGCCCACGATGTACACGTCCTGACCCTGGCAGGAGGCCGCCTCGGTGAGCGAGGAGCCGTAGTACACCCCGCAGCCGCTCAGTTCGGCGCAGCCCGGTGCCTGGAGCTGCCGGTACGACACTCCGGTCGCCAGGATGACGCTGTGCGCGGCGACCGCCGAGCCGTCGGAGAAACGGACGACGCGTGCCGGGCCGCTGGTCTCCAGCCCCGTGACCTCGCGCGCGGTGAGGATCTCTGCGCCGAACCGGCCGGCCTGGCGGCGGGCGCGTTCGGTGAGCTGCGCGCCGGACACCCCGTCCGGGAAGCCGAGGTAGTTCTCGATGCGGGAGCTCTGCCCGGCCTGCCCGCCGGTCGCCGACCGCTCGACCAGTACCGTCCGCAGTCCCTCGGAGGCCCCGTACACGGCCGCGCCGAGCCCGGCGGGGCCGCCGCCGATCACGACGAGGTCGTAGAAGTCGGCGGTCGGCGTCGTCGCGAGCCCCACGTGGGCGGCCAGTTCGGGCGCCTCCGGCTCGATCAGTGGGGTGCCTTCCGGGGTGATCACCAGGGGCAGGCGCTCTCCGTCGGCCCCGGCGGCCTCCAGCAGGCGCCGTCCCTCGGGCTCGTCGGAGGAGTACCAGCGGTAGGGCACCTGGTTGCGGGCGAGGAACTCCCGCACGGCCGAGGAGCGCGCCGACCAGCGGTGGCCGACCACCTTGGTGGCCGGAACCGGCCGGTAGTCGCTGGCGCGCCAGGCCGCCAGCAGGTCGTCCAGGACCGGGTAGAGCTTCTCCTCCGGGGGGTCCCACGGCTTGAGCAGGTAGTGGTCGAGGTCGACGACGTTGATCGCGTCGATCGCCGCGTTGGTGTCGGCGTAGGCGGTCAGCAGGACGCGCCGCGCGCCCGGGTACACGTTCAGGGCCTGTTCGAGGAACTCGATGCCGTTCATCTGCGGCATCCGGTAGTCGGCCAGGATCACCGCCACCAGGTCGCCGCGCAGTTTCAGCTCGCGCAGCGCCTCCAGCGCGGACTCGCCCGACTCGGCGCGTACGATCCGGTACCCGGCGCCGTAGCGGCGGCGCAGGTCACGGGCGATGGCGCGGGAGACTCCCGGGTCGTCGTCCACGGTCAGGATGACCGTGCGCGCGGTGTCGGCGGCCTGTGCCATGCGTCTCCACCCCGAGCGGTCTGGGCGGGCGGCACGGGGGGCCGACCCCGCCGGTTCCCGTCCATCGTATGTTCGATCGTCCGGGTTCGCGCCGGGACGCCGCGTGCCGTGCGCCCCGTGTACAGGCGGGTTCCCGCACGGGACGGTGCGGCGGGCAGCGGGGTCCCGTGCAGGGCCCCGGTGCTCCGGTTCGGCGAGGTGCGGTGGGCGCGCCGGGGCACGCAGGAGACCCCGCCCCGGGCGGTGCCCCGGCTCAGGGGCGTCTTCCGGGGCCGGATGCCGGACAGCGGCGACGGCGCGTCCGCCACCCGTCCCGGCGGTGAGCGGCCGAGCCTCAGGGGCGGTCCAGGCCCCAGGTCTGCAGGGCGAAGGGCCGGCCCTTCTCCTCGCCCGTGATCAGCGGGACGTCGAGCAGTCTGAAGCCCGCCCTGGTCGCCACGGCGACGCTGGCCGCGTTCTCCGCCTCCAGCTCCAGGACCACCTGGTCCGTGCCCAACTGCTCGAAGGCGTAGGCGGCCATTACCCGGACCGCCCGCACGGCCAGGCCCCGGCCGCGGTGGGCCGGGCCGACCGCGTAGCCGATCTCGGTGCCCTCGGGAGCGCGCCGCAGCATGACCTCGCCGAGCGGGGCGCCGCCGTCGACGGTGATGGCGAGCAGGATGGCCGTGCCGTCCTTCCGCAGCTGCCGGTCCCGGTGCAGCCGCTTGCGGGCGGCCTCTTCGTCGAAGGGCGAGACGATCGGCGTCCAGTACGCGATGTCGGGGTGGTCGAACAGCTCCGGCATCGCGGCCAGGTCCGCCTCCGTCCAGTCGCGCAGAACGAGCCCCTCGCCGGAGAGTTCGATGCGTTCGGGAAACGACGTGGTGCTGCTCATGGTGCGGGACCTCCCAGGCCTGTTCGGGACGAGGCAGGATAACCGGGGGGACGTCACCGGCTCACGTGCTTTCCCGGGGCTCCCGGCAGTTCGGGGCCCCGCGTCCGATGAGGGCCGACCGTGTGACTGCCCGTCAGTTTCGGACCGTGGCTGGGGCCCGGCCCGGCCCGCACTCCCGCATCGGCCCGACATGGCCGAACTCCGACGGAATCCGACTGCCGTTCGCCTGGCGTATCCACTCCCGTCACGCCAGGCTCCCTCTCCGGTACCCCGGGCACGCTGTCCTGGGGACGCACAGCACCCCTCAACCGCAGAGGTCGTTCCCGCCATGGCAGAACTCAACCGCCGCCGCTTCCTGCAGCTCACCGGTGGCGCCGCCGCCCTGACCATGCTCAACGAGAGCATCGCGCGCGCCGCCGCGATCCCCGCGCAGGGGACCACCGGCAGCATCGCCGACGTCGAACACGTCGTGGTGCTCATGCAGGAGAACCGGTCCTTCGACCACTACTTCGGGGCGCTGCGCGGCGTCCGCGGCTTCGGTGACCCTCGTCCGGTGACGCTGCCCGGCGGCAAGTCCGTGTGGCACCAGTCCGACGGCACGAAGGAGACCCTGCCGTTCCGGCCGCCGTCCGACGACCTCGGCATGGAGTTCCTGCAGGGCCTCAACCACGACTGGGCCGGCGGACAGAGCGCCTTCAACAACGGCAAGTACGACAATTGGGTGCCCGCGAAGACGGCCACCACCATGGCGTACCTGACGCGCGACGACATCCCGTTCCACTACGCCCTCGCGGACGCGTTCACCATCTGCGACGCCTACCACTGCTCGTTCATCGGCTCGACCGACCCCAACCGCTACTACCTCTGGTCGGGCCACACCGGCAACGACGGCACGGGCGGCGGTCCGGTCCTCAACAACGCCGAGGCCGGCTACGGCTGGACCACCTACCCCGAGCGCCTGGAGGCGGCGGGCATCTCCTGGAAGGTCTACCAGGACATCGGCGACGGCCTCGACGCCGCCGGTTCCTGGGGCTGGATCAACGACGCCTACCGCGGCAACTACGGCGACAACTCGCTGCTGTACTTCAACAACTACCGGGACGCCCAGCCCGGCAACCCGCTGTACGACAAGGCCCGGACCGGCACCGACGCCAAGGCCGGCGAGGGCTACTTCGACCGGCTCCGCGCCGACGTCGCCGCCGGTACCCTGCCCCAGGTCTCCTGGATCGCCGCGCCCGAGGCCTTCAGCGAGCACTCGAACTGGCCCTCCAACTACGGCGCCTGGTACATAGCGCAGGTCCTGGACGCGCTCACCTCCAACCCCGACGTGTGGGCCCGTACCGCGCTGTTCATCACCTACGACGAGAACGACGGCTTCTTCGACCACGTCGTCCCGCCGTACGCGCCCGCCAGTGCCGCGCAGGGCCTGTCGACCACACCGACCGCCCTCGACGTCTTCCCCGGCAAGCCCGGCTACGTCGCCGGCCCGTACGGTCTCGGCCCGCGCGTACCGATGCTGGTGGTCTCGCCGTGGAGCACCGGCGGCTACTCCTGCTCCGAGACCTTCGACCACACCTCGGTGATCCGGTTCATGGAGCAGCGGTTCGGGGTGCGCGAGCCCAACATCTCGCCGTGGCGCCGCGCCGTCTGCGGCGACCTCACCTCCGCTTTCGACTTCGCCCGCAAGGACACCGGCGCCGTCCGGCTGCCCGACACCGGCGCCTGGGAGCCGCAGGACCGTGACCGGCATCCCGATTTCAAGGCTCCCGCCCCGGCCGTCGGCTCCATGCCGCGCCAGGAGAAGGGAATGCGGCCCACGCGTGCGCTGAAGTACGCCCCGTACGTGGACGGCACGGCGCTCGTCGGGGAGGGCAAGTTCCGGCTGACGTTCAGCGGCGGCCCGGACCTCGGTGCGCAGTTCTACGTCACCTCCGCCAACCGCACCGACGCCCCGTGGACTTACACCACCGGGGCCGGCACGACGATCTCGGACACCTGGAACACCCGCTACTCGGCCGGGGTCACCGACCTGACCGTGCACGGCCCCAACGGCTTCCTGCGCGGCTTCCGCAACCCCGGCACCACCGCCGGCCCCGAGGTCGTCGCCCGCCACAACGCCGCCACGGGCAACCTCGACCTCACCCTCACCAACGCCGGCGCGTCGACCGCGACGCTCACGGTCACCAACGCGTACGGCGGAGGCCCCAAGCGCCTCACCGTCGCCAAGGGCGCCACCGTCACGTACAGCGTCCCGCTGCGGAGCACGAAGCGCTGGTACGACGTGACGGTCACCGCATCCGAAGCACCGCAGTTCCTGCGCCGCTTCGCGGGCAAGGTCGAGACGGGTGCGGCCGGCCTGTCGGACCCGGCGATCCTGACCGAGCAGTCCTCCTGAGACTGCCGCTGTTCGGCCCCGGCCGGTGACGCGCTTCGGCGCCGCGCCGGCCGGGCCTCCGCCTCGCCCCCGCGCGCGGAGGCCCGAGGCACAGGCCCCTGTGGAAGAGGGCTCGGCCGCATGGACTGAGGCGGTGCCGCAGCTCCCCGGAACGGTGTCACGGCCGGGTCAGCCGCTGTCGGGCCCCGCAGGGTCCGGCAGGGTCCCGCCTCCGTACGAGCGCTACCGGGGCGTTGCGGGCGCAGCGCGCTCGCCCGCGACCCGGCGCCGGACCTGGTCCTCCTGGGCAAGACGTCGCAGCAGCTCGAAGACCGGGGCGCAGATCGCGAAGACGATGACCGCCCGCTCGGCCAGAGCCACCGGGTCGTCGAGGCCGGCCGCGCGCTCCAGGTCCAGCCCGGCCACCGACTCGGCCAGCCTCGCGTAGGCGGCGAGCTCGCCCGGGGCGTACTGAGCGTCCAGCCGCCGCAGCTCCTTCAGCGCCGCCGTCAGCCCCTTCACATGCGGCGACGTGCCGGGCGCCTGCCAGCCCAGGGCCGCGAGGAGCTCCGCCACCTCGGCCCCGGCGGTCGCGTCGGCCTCGGCTTCCTCCTCGTGCCCTGCGGCACGCTGGGCCGCCACCGGCACCGGAAGGGCGTAGCTGACCGCTCCGAGGGCCCCCTCGGAGCTGTGGGCCTGGTCGACGGCCCCGAGCACGTCCCGGGTGGCGGCGATGGACAGGCCGCCGAGCGTCGTCAGCGCCTTGATCAGCCGCAGCCGCTGCGCGTGCTCCTCCCCGTACTCGGCCAGGGTCGCCGCGGTCGCCCGACCCGCGGGCAGCAGCCCCTGCCGCAGGAAGTACTTGATGCTGGCGACCGGCACGCCGGTCCGCCGGCTGAGCTCCGAGATCTTCATACGGCTTCCCTGCTGGTCATGCGGTCCGCTATCAGTCATCGGCGATTGGACACCACAACAAGATACTGCCACTATCCAGTAGCTGGATACCTTAAGTATCCAGAAGGATCCAGTCCAGGAACGCAGCCACAGCCGCACCGGAGAATCGATGCCTCACCCCACGCCCCGATCCGTGCTCCGCCGACCCCAGCTGTGGATCGGAACGGGACTCATCGCCGCAGTGGTCTCGATGCTGTTCGCCCTGCTCTACGTCGGGGGCAACGTCGACCCCAGGGGCAACCTGCGCGACCTGCCCGTGGCCCTGGTCAACAGCGACAGCGGCGCCGACGCGGGCGGCCGCCGCGTCAACCTGGGCGAGCAGGTCGTCTCGGGCGTCCAGAAGGCCGCCAAGGGCGACAAGGGCATCGACTGGCAGGTCGTGAGCCGCAAGGAGGCCGACAAGCGGCTGGGCAGCGGCAAGGTCTTCGGCGCCCTCGTCATACCCGAGGACTTCTCCGCCACGGTGACCGGGCTCACCGCCCCGCAGCCCGCACCCCAGGGCAAGGCCGCCCCGCCGACCCTCACCGTGCTGACCAACCAGGCCGCCGGCAGCATCGGTTCCTCCATGTCCTCACAGGCCGCCCAGAAGGCGGCCCACGCCGCCTCCGCCCAGCTCGGCCAGGAACTCCTCAAGCAGGCCGCCGCCCAGAAGACCCCGATCCCGACGGCCGCCCAGCTCAAGCTGGCCGACCCGGTGACCGTGAACGTCACCGACGGCCACCCCGTCGGCTCGCGCAGCGCCATGGGCCTGAGCGCCTTCTACTACGCACTGGTCCTGGTCGTCTGCGGCATGCTCGGCGCCAACGTGGTCAACTCCCAGGTCGACACCGCGCTCGGCTACCTGCACACCGATTTCGGCCCCTTCCGCAAGCGCGAACCCGTTCAGCACACCAGCCGCGTCCGCACCCTGGCCATCGGCATGGCGCTCATGCTCAGCCTGTCACTGGTCATGGGCACCCTGGTCGAGGTCGCCACGGTCGGCATCCTCGACATGGACGCCTCCCACCTCGGCCTGCTCTGGCTCTACTCGGTCGCCACGATCGCGGTCGTCGGCATCGGCAGCCTGACCCTGTTCGCCGCCTTCGGCACCCCCGGCATGCTGCTGGCCACCATCGTCTTCGTCGCGATGGCCGTCCCCTCCTCCGGCGCCACCGTGCCCGTCCAGGCGCTGCCCGGGTTCTTCCGCATCCTCGCCGCGTTCGAGCCGCTGCGCCAGGTCACGGAGGGGCTGCGCTCCCTGCTCTACTACGGGGCCCAGGCCGACGCGGGCCTGGCCCGGGCATGGGCCGCGATGGGTGTCGCCCTGGTCGCCTCGCTGGCCTTCGGCTTCGCCGTCACCCGCCTCTACGACCGCGGGGGGCTGCACCGCATCCCCCACCCCGACTCCGAAACCGGGGCCGCGGCCCCCGCCGGCACCCCCGAGCCCTCGAAGTCTCCCGAGGCCGCAGCGCCCACCACGGTCTGAGAGGGGCCGAGACGGCAGCCGGCCGACTGCGGGGCGGGGCCGGAACCGGCCTGCCGGCACGTCGGCCGGACTGCCGCCGCGCTCGCGCGGACGCCGCGCGGCGACGAAATATCCGACCAGCACCGACTTGCGGGCATGTAACCTGATCAAGACTTTTCTGAACGAGTTCAAGCACTGGGGGGCCGGTGTACCGTCACCGCGTCATGATCTCCGCCGCCTTCGTCGCGGCAGCCGTCGGCTTCGTACCCGCCACGGCGCAGGCAGCAGGTCCGTCCGCCGACCCCGGCCGGGCCGCTACCGCCACTCCCCCGGCCTCCAGGGCCGGTTCCGCAACGGACGCTCCCGCACAGGACGCCTCCGCGCAACAGGCCTCCCAGGAGGCCGCCGCGATGGACGCCGCCGCGAAGGTCGCCAAGGTCAAGGCCGGGGCGCCGAGCGCAACGGCCGAATCCGGCGCGTCGGCACGCACGCGGCAGAGCGAGTACTTCGAGGTGGGGATGGGCACATCCGCCTCGTACGCGCACACCATCGGACTGGCGACCTCCGTCAGCACGGACCTGGCCAACAGCTTCGTCCGGTTCGATCTCGACTGGGGTGACGGCACCACCGGCCAGGACTTCGGCAGGGCCGGCGAGTTCGTCCACTTCCAGCACAAGTACGCCGAGGTCGGCTCCCACAAGATCACGATCACGGCGACCGACACGTTCACCAAGGTGACCTCCACCACCACCAAGGACGTCGTCGTGAACGGCTCCGAGTTCACCCCGCACGCGCCCGCCCGGCTGCTCGACACGCGCGACGGCACCGGCATCTCGGCCGGCCGCCCCGTCGGCCCGTACGCCACGACCCGGTTGAAGGTCTCCGGCAGCGCCGGCATCCCGGCCGGGGTGACCGCCGTGGCCCTGAACCTCACCGCCACCAACGCCTCGGCGGGCGGGCACATCATCGCGTACGCCTCCGGCAAGGAGCAGCCGACCACCTCGAACGTCAACTTCGCGGCGGGACAGACCGTGCCGAACCTGGCGATCGTGCCGGTCGGAGAGGACGGTTGCATCGAGCTGGTCAACCGCAGTGCGGGCCCGGTGGACCTGATCGCCGACGTGACGGGCTACTTCACCCGCTCCGCGGCCAGCGGATACACCTCCGTCAAGCCGTCCCGGCTCGTCGACACCCGGGAGGGACTGGGTACGGCCAAGGGCCAGGTCGCCGCTCAGAGCACCTTCGGCGTCCAGGTCGCCGGTCAGGGCGGGCTGCCTGCCAAGGGGGTCACGGCCGTGGCCCTCAACGTGACGGTGACCGACCCGAAGGGCTCCGGCCACCTGACCGTGTTCCCGGGCGGCCAGCAGGCACCGTCCACGTCGAGCGTGAACTTCACCGCCGGGCAGACGGTCGCCAATGCGGTGATCGTGCCGGTCGGACCGGACGGCAGGATCAACGTCCGCAACGGTGCATGGAGCCAGACCGACGTGATCGTGGACGTCACCGGCTACTACAGCGCCGACGGCAAGGCCGCCTACCTGCCGGTGGAGCCCAGGCGCATGTTCGACTCGCGGACCTCCTCTTGGCCGCTCGCCGGTCAGGCCTACCACCACGAGACCCTGTGGACGTTCGGTATGGCGCTCGAGGCCCTCGTCCTGAACACGACGGTGACCAACCCACAGGGCAGCGGGCACCTCTCGGTCGCTCCTGACCCCAACACCATGGACGACTACATCGCCGGCAAGGCGGTCCAGCCGACCCCGCCGGACTCGTCCGTCCTGAACTGGACGAAGGACGCGACCGTCGCGAACCTCGTCCAGGCGAGCACCGGCGGCACCGACGTCGTCGACTTCTGGAACCGGGGCTGGCAGCCGACCGATCTGATCGTGGACCTGCTGGGCATGTACGACAAGAACTGACGCCCCCGCCCGCACGCCGCGTCCGGAGGGTGCGACCGGTCCTCGTGGTGTCCGCCGATTTCGGTCAGGGGAGGCGGATATCAGGTCATGGTGACCGAAGGTCCGGCAGCCGGAACGGAGGCACCCCACGCTGGAACCGAGCTCCGTCCCCACCAGGACGGGGCACCGGTCGAGCGCACAGGGGGAAGGGGAACACCATGGGGGTACGTACACGCATGCGAGGGGGAGGCGTCGTGGTGGGGGCCGCGCTGCTGGCCGTCGCCGTGGCATCGGGGCCGGCCGCGGGTGCCGACCAATGGCGGCCGAGGCCGGGAACCCTGTACATCTCCGACCTGCCCAGAACCGAGTCGTGGCGTGCCGCCCCCGTCTCGCGGGGCTGGGGCCAAGCGTACGACTGCCTGGCACGCTGGCCGGAGGAGCGGCCCGAAGTGAACGTCTGGCACCGGGATTTCACCACTGCGGAGACCGCGTTCGCCCAGCAGAAGGTGGTGGTCTTCGCCACGGAGGCCGAGGCCATCGCGTTCGCGGACACCACCCGGCAGGGCTACGCCGACTGCGCGAACGGCCCGCAGGAACCCGGTGTGACCGCGACCGGGTACGACTACGGCGTGTTGGACGTCGAGGAGGGGGCCACCCTCCACGGGATGCACACCTTCGACGCCAACGCCCATGACCGCCCCGACTTCAACTACCTGTGGGGTGTGGGCCGCGACGGTGACACGGTCACGCTGGTCCTCTGGTCGAGCTACTGGGGCGAGCCGCCCGTGGCCGCTTGGAAGAACACCCTGCGGACCGCGGTGAACAAGCTGTACTGAGTGCGGTGGCGTCGGGCGGGGACGCTCCGTTCCCGCCCGGTACACCTGTCGGAGGAGTCCTCTCGCCCCGGTTGGCCGGGGCGCCCGTGATGGGCATCGCGGCACCTTCTGAGGTGTGGGAACCATGCGACCGGTAGAAAGGGAAATCGCCCGGCGGGACTGGAAGAGCATGCGATGCGGTCGCGGCAGCTCCGCCGAGCACCTTGCCCGGGACATGCTGCTGCTTGTGGGCAGGGGATACCGACAGGAGCCGGGACATGCCGACTCCGAAGGGCATGTCTGGTCTCCAGTGGTCCTGTGGGAGCCGGCTCCTGCGGTGACTTCCGTCGCTCTGGCGGCCCTTGCGGACGATGTCGCGCCAACAGCTCGCGAGTGGTTCCTCGGCCTCCTTCAGCACCTGGTGGCAGGCGAGGGCACGGACCGGGAATCGGCCCGACGAGGACTCGATCTTCCGGAACTGTGCCGGGGCCTCGCAGGGTTCGGGAGATCGCGGCCGACTGGCGGCCGGTGTGCTGCCGGACCGGCCTGTGCGATGACGACCTGCCCGTCCTCGACCGCTGACGTCGCTTGAGCCGGATCACCGCTCGCAGGAATACAGCGCGCTCGGCCGGGGCAGCCGCCGTTCTGCGACAGGACCTAGCGATCACGTCCCGAAACCGAGACCCCGCAGATCCTGCGTAGCACCTCGCCCGGAAAGTATGATCCAGCAATGTCTGACACGACCGAGACCACACCCGGCTGGCTGTCCACCGACGAGTTGGAAACGGCCCGGGCCCGGATGCCGATCCTGTACGTGGAGGCCGTACCCGTACGCGTGGATGAGAGCGGCCAAGTCATCAGCATCGGCCTGCTGCTGCGCATCGGCCCGGACGGAACGGTCAGCCGCACCCTGGTATCCGGTCGCGTGCTGCATCACGAGCGGATCCGTGACGCGCTGCTGCGGCATCTGGAAAAGGATCTCGGCCCGGTCGCCCTACCCCACGTTCCCCCCTCACTCCAGCCTTTCACCGTCGCCGAGTACTTCCCCACCGTCGGCGTCACCTCGTACCACGATCCGCGCCAGCACGCCGTGTCCCTCGCCTACATCGTGCCCGTGACCGGCGACTGCCGCCCCCGGCAGGACGCGCTCGACCTGGTCTGGTTCAGTCCGCAGGAGGCGGCCTCCGCAGCCGTGCAGAGCGAAATGCCCGGCGGACAAGGGGTGCTGCTGAAGCAGGCACTCGCCCATGTGGGCCACATGTACTGAGGAACGGACGGTCCGGGGGGCGGGCGGAGTGTGCGAGGACAAGGGTGGACCGCCGTGCCTCCCGCAGCCGGTCGGCGCCGAAGTCCGGCCGGAGGGCGTGGCCCCGCCCCGGCGACGGGGTACGACGGTAGGGTGCCGCCCGTGTCCGAGCACCAGCGCGACCTCGTCGGCTACGGCGCCGAGCCGCCGCATGCCGCCTGGCCCGGCGGCGCCCGCGTCGCCGTCAGCCTCGTCCTCAACTACGAGGAAGGCGGCGAGCAGAACGTCCTGGAGGGCGACCCCACCTCCGAGGGCTTCCTTCACGAACTCGTCGGCGCGCCGCCCGTGGCAGGCGGCCGCGACCTGAACGTCGAATCCATGTTCGCCTACGGGTCGCGGGCCGGCTTTTGGCGTATCCATCGCACGCTCGCGGCGCACGGCGCGCCGCTCACCGTCCACGCCGTGGCACAGGCTCTGGAGCGCAACCCGGACGCGGGGCGGGCGATGGCCGCCGCCGGCTGGGAGGTGGCGAGCCACGGCTGGCGCTGGATCGACTACCGCCACGTGTCCGAGGACGCCGAGCGCGCCGACATCAGGCGTTCGATCGCGACGATCGAGCGGCTCGTCGGACGCCGGCCCGTCGGCTGGTACACCGGTCGGACGAGCCCCGGCACGCGGCGCCTCGTCGCCGAGGAAGGCGGCTTCCTCTACGACTCCGACGACTACTCGGACGACCTGCCGTTCTACGTGGAAGCGGCCGGCCGGCCGCACCTCGTGCTTCCGTACAGCCTTGACGCGAACGACTTCAAGTTCCTGATCGTCCACGGCTTCACGACCGCCGACGACATGCTCTCGTACCTCGTCGACACCTTCGACGCGCTCCACGCCGAGGGCACCGACCACCCGCGCATGATGAGCGTCGGCCTGCACTGCCGGATCATCGGCCGGCCCGGCCGCATCCGCGCCCTCGACGGCTTGTTGAGGCACGTGGCACAGCGCGGCGGGGCGTGGGTCGCCACGCGCGAGCAGATCGCGCGTCACTGGCTCGCCACTCACCCGCCGCTGCGCTGAACCCCGCCGGCCGGTAGGGGCGGGCTGTGCACGGAGTGGTATTCCATGCAGCCGGTCTCCGGCCGCGTCGGCTCGACGAGCGAGAGCAGGAGCCGTTTCAACTCCTCGGTGCGTTCCCGACCGGCTGCACCACGGAGCCCGGATGCCGGCGGCGGCGCCGGGACCAGGTGTTCGCAGCGCCGGAGGAGTTCGGCGGATCTTGCCAGGAGGGAACTACGGGCGGATGTTGATGGGTAACATCCCGCAGCAACACCGTGAGGTATGAGGAGAGTGAGCGGCAAGTGGCCAACGACCCGGATACCACGCCCATCCACAACGTGTACGCGCAGCGGTTCGCCGCCGATCTCGAGATCAACCGCAAGGAACAGGAACAGGTCTCCGCGCAGATCACGGAACTCGAAGTACGCCTGCAGCAGCTGAAAGCCGACGAGAGCTGGCTTCACGGCATGCAGGGTGCACTGCCCCCGGTCGCGGACGAGGCGCCGGCCCCTGGCGGCCAGGTGGCACCGCAGCCCGGCCGGTCCCCCGCACACGACACCGAGGCCGTTGCCTCAACCACCGGAGCGCCGGTGAAGAGTGCCGTTCCCCGGCCCCGGAAGGCGAAGAAGACCACCGGCCGCGCAGCAGAACGGAAGCCGGAGCAGCCCAAGAAGACTTCGGGCATCGCATCCGGCGCGAAGGCCGGGACCACCGCGGCCGCCGCGAAGAAGGCCACCGGCACGAAGGCCGCCGCGAAGAAGGCCACTGGGACGAAGGCGGACAAGACGGCGGAACCCCCGCTGCGCGAGCTCGTCCTGGCCCTCCTCGTCAGCGCCGCTGAACCCCGCATGGTCAGTGAGGTCACCGCCGAACTGGCCCAGGCACACCCCGGTCGGCCCGCCTCCGGCCAGGTCGTGCGCAACACCCTTGAAGTACTGGCCAGGAAGAACCTCATCGACAAGGAACACAAGCAGGGCTCGGTCATGTACTCCGCGCCCCACCAGCCCGCTGTGAGCGAGCCGGCGCCCGCGGCGGTCCCGGCCCCCGACACGACGGACGACAAGGAACCGGCGGAGGCCTGAGCCGTCACCCGTACTCCGCGCTCCGTACGCCACCCGACCCCAGCCCCCGCCCGCCTCGCGGTCCTGCCCCGCGGCCGCCCGTCTCGTGGGTGGCCCGGCCGGGCCTCATGGAGGGGGCGGGTGGCCCGTCGGACAGCGGAGGCGGCCCGGCAGAACGACACCGCGTGCTGCTCTTCCGGCCTGGCGCGGCTGGGGCGTGTGGCAGCCCTCAGCGGGTACGCCGGGGGCCTCCGCGATACGGACGGCGGCGGGAGACGGCTTCGGGAGCGGCCTCGGGAGACGAGAAGCCGCCGGCCACAGCCGCACGTGCCGGGACCGGTGAGGCGGGAGCCGCCGAACCGGGAGCCGCCGAAGCGGGGGCCGATCCCGCGGAAGCATGGGGAGCCGTCGGCCGCTGGGCGCGACCGAGGACTGCGGTGTGGGAGATCAGGGGTGCGCAGGCCTGGCAGATCTCGGCGAGGGTCCAGACCTGGCCGATGGCCGGGTTGTGGATGAGGACGAGCAGCGGAGCGCCCGTGCAGGAGGTCCTCGTGTCCTCGTGGAAACCGCACTCGGCGGCCCGGCAGGCACACGCGGCGTGGGGGCGGACGGTGGCGAGGCGGGCGTGCGCGCGGGCGTGCTCGGCCGCGAACCGTCGCATGGCCGCCGTGTCCTTGGACCTGGGCGGCATGCGGCACGCTTCGGTGCTGCAGGTGACAGAGACGGTGTGGTCGCCGTGACCGGTCAGACGGACCGTCCAGGTCCGCCCCGGCACACGGGATCCGGGAATCATGGTCAAAGGAGAGTTGTCCGTTCACATATGCGGTGGTGTGCGCCGCCCACTGTTCGTCAGTCTCACGTGTGGCGACAGTGAATGTACGCGGTCCGGCATGGGGCACGGGCCCGAGCACGTACCGGCCGCCCGGCCACGAGAAGAACCGCACGAGAGGACCGCACCAGAAAACCACACGAGAAGAGCCGCACCTCAGACGAGGCGACAGCGGCCGAACGCGCCCTGACGCCCTTTTTCGCACGCCGTTCGGCAACTGTCAACGACATGCCGCCCCCTCCGGGCCGTGGAAACGATCCCGGTTCCCGCCCGGACCAGGGCGGCCGACGAGGAGCACCGGGTGTCCGGCAGTATGACCGCGTGGCTCTCATACCCGGAACTTGTGACAGTGCCGCCGTCGACCCGGTACGGACCCGTCTGGCGGCAGCAGGTGCTGCGGTGGCGATCGTGGGCGTCGGGCTGGCGCTCAGGGCCGTGGCGGCGGGGAGCGTGGCCAAGTACGGCGGAGACGCGCTGTACACCGTCCTGCTTCTCGCTCTCGTCGTTCTCGCCGCGCCACGGGTGACACCCCTGAGAGCCGCCGCAGGTGCGCTGACCGTCAGCTGGGTGATCGAGTTCCTGCAGCTCAGCGGGATCCCGGCGGAGCTCTCCCAGCGCAGTACCGTCGCCCGCCTCGTGCTCGGTTCCACCTTCAACCCGCCCGACCTGTTCTGGTACACGGTCGGTGCCGCAGCCGGATGGCTCGTCCACACCGCGATCACGACCCGGCGGACCCGCCGGTGATCGCCGCGCACGCGCTCGCTGCCGGGCCGGGCGAAAATCCCTCTCGCCGAACCGGCAGCGGACGGCGGGCGTCAGGGGTCGGGGGTCAGGGGTCGGGGGTCAGGGGTCGGGGGTCAGAGCGCGCCCGACGTGGGCGGCGCGGCGTTACGGACTCGGA
This sequence comes from Streptomyces sp. NPDC056224, assembly GCF_042267665.1. Classification (NCBI taxonomy): domain Bacteria; kingdom Bacillati; phylum Actinomycetota; class Actinomycetes; order Kitasatosporales; family Streptomycetaceae; genus Streptomyces; species Streptomyces sp. NPDC056224. The sequence continues at coordinate 201,466 of NZ_JBHJTK010000002.1, forward strand.
CGACCGGGCCGAGGGCGGCGGGCAGCTGCACATTGGCCGCCGCGAGCGTACTGCGGACGAACAGCACGGCGTACAGGCCGACGGCCAGGGCAGCCAGCCCCAGGCAGATGCAGAGGCACCATTTGACGGCCACGTCCGCGTGCGCGGCGATGGTCATGGAGGCGATCGTGGCCAGCTGACCGAAGACTCCGAACAGGGTGATGAACGCCGAGGCCACCAGCCCCCATCCGTGGCCGGTCGCCTTGAGCCTCGGGCCGTCCGTCCCCCCGTGGAGCGCGTAGGTGCAGGAGGCGGAGTAGACCACCGGCGCGAACAGGAGGAGTCCGCCGAACAGCAGGTTCAGGGTCAGGAAGTGGCTGACCGAGATACCTGGTAGCCATTTCTGCAGCACACCCGTCGCGGCCAGCACAACACCCAGGAGCGCTCCCAGAGTGGAGATGTTGGTGACCCAGCTGTCCTTCGGGGACCAGGGGACCTCGATGGGCAGACGCGCGCTCGGCCAACCGGGCTCGACCTCCGCGTACAGGAAGTCGCGGGGCAGGATCATGAGGACGAGGGCGATCAGGGCCAGGGTGAAGGCCAGACCCAGCGCGTTCTCGTACTCGGGATCGCGCTCCACTCCCCGGACCGGGGCGAACCGCAGGGTGGCCGAGGAGACGGCCTTCACCGCGTCCCTGTCACCGGTGGACACCACGAGCGTGCCCTGGCGGCCGGCACACTGCCGGTCCAGCGTCAGCCTCACGGTCGTGGGGGCGGGTTCGTCGACGGTCAGGGCGACCGGGCCCTCGGTGACGCTGGCCGTGGCCGCGGTCGGATCCGTGCAAGGGGAGTCGGTTGGCTCACCCGTGGTGTCCAGGAAGGCCCGCACGTCGAGGGGGGCTTCGAGGTTGGTGCTGGTAGCCACGACGAACCGGACGGTGCCGGCCATTCGGCCCTGGTCATCCCTGTCCAGTTCCACCTGCACCGTCTTCTCGGGGCCGGTGAGTGTGAGTTTGTCCTCCGCGCGGGCCGGGCCGGAACCTGCGAACCCGAGGAAGAGGAAGAGGAGGACGAACATGATGACTGGCAAACGCTTGCAGTCGGTCACACGGTCCAGGCAATCACCACCGGCGGCCGAGTTCGGGGTGACACGCCGTTCCGCACGGCCGGCCGGGCAGGCAGGCAGGCAGGCAGGCAGTTGAGCTTCCCCGCAGCAGCTGGGCGGTGGCCCCCGAGCGGGTCCCGTCCCGATCACCAGGCGGAGCGCATGCCCCGGGCGTCGCGCGCGTCGGGGCGATGCCCTCCGCCAGGAGCCTCTCCACCAGCCCGGTGTCGTCGGCCCGGACGGCGGAGCTCGGCGGAGACTCCAAGTCCGCTTCGCCCCTCGCAGGTCCCTCGGTCCGGGGAGTCCGGGGCTGTCGACGAACCCCCGGTGAGAGGGGAAGCAGTCACACCGGCAGGTGACGGGCGAAGAACGACCGTACGAGGTCGCGAACGGCGGGCACGGTGTCGCGCGGGTCCGCCCGACCGACCATGGCGGCGCGTCCGGCACCGGTCATCAGGCCGACCGCGTGGAGCTGGGGGACGAGGGCCGCGTAGTCGGTGAAGACCCAGTGCGCGGTGCCGTCGAGCTGCCGTCGGGCCCGCGTGGGCGAGGAGGGCTGCCCAGGACCGCTCCAGCCTGTCGTCGCGAGAGTCGTCGCTGCCGACCAGGAGCACGGGCCGGTCCGTCCCCTGCCGGGTCACGGGAAGGAGTTCGCCCTCCATCTGGTCGAGATACCCCTCAAGGGTGACGGCGGCGGCAATCCGCCGATCCTCGTGGAGTGCCTGCGCGACCGCGGTGCCGCCCGCGGAGTGCCCGTAGACCCCGACCCGGTCCAGGCCGAGGGCGTCGAGGACGAAGCGGAGGTCGGCGACCCGAGTGTCGATCATGGTGCGGAAGGTACGCCGCGTCGTGCTCGGGGCGCAGCGCGGTCGCGCGGATCCGGTCGCGCCCCGGCCGCGACGGAGTCTGGGAATGGCCCCTGCCTGGTGTCCCGGGTGCCATGGGTGCCGCGGGCGTGCGAGAGTTCCGGCTCGGCGGGCGCGGATTGATCCTGCTTCCGACGTTCCACTGGCGTCGCGGACCGCTCGTCCAGGACCTGCCGGACCGCCCGGCGGTGCTCGCCTACCCGGCGGGCCGGGGGGCTACCGGCCGGTCCGGGCAGGGGCGGCCCGCCGGACGAGCCCCTCGCAGGAGTCCTCGGGCGCGCCCGGCTCGCGCTGCTGCGCTCCCTGGACGAAGCCACCACGGGACTGGCGCGTCGTATCGGCGTCAGCGACGCCACGGCCTCCGCCCATGCCTCGGCGTTGCGGGCCGCCGGTCTCCTCACCACCACCCGCACGGGCCGTTCGGTGCACCACGCGCGTACGGCCTTGGCGGAGCTGCTCCTGACCGGCGGCCCGGCCGATGGCTGACCCGGGCAGGGTACGCACTCCCCTACGGTCCACGGCCCCGGAACCGGAGCGCTGGTCCGGCTCGCTTCTCGTGCCGACGCCGCGACGCGGTCGGTCCTGCCTCGCGGGGTGGTTGGAACGGCTGACGGTCCTCGACGAAGGAATCGCCGCCCAGGCCGAGGCCCGCGACCGGCTGCAAGCCGCACTCCGGGAGCGGGCCGGCGATCTGATCCGCCCGACGGCCAGACCAGCTGCCCGCCGGGAATCCAGAACGCTTCCGGAGCCCGCCACGGACAGCGTCCGGCCTTGCCGCGCCGACTGCCTCCAGGAGAACCGAGGGGGTAGACAGCGGGGTGCTTTCCGGCGCCGAGAGCGGGAGGAGATCGGATCGGCGGCAGCCGCCTGACGCCTCGTGCGAGGAGGGTTGCCCCGCGTGGCTGCCTCAGTGACAACCGACTCCAGTGGTAGATCAGTTCTGACTCCACTGGGGGGTGTCCAGAGCAAGATCAGCGAGGTTGGCGTGCTTGCGAGGCAAGATCTGGCTCGCCGTCAGGGCAGGCTCAGCACCGTGAGGAAGACGCCGACCACCCCGAGGCCCACCAGGGACAGGAGGGTCAGCACCGTGCGCACGGTGCCCCGGCCCGCTTCGACGAGGACTGCTCGTTCCGGGCTCGACGGGAGATAGCGCAGCCGCATCTGCGCGCCCAGTGGCCGTCGCCGGTCGGTGTCGATGTCGAGCCGGTACTCGCGCCCGTCGGCCGCACGGAAGCCGACGATGGCGTGTTGGAGGCCCGCCCGGCCCTGGTCTCCCGGTAGCACGTAGGCGTCCAGCACCCTGCCCTCGGCTGGTAGCCCTTCGTCGAACGTTTTGCGGACGAACAGCCACCGACTGTAGGTCCGCACCGCGAGCGCGACGGAGACCGATGCGGCGAGGAGCCCGACGGAACCCAGCAGCAGCCGGTGACCGTCCTCACGCAAGAATTCCATAGCGCCCTTCCACGTCGACCTACCGCCGGGCCACCGGTCCCTGGCGCTGTCGGACGGAATCTACCGGCTCTTGCTGCCGCAAGCACCGGGCAACGGCACCGGGTCGTGCTGGACGCCATGCTCGCCGGAAGCCACGCGGGCATCCCCGTTGCCGACACCGGATCCGTCCGCACCGACCTGGCCTCCTTCGCCCGCGCGCTGGCCTGGTACCTCGCCACCCCGACCGGCCGCGCCATCGCCCGGGCGGCCTCGCTCAGCTCCGACGACGCCGGCCTCGCCGAGGCCTGGCAGATCTTTAAGCACCGCCGACCCGGCGCCCGGGCTGGCACTGCACGCTGCCCGCAGACCGGGCCGCCCCAGCCGGTGGAGCGATTGCCCATTCCTGTGGATGGCTGAACCGCAGTGAGAGGCTGGTGTTTCGATCTCTTGCGATCGCGTGTTCGTGTGTTCGCGCGTTCGCACAGTAGCTGTCAGCCGGCCGCCAGGATCTGCACGCCGTGCGCGGTGAGTTGACCGAGGACCGGGTGGCCGGGGTCGGCGTCGGTGATCAGTCCGCTGATGTCCTCCCAGGGCAGGACGCGGAACCGGGAGGCGGTGCCGATCTTCTCCGATGAGGCGAGGACGTAGGTGTCCGCGGCCCGCGCGGCCAACGCGCGCTTCATCGCGGCCTCCTCGGCGTCGCCGGTGGTCAGCCCGGCTTGTGGGTGGACGCCGGTGACGCCGAGCAGGCACAGGTCGGCCGAGACGTTCTGGGCGGCCTCGACCGCGGCCGCGCCACAGGTGACCGCCGAGTGCTTGAACAGGCGGCCGCCGAGCAGGAATACCTCGGCCTGGGGATGGTCGAGCAGTGCGACCGCGATCGTCGGGCTGTGGGTGATCACGGTGCAGGCCAGGGCCGGCGGGAGGGCCTTGGCGACGGCCAGGGCGGTGGTGCCGCCGTCCAGGATCAGGGCGCTGCCGGGCCCGACAAGCGCGGCGGCCACCGCGGCGACCTGCCGTTTGCCGTCGGGGGTGACCGTCTGCCGGGCGGCGTAGTCCGCGATGGCCGGGGAGACGGGCAAGGCCCCGCCGTAGACCCGCTGGCACAGTCCTTCGGCAGCCAGGTCGCGCAGGTCGCGGCGCACGCTGTCCTCGGAAATGCCCAGGTCAGCGGCGACGTCCTTGGCGACGATCTTACCTTTGCGGGCGAGCAGGCCCAGCAAATGGTCACGTCTCTCGGCAGCCAGCATCCGTACTTCCTCCTGTTCTTGCACGTTTCTGCATGTATCGTAGCGCGCCATGACCGACACCAAGCCCATGCTCATCCTGATCGCCGGCCCCTACCGCTCCGGCACCGACGGCGACCCTCAGGCCATGGCCGCCAACCTCGCCCGGCTCGAAGCCGCGGCCTGGCCGGTGTTCGCCGCCGGCCACATCCCGATGATCGGCGAGTGGGTCGCCCTGCCCGTCCTGCGCTCCGCGGGGGCGGGCCCCACCGACCCGCTCGCCGACCAGGTGCTCTACCCGACCGCCGAGCGCCTGCTCGCCCACTGCGACGCCGTACTCCGGCTCCCCGGCGACTCCACCGGAGCCGATCAGGACGTCGCCACCGCCCGCCTCCGCGGCCTGCCCGTCTACCACGACGTGAACGAGATCCCCCGCCGCACCCCGCAGGAGACCGCGTGACCACCCGCCCCGGCATCGACGTGCCCGACCACCGCGGCCGCACCGGCCTCGACCACGCCGGCCGGGACCTGGACCGCAATCCCGACGTCGTGGTCCGCGACGTGGAGCTCACCTCCCAGGGCTGGCACGTCCTGCGCCGCACCACCTTCGACTACCGGCGCCGCGACGGACGCTGGGTCACCCAGCAGCGCGAGACGTACGACCGGGGCAACGGCGCCGTCGTCCTGCCCTACGACGCCGAACGCGGCCGCGTGCTGCTCACCCGTCAGTTCCGCTACCCGGCCTACGTCAACGACCATCCGGACGGCATGCTCATCGAGGCGGCGGCCGGGCTGCTCGACGGCGACGAGCCGCTCGCCGCCATCCGGCGCGAGGCCGCCGAGGAACTCGGTGTGACGCTCGGCCCGCTCACCCACGTCCTCGACGCCTACATGAGCCCGGGCTCCGTCACCGAGCGCCTGCACTTCTACACCGCCCCCTACACTCCGGCCGACCGAACCGGAAACGGCGGCGGACTCGAGGAGGAGGGCGAGGACATCCACGTGCTCGAACTGCCCTTCACCGAAGCCCTGGCCATGATCCGCGACGGACGCATCACCGACGGCAAAACCATCCTGCTCCTGCAATGGGCTGCCCTGGATGGGCCCTTCGCCGCCACGGCGGGCACGCGCTGACACCGCGGCCCGGCCGGCCCGACTTCGGGCGCCCGCGCTGCGTGAGCCGCCCGTCCGCCCACGCCGGTCGCCGTGGGCCGCGGTAGGGCGGGGCAGGGGGGGGGGCCCCCCCCGCGATAACAACTGTTAAAGCAATACGTGGGTACAAGGGAAAAAGCGGTGGGT
>NZ_JBHJTK010000002.1:207381-256913 GCF_042267665.1 Streptomyces sp. NPDC056224
CCCCGCGCGGCCCGTGGGGGGGCCCGGGCGGGGCGGCCCCCCCCGCCCCCCCCCCCCCGGGCGCCGCCACCTTGCGCCCCCTACCCCGGCCCCACGGCCCCCACTCGATAGACACTGTCTACTCCATGACGGTTCATCAAGGAGCAGACGTGATGCGTGCGAAGAAGACCGCGGCCGTGGCGATGCTGGGAGCCCTCGGCGCGGCCTGCCTGGGGAGTGCCGTGCCCGCCGCTGCCGCGGACGGGGGGATGCTCCCGCACCCCGGGCCCGACGGGCTGGTGTGGGTGGAGGAGTTCCGGGGTGACGGCGGCGTCGCCTCCGGCGGAGCCTGGGAGGGTCTGCCGACCGTCCTCACGGTGGCCTGTGAGGGAGGCGGCAGTCTGAAGGTGACGATGGATTCGAAGGGGTCGGAGGTGGCCGCGTTCGACGTGGACTGCCCGGTGGGCAGCGCCGGGGTCGGCTCGGCGAGCATGAACGCGGGTGTCGTGCGGCCGGGGGACTTCACGATCGTGGTCGACACGTCGGCACAGGACATCCGTTGGTCCCTGACGGTGACGCAGCCGGAATAGCGGCAGCCCGCCAAGACTTCACGACGCCGCCGCGGCCCACCCCGGCGACCCGGCCGACCTCCGTCGGCCCCGGGGTTGACCGACAGCCGGGCGGCTGTGTCGACGGCGTAGCGGGTGGCGGGGACCTCGTGTTCCAGCCACCCGCTGGTCACGTCACCCTGTCGAAGGCGTCGTCCGGCAAGCCGTCCTCACCCGGCGGGAGGTGGCCGACCTGCGCCGGGTTTCCGGGTCCGTCGTCCCCGGACTCGCGGGTGGGGTACGGGCGGCCCGGGGGGGTCCGGCCGTCACGCGAACCCGTCACCGGGTGAGCCGCTGGCGGTCGCCGTCCGCGGCTGTTCGGGGGTACCCGAGAGCCATCCGGCGATTTTGCCGCACGGCGCGGGCATCACTCGCTGAAACGAAAGGGAGACACGATGCCGCTCTATCTGTCGAGGTTCAGCTACACGCCGGAGACGTGGGCGAGGCTGATCAACCATCCCGAGGACCGCGCCAAGGCCGCGCAGTCGTACATCGAGTCCGTCGGCGGGAAGCTCCACGGCTTCTGGTACGCCTTCGGCTCCCACGACGGCTACAACCTGTGGGAGGCTCCGGACAACGTCTCCATGGCTGCGGTTGCGCTGGCGATCGGTGGCGGCGGCGCGCTCAGCTCGTTCGAGACGACGGTCCTCCTGAGCGTCGACGAAACGCTGGATGCCCTGCGCAGAGCCGGGCAAGTCCAGTACCGGGCTCCTGGCTCGCAGGAGTGAGCGCAGCGCCGCCCTTCGAAGCGTCCAAGGCAGCTGCCGACCGCATGTTCCAGCGCGTCGGCGCTCCGCCTGCCCTCCGTACCCGCCGCTGATTCCCGCCCGGGCACCGTGCCGATCGTGGACGGCACCCTGGCCCCCACCCGGAACCGCTCCATCGCCGCACAGTCGAAGAACCATCGCTGCTCGACAAACCGTCAGGTCGTCATCGACGCCGACACCCGCCTGGTCGCCGCCACCGGCCGGGCCGTGGCGGACAACCGCAGCCGCCTGAAGGGCGACGGCGCGCACGCCGCGCCACTCGGCACCGCCCGACTCCACGACCCCGCCGTCTCGGAGGATGCTCAGTCGAGACAGAACTCGTTGCCCTCGATGTCCTGCATGACGATGCACGACTCATTGACACCATCGGCAATCAGCAGCCTCTCGCGCACCGCACCGAGCGCGACCAGTCGTGCGCACTCGGCCTCGAGTGTGGCGAGGCGCTCTTCACCCACGAGCCCGGTGCCGACCCGCACGTCGAGATGCAGCCGATTCTTGGCGACCTTGCCTTCGGGAACGCGCTGGAAATACATGCGCGGGCCCACACCCGAGGGGTCCATGCAGACAAACGCCGCACCCTGACGCTCAGGCGGCAGCGAGCGATTGAAATCGTCCCACGTAGCAAACCCCTCGGGTGGCGGCGGTACGACATACCCCAGCACCTCGCACCAAAAACGAGCGACACGCTCAGGTTCTGCGCAGTCGAAAGTGACTTGGAACTGCTTGATCGATGACATCGGTCCACGGTAGCAGCGGACCCAGTTACTCATTCCTCAACGCCCCGTCATCAAAGGCGTGTTGAGGGAGGAAGGCCCTTGCGGGCCGCTGACGTGCCGTGCGGTCGCAGGGGGGCGAACCGATGACAGCTGCTGCGCGTGAGGGCCGGAGCAGATTCCGGTCAGGTGCGCGGAATCTGGTAACCAGACCTCGAAAATCGGGCAAGCCATCCATTCGGGGCAACAACGACTGAATCCATCCCCGTATCACCAGGCGACATCTCGACCAAATTCTGCCGCTCAAGTTCGGCGGCACATCGCTTCATCTTATCGACACTGGGGAAATTGAAGAGCTCGTAATCCTCAAAATCACAGGATCCCTCATTGTCAACCATGTCGTCCAGGAGCCTCCAGCCGTCCGAAGAGATATTGGGGTTGTTTGCATATTCATCCGAAAGCAGAGTCAGCCAGGATTGCAGAAGCGCAACATGTTCCATCTCCCCCACACCCAGGATCTCTTCATCATGCAGCCAGAAGCTAAAATCCTCGCACTTCTGGAGGGTGTTCCTGAGATTGCACTTCAGAACCTCGTAGAGGTATTGGAAACCGATGGGGCCGACCGGGGGTGCACCACCCGTCGAAAACTCGCCGATCCGAGCCTCCAGTGCGTTGATCGCATCGTCCATGGACAAAGGCTCAACCGCGAGAGGGTGGCACAGGCGGCCCTGAAGGCGCGGTGAGGCCGCCGCCGTGCGGACTACTCCTCGCGCCCCGCAGATCACCCATCTCAAGCCCGGCTCGGCGAGGATCGTATCGCGAATCTCTTCGAGCGCCTGCCGTGCAGAAGTCGAGCTGACGAGAAGCTCCAGGTTGTCCAGTACGCACACAAAGTACCCGCAGCCCGGAGGATCGAAGCACTCACTCATCCACGTTCGAACCGTATGGGCGAGACCAGATTCCGCGAATGCGCTCGAGGCGTTCACGGATTCACTCCTGGACGCGTTCACACTAAACCCGACAGCAGAGACGCCGGCCGCGATCGATTTTATGATAGGCGAATTCATCCATTTGTTTACGTCTGCCACTTTAGGTGCGTCGTAGCCCCATGCCTGGAGTTCGTCCCGGTACCGTATGAACGCTTCCGCGATCGCGCGATAAACTGCAGCCTCAAGCAGTTTCACGCCTTCCCTGGTTGTGATCTGGAAAGGTTTTTCAATGGGGAGGAGGACTGGACTCCTGGCCTTGTCGCTATTTCTCTTCATGCGGTAATTCGCGATGGTGATCAGGCTGGTCTTCCCAACCCCAGACTCACCTTCGACCGTCACGTGACTCGAAGTCGACGCCAGCCGATTCACCAGGCGTCGTATATGCGCCTCTCGCCCCACCAGCAGTCTTTCTCCGATGGCCGTCGGAGGAAGGGATTTAGTGTCGTACGGGCTCTGAGTAAAACCCAAATCGGCCCAAATCGTCATGACGCACCAACTCGTAAGTTGCTGAAACGCCGACAGCTCAAGCTGGACTGAATTGCCCTTGTCGTCAACGGTACGCGGGACTGGCTACGGCCTCAACTGCACGTTACGGTCGTCCGCTTCACGCAACCTTCGCCCGGACGGAGGAGCCGGTCGCTCCCCAGGGCGTCATCCGCCCGCGGCGTCCTCGACCTCCCAGCGCAGCAGGTCGCCCGGCTGGCACTCGAGCACCTCGCAGAGCGCGGCGAGCGTCGCGAAGCGCACCGCCTTGGCGCGGCCGTTCTTGAGTACCGCCAGGTTGGCGGGCGTGATCCCCACCCGGTCCGCGAGCTCGCCCACGGACATCTTCCGCCTGGCCAGCATCACATCGATGTCGACGGCGATCGGCATCAGATCACCTCGTCCAGCTCGGCCTGCATCTGCGCCGCTTCGCCGTCGCGCGCGACGGCCTGGGCGAGCAGCATCCGCAGCACGAGCACGATGAGCGCGACCCCCAGGATGGCCACGCCGACCCCGCCCATGATGACGGTGACGCCCGGGTCGTCCCGCTGGCCCGGCGCGTTGATGGCCGTGACCGCGAACCACACGAGGGAAGCCGCCACGATCGCGCCGATCACACCGTCCACGTACCGGAAGGCGGCGTGCGAGAACACGGTTCCGCGTCGCACCATCGTCACGAGCCGCCATACGCAGACCAGGGCGACCTGGGCCGACACCATGCCCAGGATCGTGATCACGCGCAGCGGGGTCAGCGGGAGCGACCCGTCCTCCGGGTCGGTGGCCAACGCCCACACCATCAATGCCTGTACGAACACGGTGCCGGCGAGCACCACCACGAGCACGGCGCGCAGCGCACCTACTGTCAGCTTTCCCATGACCCAGCCTTCCATCGAGTTACGATGGGAATCTATCGAGTTTCGATAGATGAGGCAAGGGTCGGGAGGGAGAGTGGGCGGCGCTTCCACACTGTGGCGGGACGCCGCCGCCTCCCACGGGATGGCGTTCCCGCGAACCGCCTCGATCTCGTCGCAGTCGGCCTCGCTCGACCACAAACCGGACGCCACCCGACTACGCCGATGCCCTGGACCAATCCCCCGCCTGCGCCGGTACGGCGTGATCGCTCAGGTCGGAGCCTGACCCGGTTCCGCAGGGGTCTGCGGCGAAGCGGCCCCACCAGACCGGGTTCCACCTGCGCGGACATCTGATCCCCCGCACCGTGGCAGACGGCCTCGCCCTCCTCTGGGCCAGGACGTGGACAGGACATCGCGGCCAGGTCGGAGCCGCTCCTCATGCGCTCACATCACGCCAAACGATAGGAAAGCGAACTGGTGGGGCGCCTGAAGGCGTCCTACCTCTCACATGGACCACAGCAGAAGCGGAGACCCGATCATGGAAACCACAGGAGCCCGTCCAACCCGCCGCACCGTGCTGACCGCCGGAGTCGGCGCGGCGCTGGCGGGGGTGCCCCTCAGCGGCACGGCGTTCGCAGCCGGCTCCGGGCGGGAGAAGACCGTCGAGCGGCTCCGTGCTCTCGAACGGGAGCACTCCGCCCGGCTGGGGGTGTTCGCACGGAGCACGGCCAGCGGCCGGACGGTCCTGTACCGGGCTGATGAACGCTTCCCGATGTGTTCCGTGTTCAAAACCCTCGCAGTGGCCGCCGTTCTGCGCGACCTCGACCGGCACGGAGAGTTCCTCGCCAAGCGCATCCACTACACGGAGCAGGAAGTGACCGATTCCGGATACGGGCCGGTCACCGGGCTGCCCGAGAATCTGGCCAACGGAATGACCGTCAGCCAGCTCTGCGCCGCCACGATCTGCCGGAGCGACAACGCCGCCGGAAATCTTCTGCTGCGTGAACTGGGCGGCCCCCGTGCGGTCACTCGTTTCTGTCGGTCAGTGGGAGACGGAACCACTCGGCTCGACCGCTGGGAGCCTGAACTGAACTCCGCGGAGCCCGACCGCCTGACGGACACCACCAGCCCGCGCGCCATCGGCCGGACCTACCAGCGCCTTGCGCTCGGCGACGCACTCACACCCCCGGACCGGGAGCTTCTGACGGGCTGGCTGCTGGCCAACACGACCAGCACGGACCGCTTCAGGGCCGGCCTGCCGGCGGACTGGACCCTGGCGGACAAAACCGGTAGCGGGAAGTACGGGACGAACAACGACGCGGGCATCACCTGGCCCCCGCAGAGTGCGCCCATCGTCATGGCCGTCCTGACGACCAAGGATCAGCGCGACGCCGCGGCGGACAACCTGCTGGTGGCCAGGACTGCCGAGCTGCTGGCAACGGCGCTCGCCTGACGGCCACGGCCGCCAAGCCGACGGTGGTGGGGCCGCGTCTTTCGACCGCGGTCACAAGGTACGGCCCCACCACTCTGCTCTGTCGACGCACCAGGTGTCCCGCTGCCTGTTTCGCCGAAGCCCAGCGGCGCACCGCGCGAGCCGGCCCAGCGGTCAGCCATCGCGGGCGGGACGATCGGTTCCATCGCGGAGCGGGTACGCGGACCTGGGCCCCCGCGCGCTTGACGGCCGCGGGCTCAGCCGGCGGGCGGGGCCGTCGCGTGACGCGTCTGCTGGACCAAGACGGTGGTGGCACGTTCCAGAAGTTCGCAGAGTGCGGCGTGTTCGGAGGGCGTGAACGCGTCGGTGAGCGCGCGCTCCAGGATGACCACCTCCTGGTAGGCGCGGTCCAGCAGCGCCTGGCCCGCCCCGGTGAGGCTGGCGATCTGCACCTTGGCGTGCACGGGCGACGTCTCGCGGCGGATGAGTTCCTTGGTCTCCATGTTGGCCAGCACGCTGCTCATGCTCTGCTGCGTGACGCCGCAGGACCGGGCCAGTTGGGCGCCGGACAGGCCGCCCTCGCGCGCCAGGATCAACAGCACGGTGTACTGCGTCATGGTCAGCCCGTAGACGCGCAGCACTCCCTCGTGGTGCGCCATCAGCGCCTGCTCCGACCGCCTGATCCGGGTGCAGAGGTCGTTCTCGATCGGGGCTTCCACCGCGCACTCCCACTCCATTAACAGGTTCATGGGTTGACTCATGAACCTTATACATCTACCGTCTCGACTGTAAGGATACTGAGACTGGAACAACACAGGGGGCCGTGACCATGAAGGCTGTCGTTCTCGATGCCGATGACCACTACCGCGTCGCCGAACTCGATGAGCCCGTCCCCGGCCCCGGCCAGGTGGCGATCCGTGTGGCCTACGCCGGGATCCAGTGGGGAGACACCATGGTCCGGGACGGCCACTTCCCCGTACCGCGTCCCTTCGTCCCCGGCTTCGAGGCCTCCGGCCACATCGTCGCGGTCGGCGAGGGCATCGACGCAAGCCGTGTCGGCGAACCCGTCACCGCGCTGACCACGGCGGGCGCCTATGCCGAGGTGGCCCTGGCGCCCGCCGTACTCACGTGGGGAATCGGTGACATGCCGCTGCGGACGGCCGCAGGACTCGGGTGGGGCGCACCGACCGCCTACGACCTGATCAACACCGCCGCGCGGGTGCGGCCCGGCGAGAGCGTACTGATCCACGCCGCCGCCGGCTCGGTCGGCACGCTCGCCGCCCAGTTCGCCCGACTGGCCGGAGCCGGCCGGATCGTCGGTGTGGTCGGCACTGCCACCCGGGCCGAGTACGCGGCACAGTTCGGCTACGACCAGCTCCTGCTCCGCAGGGAGTTCCCGGCCGGGCTCGGCGACGAGAAGCCCGACGTGATCCTCGACCCGGTCGGGGGCTCGACACGCACCGCCGGCATCGAGCAGCTCGCGGCACACGGCCGCCTGGTGGCATACGGCAACCTCGCCACGCACGATCCGGTCCTGGCCAGTACCAACGACCTCCTCATGCACGGCAAGTCGCTCCTGACCTACAACAGCAACCTGCTCGGCCAGACCCATCCCGAACGGCTCGCCGACAGTGCCCGCCGCGTACTCTCCCTCGTCGCGGACGGCAAGGTCCGCACGGACATCACCACCGAGTACGCCCTCGAAGACCTGGCCGTGGCCGTGCAACACCTCGCCGAGGGCACGACCCACGGCAAGAGCATCCTCCGCGTCGCCTGACACCGCGCAGAGAGCGGCGGCCACGAGGGGCTCCCACGATGAACCCCACCAGGACATGAAGGACCTGCGTCCGTCATCGGTGCCTGGGCAGCGGCCCAGGCCGCTGCCCAGGCACCTGGCCCGGGCCTGAACCGCCCCCGCCGGTCCCGAGCGCCGCAGCCGCAGCCGCAGCCACGGCCGTCGACGCAGAGCTTCCCGGTCCGCCGCTGCCGGGTCAGGGACCCCCGGAGCCCGGCGTGGCGCACGGCCGCGCCGGGATCATCGTTCGGCTCCGCAGCGGATGCCCGCGTGCTCCCGCCCTCTCAGAACGCGTTGCGGCGCCGCAATCCCAGCGGACGTCCGTCCGGGTCGACCAGGACGTGGTGCAGCGGAGTCGCGAGCAGCCGCTTCGCCGTGGACAGATCGGGCGGTGCGTAGCGCCGCAGACGGCCCGGCGGCCGCGGGCCGCGGCCGCCGCCCTGATGCCAGGCGTCCAGGGCGGCGGCGGCCTCGCCGAAGGCGTCGAACGCGGTCACCGGGTCGCACAGCACGTCCTGCGCCCCCTGCCCCGTCCCGTCCTGTGCGTCCAGGTGCTCGCGCATGAGCTCCAGGCGCAGCTCGCGTGCGAAGGCGCGAGCGCCGTCACCGAGGCCTCCCGGGTCGGACGGCTCCCGCAGGTCCGGCCTCTGGTCGAGCGCCACGCAGCTGAGCTCCGAATCGTGCGTCCATGAACGGAGGTTGATGTTGTCGGAGCCGACGGAGGCCCACACGTCGTCGATCACGCACACCTTGGCGTGCACGTAGACGGGGGTTCCGGCGGGGTTCTCCAGGGCGTACACCGCCACGCGGTCGCCGCCCGCGCGGCGCAGTTCGTCCAGGGCCGTGATCCGCCCGATCAGGTTCATCGGCAGGGTGAGCCGGCCGTCCTGCTCCGGGACCATGGGAATGATGCCGATCAGTCGCAGCTGTCGGTGCGCGCTCAGCGCCTGGGCGAAGCAGTCCACGACCCGGGGGGACCACAGGTACTGGTCTTCGAGGTAGACCATTGCCCGGGCCCGCCGCAGCGCTTTGAGATATCCCCGTGCGATGCTGCGCTCGCCATCGGGTGCGTAGGGGTATCCGTGCAGGAGACGGTTCGGATACGTGCGCAGTACCTGCACGGTGTGCGTGCCGCGGGGCGCCGGGTCGGCGGCCTGTGGCGGCAGGGTGTCCGCGCTGGTGTCCTCCCGGTGCGCCAGCTCCCGCAGGCGGGTCAGGGGGCTGCGGCTGAGCGGCGCCGGGTCCTGCCAGCGCTCACGGAAGACGGCCTCGACGTCACCGACGGCGGGTCCCCGCAGGGCGAGCTGAACGTCGTGCCACGGCGGGTGCGGCCCGTATGCGGCAGCCATGGGCAGCGACTGGCGGTCACCTCGGTGGGCGGCGTCGTCGTTGCGGTTGTGGCAGAGGTCGATGCCGCCGACGTACGCGACATCCAGCTCGGGGCGGCCTGGGTGGCGCAGGACCACCATCTTCTGGTGGTGTGAACCGCCGGGCCGGACCCTCAGGTCGAGCAGGCACTCGCCGCCGGCCTCCTCGATTTCCTCGCCGAGGTGGCGGTTCTCCTCTTCGCTGAATTGGAGGCTGTCCAGGTGCGAGCGCCACAGCAGCCCCTTGACGATGACACCGCGCTCCGCCGCCCGGCACAGGACGGAACCGATCTCCGTGCCGGGTCCGTCGAGCCGCTCGTCGGGGTCGCCGCGCCAGTCGGTGAACAGGAGCAGGTCGCCCTTGTGCATCGCGCGGATCCCCGCCAGGAGCTCCGCGAAGTACGCGGCGCCATGGACCAGGGCCCGTACGCGGTTCCCGTCGGACCAGGCCGACCCGTCCGGGTGACGCCCGTCCAGGCGGGTCGCGGGGTTGCCCCGTTCACGTGCTGTCAGCAGCCAGTCTGCGCGGGTCATGGCGATAGCCCTCCGGTCGGCGCCTACCCACCGCGGGACGCCCCACTCGCTGGATCGAACGAAGGTACGTTGCAGGGGCCGCCGTGGGCGGGTAGCGGGGCCGGCCGGCCGGCTGTGGCGGACCTCGGAGGCTCCCGTAACGCCTGTCGTCGTGCCGGGCGAGCGGGGCACTCCCGCCCCGAGCCGGATCGCGCGATGTCGCGGGCGAGGCGCATCGGCTGCCCGGCCCACATCCGGATCGCCGCATCCCCTCGGCCGCCTTAGATTCCGGTGGAGATGCCGGCTTTCGTCCGGCGAACAGCCGAAAGGTCCGCCTGTATGCCTCGCCGTTGGTTCACCTCCGCCCTGTGCGCCCTGCTGCTCCTCACACCCGGTTCGGTCACCGCGGCGCGGGCCGCCGAGGCCCCGGCCCCTTTGCGGGTGCTGACCCGCAACCTCTACCTGGGTGCCGACCTCGCGCCCGTCCTCGCCGCCACCGGCCCGCAAGCCCTCGTCACCGCGGTGACCGCGGCGTACGCGAACGTCCAGGCGACCGACTTCCCCGAGCGCGCCGACGCGCTGGCCGACGAGATCGCCGAAGGCGACCCCCATCTCGTCGGCCTCCAGGAAGCCGTGCTCTGGCGCAGTCAGACGCCCGCGGGACCGGGCAGCGCGACCCACGTCGAGTACGACTTCCTGCAGATCCTCCTCGACAAGCTCTCCGCCCGCGGCAAGCACTACGCGGCCGTGGCCACCGTCACCGTCGGCAGCGACTTCGAGGCTCCGCGGTCCACGCCCGGCGGGCTGCAGGACATCCGCCTCACCGACCGCGACGTCCTCCTGGCCCGTACCGACCTGCCTGCGCACGTCTTCTCCGTGGCCAACGCGCAGACCGGCCAGTTCCAGAACTTCGTGCCCATCTGCCGGCCGGTGCTCGGCTGCCCGCCCAGCCCCGCCCTTCAGGTCCGACGCGGCTGGGTCGCCGCCGACGCCACCGTGCGCGGCCACACCGCCCGGGTGGTCACCACGCACCTGGAACCCGCCGCTCCCGCCGTCCAGGAAGCACAGGCCGGCGAACTGCTCGCCGGTCCGCTGAACACCACCCTCCCCAACGTGCTGCTCGGCGACCTCAACTCGGCCGCCGACGGCGTCGGCGCAACACCTGGGACGGCCACCCAGAGCCACGCCAACCTCCTGGCCGCCGGCTTCACCGATGCGTGGAGCGCGACCCGCGCACGCAGCCCGGGGTTCACCTGCTGCCAGGCCGCCGACTTGCGGAACTCGGCCTCCAGCCTCTCCCAGCGCATCGACTACGTGCTCCTGCGGGGCGCAGTCACCGCACGGGCGAGCGACCGTGTGGGCGAGGCGCAGGCCGACCGCACCCCGTCCGGCCTGTGGCCGTCCGACCACGCCGGGGTGTGGAGCCTGCTCCAACTGCGCTGACCAGCGGGCCGCACGGACACGCGCATGCGTCGAGCGCGGAGAGCGCAGCGCGGAGGGCGCAGGGCGCAGCGAGGGCTCCACCGCTCAGCAGCAGTGGGGCCAACGCTCGTCCGCCGACCGTGCACACCCACGTCGACGCCGATCCGACGAGCGCGTCGCGCCCTCGCCACCGCGCCTGCGAGTGCCGTCAGGGTTTCGTAAGGCGCTCACGGCCCCGCGAAGGCTCCTCGGCGGGTGTCATGGGCGCATGAAACTGCATGTCCATCCACCGAGGTTCTCGGGACGGCTCCACGATGCCCGGACGGCGACGGCGATCGGCCGCTGGCTGGCCGTGGCCGTCGCGGTGTGCTTCGTCACCGGCGTGATCAGCCACTACCTTCAGCATCCGCCCGGCTGGCTCGTCGGAGACCTGCCAAGCCGTCCCTCGTGGGGCTACCGGCTGACCCAGGGGCTCCACGTGGCGAGCGGTATCGCCGCCCTTCCGCTGCTGCTGGCGAAGCTGTGGGCGGTCTATCCGCGGCTGTTCGAGTGGCCTGCCGTGCGTTCGGTGCGCCACGCGCTGGAGCGGCTTTCGGTGGCCGTGCTCGTCGCGTCAGCCGTCCTGGAGGTGTTCACCGGGCTGCTCAACACCGTGCAGTGGTATCCGTGGCCGTTCTCCTTCGTCCAGGTGCACTACGCCCTGGGCTGGGTGTTCATCGGCGCGATGGTGCTGCACCTGGCCGTCAAGGCACCGGAGATCAAGGCACATTGGAGCCGCAGGTCGACGGGTACGCTCGCGCTGCCGAGCGAGGACGGACCGGATCGTCGGGCTCTGCTCGCGGGAGTCGCCGCCGCGGCCGGCGCCGTCACCCTCGCGACGGTCGGCCAGTCCTTCACCCCGCTGAAGCGGTTCGACCTGCTGGCCCCCAGGCACCCCGACCACGGACAGCAGGGCCTTCCGGTGAACCGCACCGCCGTCGCCGCCGGGGTCGCCGCGGTGTCCGCAGCACAGTGGCGGCTCACTGTTGCCGGGCCCCACCCGTACCAGCTGACCCTCGACCAACTCCGGGGCATGAGGCAGTACGACGCGACGCTCCCGATCGCGTGCGTCGAGGGCTGGAGCAAATCCGCGCACTGGAGCGGCGTACGGATCCGGGACCTGCTCGACCGTGCAGGGGCTCCCCCCGAAGCCCGGCTGCGGGTGGTCTCCATGGAGCGGGAGGGCGGGTACGCGGTGACGGAGATGGGCCCCACCTACGCCCGCGACGGGCTCACCCTTCTCGCCCTGAGGCTGGGCGGCGAGGTGCTGTCACCGGATCACGGCTTCCCGGCACGCGTCATCGCCCCCAACCGGCCGGGCGTGCTGCAGACCAAGTGGGTTCACCGGCTGGAGGTCCTGTGATGCGCACGGCTGCCGGTGCGGTCGGCGCCGTCCTCCTGAGCTACGGCGTGCTGCTCCTGTTCGAGGGTGGGCAGTACGCCGATGTCGCCATCTGGCTGGCCGGTGCCGTCGCGCTGCACGACGGTATCGTCGCTCCGCTGGTCCTGGCCGCCGGGCTGCTCCTGGCCGGCGGCCGCGCGAGCCGCGCGAGCAGTACGGTGCGCGGTGCGCTGATCGTCGCGGGCTCCCTCACCGTGATCGCACTGCCCGTTCTCCTGCGACCGGGCACGCCGAACAACCCCTCCGTGCTGCCGCTGGACTATCCGCGCAACTGGTCGCTCGCCCTGGTCGCGGTGGCCGTCCTGGCCGCCCTGTTGCACGCCGCCCGGTGGGTGCGGGGTCGCAGGGGCAGTCGGCGGCCGGGTCGGAGCACGTGACGCTGCCTCTCGCTGCGGGTTCACGGCTGGTTCCCGGAGCCGGGCTCCGCGTCAGAGCCGGTTCTCGTACGGCATGACCGGCCCTGTCGGAGCGGGTGGGACGATCTCCCCCATGAGCACCCCCATGAACATCCGCATGAACGGTGGCCCCCTCGACTTACGACAGGTCGCAGCTCCGGGTGATGTCACTCCGGAGTTGCGGCGAGCCCTCGTCGAATGCTGGATCGAGGTAACCAACGCCGGCGGGGCAGCGGGATTCCCCTTCCCGCCCATCGACGTGCGCCAGGCCGCCCCGGCGGTCGACTCCCTCGTCGCGAGCCTTGCCCCTGACACGAGTCGTCTCGTCATCGCATCCGTCAACGGCCACCTCGCAGGCTGGCTGAACGTGCGGTGCGACCCGTTCGAGCTCGTCGCGCACTGGGGCACGCTCCACCACGTTCAGACACGGACCGGCCTGCGCGGCAGGGGCATCGGGGCTGCCCTCGTGCATCACGTTCGCGGGATCGCCCGCGACGAGATGGGGCTGGAACAACTCCGCTTGGCCGCACGCGGTGGCGACGGGCTGGAGGATTTCTACGGCCGCCTCGGCTGGCGGGAGACAGGCCGTTGGCCCGGCGCCCTTCGCCTCGCCCCGGGGGACGATCGCGACGAGGTCCTGATGATCCTGGCGCCGCTCTGAGTCTCACGAAACCCGGAGACGGTGTTGCGCACACCCGGCAGCACAGAAACCGCGGAGTGCGGTCGTCTCGGCCCCTACGTCGCGTCTGCCCTGCCAGGTGCGGGCCTCACTGCCTCACCATGCCTCACTCCGGACCCTTCCGGTGGGGCGGCCGGGCCGGCTCGTCCGCCTGTCCCGGCC
Source organism: Streptomyces sp. NPDC056224 (assembly GCF_042267665.1). Taxonomy (NCBI): domain Bacteria; kingdom Bacillati; phylum Actinomycetota; class Actinomycetes; order Kitasatosporales; family Streptomycetaceae; genus Streptomyces; species Streptomyces sp. NPDC056224. The sequence goes on from NZ_JBHJTK010000002.1 coordinate 220,978, forward strand.
GGTCCAGGCGACTCGCCTCGTCCTCCGCCTCCCGTATCGTCGGTCTGATGTCGCCCTTGCGCGGGACGTGCGGGGCGCGGCGCCGCTGCTCTTCGTCGTGGCCGTGCAGGGGGGCGCCTCCAGCGCCGCCTTGGTCGTCCATGGCCGTCTCCTTCCGTGGGTCGGCCCCCTGTCGTTCGTCAGGTCGGACCCTGTCGTCCGGCGCGTGCCCGGACACGCCTGCGGGAAACCTGCGGCGCACCGGCCTTTTCAGGCTCCGCCGAGCAGCGGAGCGCGGCGGCGGGCGGGTGCCCGGTCGGGGGTGAGCGGTGCGGTGTCCATGCCCGCGCCGGAGCGCAGTCCGGCCACGAACTCCTCGACGGCCTCCACCTACGTGTGCACGAGCTCCCACGAGAGTTCCTCGCGGGCCCGGGTGGAGTCCATCAGGAGCAGGCGCAGCAAGGCGTCGAACAGGTCCGGCGAGGCACGTACGAGGCGTATCCGCCATGCCGCGGCGAGCGCGGCCCGCACCGGGGCCGCCGGCACCGCCACGTGTCGCGCGTCGAGCACGCGGGCCGGCACGGCGGCGTCCAGCGGGGGCTCGGCCGCCAGGTTGAACGCTCCGCGCACCGGCCGGGTCACCGCCGCGAGGAGGGTGCCGCGTGTCCGCTCCGAGCGGTCAGCGCCCGGACCCGCCGTCTCCGGCCTTCCGTTTCGAGGAGGCGATCAAGAGCGAAAGGCCGCCGGTCACGACCAGGCTCCCGATCATGACCATGCCCACGCCGATCGCGAAGAGCCCGCTGGAGTCGTCCGACCAGTCGTAATACGCGGCGACGGTCAGCCCGATGGTGGTGCCGAACACAGCGGCCGGGACGTGCTCCCGGAAGGCGGCCCAGCACACCGGTGCCAGCAGAGTCAGCCCGAGCCCGATCACCTGCCACGCCTCGTAGGGGCCGGTCGTCGAACCGTCAGGGTGCACGTCACGGTGCTGGTCCCAGCCCAGCCAGGCAGCCCACGCCGCCATCGCCACTCCGGCCAGCACCAGAGTCACCGAGAGTCGGGGAGCTGGTTTCGTCAGTCGTATGCGCATGACCCCAGTGTTCCGGTTCACCCGAACGCAAGTCAGAGCGCTGCTACTCAACTCCACCCGAGTATGAGCGCCTTGACCGGCAGCCGACGGTCACCGACGACGCAGAGGCGGTCGTGGCCGGGTTAGGCCATCGGGTGCACCGCCGGGTGACCCGCCGGACTTCCGAGGCCGCCGACATCCAGGTGCCTAGGGTTCGCGACGCCTGTTCGACAGCAGTCGGCCTGTCGGTGACCGGTGATCCGTCAAGATCAGCGGGATGGGACACTGGTCGGCCGTGCAGAGACACAAGAGAACAGAGAGGCAGGACGTCATCGTGCGACGGCGACATGGGCCCACAGCCCTGGCGTCCCTGGTCATGGCGGCGCTGATGACGGTGACGGTGGCGGCCTGCGCCCATCCGCTGCAAGACCTCGGCCCGCTGCCCCCGCGGTTTTCGGGTCCGCCGCTGCCTGCCGACACGGTGGTGTCGGAGATGACGTCGGTACTGGCGGCGGAGGGCATCACAGTGGAGAGGGAGCCTTCGAACGTTCGGGGCATGTGCTCCGAACGGCTCTCGGGGCGCCACGCGCCGGAGACCGTGGACGCCGCCCTGAAGGCGGCCTTCGCGCGAGCCCGTTCCGAGCACGGCTGGCAGACCGGTCCCGACATGGGAAGCGAGACGCTCACCCTCACAAAGGGCAACTGGACGCTCGTGGCCGGCTTCCCGCCGAAGCCGGCAAACGGCCTTCAGGCACCGGTTCTCATGTCGTTGATGTGCGTGGACGGCGGCGGTACGTCTTCTGCCCCCACGGCACCCTCTTCGTCTCCCTCCCCCTCTTCACCGGCGCTCACACCCCCACCGGCCTCGCTCTGAGGGCGCCCGCGCCCGCGCCGTGCCGCGCTCGCCGAACCGCGACGCGGACGGGCACGCCGACCGGGCGTGACCCCACGTCCGGCCGGTCGTTGAGCCTGACGGTCAGCGAAGTGACACAGCCGGGCCCCGGGACCTGCGTCCCGGGGCCTCGTCTGTCAGAACAGCGAGCGGGGGACCCACCGGCCTGGGGTGGGCAGTGGGTTACGAGCCGGGCGGGCCGAACCGGGGGCACCGCCAGGGCCGGCGCGAACCGCCTCGTCCGCGCGTTCTGGCGCTGCACGGGTAACAGCGGCCGAAGACGGTGACCGTACGGGCGAGCCGGAAGCGACGGCCCAGCCCGGGCACCGCACGCGACCGGCCCCCGGCGACCTCGCCCGTCCCGTCCCCGCCCGTCCCATCCCCGCCCGACCTGGGCCGGGCTGGGCGGACCGCACCTCCCGCGGACCTAGTGCCCTCGGCCCGTGGCGGAGGCGAAGCCCAGCCAGGTGTGGCGGTTGCCCCACCAGCACCAGCCGATCTTCGGGGCGTTGCGCCGCTCGCGGCCGTCCCGCCCGGTGCCGTTGCTGATCCATATCGCCGGGGTGCGGGCGTCCAAGGCGCCGTTCGCCTTGCGCAGCCGGGAGCCGATGGTCATGAAGCAACGGTTGCGCTCCAGTACCGCCGGCTGCTGGAGCACCCAGTGGATGCCCTCCGTGAGCAGCAGCGGGGTGCGGTCCTCCTCGGTGAGCGCGGGAAGTGCCTCGTCCGGGCTCCAGTTGGCCATGTGGTCGCCGCGATCGAGGCCGGTGACGAGGTAGAGCGGGGTGTCGGGCAGCTCGACGGCGCTGGGGGCGAAGCGGTCGACGTCCGGCATGTCGGTGACGACGAAGCCGGGCTTGCCGTCGTGGCGGAGCAGCGGTGCGAGGGCGGAGGCGGGAACACGGTCCGGGTGGACGGCGAGCAGGACGTCGCCGTGCCCGCTGTCGGCGTCTTCGGCGAAGGTGCGCAGCCGGTCGGCGGGCATCACCGCGAGCTCGTGCACCCCGAGCCCGATCAGGTGTTCTGCCTGGGCGGCGAGCGGCGGGAGCAGGTGCGGGAGCGGGAGCGGGAGCGGGAGCGGGAGCGGGAGCACGCTGGCGGTGGACGAGGTATCGGGCAAGGTACTCATCCATTCCGTCGTGTGAAGCGGTGGACCTGGGATGAACGAGGCGGCCTTCCAGATCGTTCCCGGAACCGGTTCGCGCAGCACGAAGGGCGCCGTCCGTGGGTTGATCCACGGACGGCGCCCTCACCGCGGTGGGCCTGGATCCAGTTCCGTGCGGTCGTCCCGACCTCGCCGTGCTTCCCAGGTCTTCCGGCGAGTCCCGATCGGTTCTATCCCCGTTCCCAGAAGGTGCAGTTGCGGCGGGTGTCCGGGGCGCCCGGGCCGAGGCTCGGACAAGGCACCGGGTCCTGCGCGGGTGGGGACGGGCGCTCCCATCGCGGCTGCCCGGCCGGAGTGCTTTCCGAGCCTTCCAGGTACAGCGTGGCCGCCCCGCCGGCCAGGACGAGCACCGCCCAGCCGGCCACCGACCACCGCCGGATCGACCTCGACAACGTCCGCCCCCTGCCCTCGCCGCCCTCGGGACTCCCCCGGTCCCCTTCTCCCTGCCATGATCGCAGGGCCTCGTGCCGGCGGCCGTCAGTTCTCGATCGTGATCTCACGCTTGAGGATCTTGCCCGTCGGGCCCTTCGGCAGGCCCGGGACCAGCTGGACGACCCTGGGGTACTTGTACGGGGCCACGCGGGCCTTCACGAACTCACGCAGTTCGTCCGCGGTGACCCCGGCACCCGGCTTCAGCGTGACGACGGCGGCGACCTCCTCTCCGTGCACCTCGTGCGGGACTCCCACGACGGCGGCTTCGGCGACGGCCGGGTGCTCGTAGAAGACCTCCTCGATCTCGCGCGGGTAGACGTTGTATCCGCCGCGGATGACGAGGTCCTTCTTGCGGTCGACGATGAAGTAGAAGCCGTCCTCGTCGCGTCGCGCCAGGTCGCCCGTGCGGAACCAGCCGTCGGCGAACGCGGCCTCGTCGGCCTCGGGGCGGTTCCAGTAGCCGGGCATGACGTTCGGCCCCTGCACCGCGATCTCGCCGACTTCGCCTGCGGCGACGTCCTTGGCCTCGTCGTCGATCAGGCGTACCCGCACGCCGGCGATCGGGGTGCCGATCGAGCCGGGCTTGCGGGGGCCGTCGAGCGAACCGAACGTGACCACCGGGGCGGTCTCGGACAGGCCGTAGCCCTCGACGACCGGACATCCGAACGTCGACTCGAATCGGTGCAGCACCTCCACGGGCATCGCCGAACCGCCCGTCACGCACAGCCGCAGGCTGCTGCTGTCGCCCGTCAGGCCGGTCGAGCCGTTCGCGTCGGCGGCGGCGAGCAGGCCCAGGAACATGGTGGGCACGCCCTCCATCACCGTGACGTGGTCTCGGGAGAGGATCTCGAGTGCCTTCGCCGCGTCGAAGCGCGGAAGCAGGGTGACGCGGGCGCCCGTGAGCACCGCCGCATTCAGACCACAGGTCTGGCCGAACACGTGGAAGAAGGGAAGGCCTCCGAAGACCGTGTCCGAAGCCGACATCTCCAGCACGCGTGCCACGGTCGCGGTGTTGCTGCCCAGGTTGCCGTGGGTGAGCCGGGCGCCCTTGGGCCGGCCGGTGGTACCGGACGTGTAGAGCAGCACGGCGAGGTCGTCGCCGTCCCGGTCCACGACCCCGGTGCGCGGCTCGGTGGCGGCCAAGGCGGCGCCGAAGGGCTCCGCGGTCACGTCGACGCAAGCGATGCCCAGCTCCGCCGCCGCGGCACCGGCCTCGGCCAGCGCCGGCCCCCAGGCCAGGATCAGTCGGGCACCGCAGTCGCCGGCGCCGTAGCCGATCTCGGCGGACTTCAGCAACGGGTTCATCGGGACGGCGACCGCGCCCGCCCGCAGGATGCCGTAGTAGGCGACCGCGAAGTGCGGGATGTTGGGCAGCAGGATCGCCACTCGGTCGCCGGGCCCGACGCCCTGGGTGGCCAGCCAGCCGGCGACGCGCGCACTGCGCTCGTCCAGCGACCGGTAGTCGAGCGCCAGGTCGTCCAACTGGATCGCGATGCGGTCGGGGTTCGCCGCGGCGGTGCGGGCCAGGTTGAGGGCGAGGTTGGTCATCTTGACCTCTTTCTGATGTTCGGTCTTCAGGTGGGCGCCGGTCGCCACTGTGCCGGCCCGCTGTCAGCGGGCCGGCACAGTGGGGTGGTGCATGTCCGCTGAGAACTCGGCCGCTTCGGCCCTGCCCTGCTCTTGATCGCCAGGCTATCGGCCAGGTGGCGGACGCCGACGCGCGAGGGCGGTCACGGCCGCGCGGCGGGTCGGTACGGGCATCGAGTCTCCCTGTTCGATCCACGCCGTCCGCTGACCGCCGGCAGGGGGCAGGTCCAGGCCGCGCCTCAAGCCGACCACCGCATCAGCGGGACCTGGGCCTCGATGCGCCGGCGCAGGCATTCGGGTGGCGACGTGCCGTGTCGGACTGCCGGGGCCGCCCGTGTTCGCCATCCTGGGCCGGGCGCGGCATCGCAGTCGCTGCCGCGCCCCTCCCCCACGGCGAGAAGGAGTACGGCATGCCGACGGACGCGGTCAGGCGTTTCCTCGCGGCTTTGGAACCGCACCATCGGGAGGCCTTCACCAGCAGACCGGACGAGGAGCAGGAGCGACTCGCGGCCGCTTGGGAACAGGAGCTGGAGTCGGACGACGAGCTCGACACTCTCGATGAACTGTCACCACCCGCCGCGGAGGCCGAAGCGGCCCGCCGCGTCATGGGCCGCGAACGTTGACACGTCCTCATCACGCACGACGGTGCCCCGGGACGAGCGCCCGGGGCATCGTCTTGCCCGGAGATCGGTGGACGCGGCCCCGGGCACCGGCCGGGACGGAAGCTCGGCTGCTCAGGTCGGCGTGAGAGTCGCCTACCCGAAACGTGGCCAGGGCCATGACGGAGTGCGGCACAGCGGCTCCTCACCTGGGGCGCAGGCGGTCTGCGCCTGCGCATGATGTCGGCGGCCCGTGGAGCCGGGTGCCGTCGTCGCACCAGTAGCCCGCCGCCGCCAGATGGCGGAACGCGCGTCGCCGCCCGGAAGACAGGTTCACGGCCGCGGCACGCGTTCCGCCCTCACGGTCCTTGAGCTGGTGCGCCGGGCCTGCCGGAACGTCGGCGGGCAAGGTGAAGGTCACCGGCTCCCTCTTCTCCGTCGGGCAGGGCACAGACCAGACCACCATCGTCAACCCCGTAGGTCCGAGCAGCGGTGCGGCACGAGCACCACACCCCCCCCCCGGGGCGACCACCGGATCCGCCGCACGGCCCTGTCCACACGCTCCGTGCGCCCGGCGGGCGTCAGCCACCGCGAGCCGGACCGCCGAGACCGGCATGCCGGGGGACGGCCCCGCCGGCGCCCCGACCGCACCACGCGGCGGCGTACACCACCGGCTGGCCGCGGTTACGGCAGGGCCGCGACGTGGAAGCGATCTCCGCATGACCGAAAGCGCGAGTCCCTACATCTCCTCGGCGCGGGTCACCGTACTCGCCGTACAGCCCGGTGCCCCGCCGTTCCGCATTGTGGAGATCGACGGCGAGGTCGTCGGCACGGCCAGGTCCATGACGGACGTGGTCCTGACCGCCGCTGCCGCCGGCATCACGATCCACGACTTGGACAATCCGGGCGAGGTCCGGTGGGTCGGCGGCGGAAAGTACCACTGGCGTACGCACTGACAGGGCGGCGCGGACACGCTCGCCCCCATCGAGGCCGGGCTCGTATGACCGTCGTCCAGGGGTGGAATGCGGCCGCGGCCGCGCCTACGTCGCGGGCAGCCCTCGCGTGGCCGCCGCAGCCTGCCGGAACGGAGAGCCGGACGGGCCCACCCGGCGCCCTCGCGGCTCCGGCCGGGGCGACGGGGCGGGCCGTCCGCACCGAATCCGAACGAGCCGACCCGCTCGACCGCGGGAGACGCGCCCGAGCATCGCGCGGCCTGCGTCGGCACGGCACCGGAGCAATTGCGGACCGCACGACGCTGCCCTGCGTGGGCGGGGACCCCCCTTCGTGGGCGCGGGCACCCCGGCGCGGGCCGGCACATCCGACGCATCGTCGAGCAGCCGCCCCGCCCGGGCCGCCGCACCAGGACGGGGCGCTCACGAGACACCCGATCCGCCGCTCCGGCCGATGACCTACGGCATCGCGTTTTCGCGCCGCTCCGCCCACGCGTCCAGCCCTGAGGATCGTCCGGCCACGCCTCGATGGCCGCCCATGCCTCGGCTGCCGCCCACGTCTCGCACACCAGAATCGTTTCCGTAGGTGCGGGCGAAGGAATGCGGGAAGCGGCTGTTACAGGGCCTTGAACCCGTTCGGCGCAGGGGCGGGGGCCGGCGTCGGAGGTGTGAGGTCCGCTGCCGGGAAGCGCTGTGCGCAGGCCGCCCACCGGCTCGCGTCGAACTGTCGCGACATCCGCGTCAACACAGCCCTGACGGTTGTCCGTTACAAGGGAGAGTTACGGACATGTCCGGATTAGGCAACACGCGCCGAATGAGCTGTATTCAGGGGCGGTTGAGGGCCAGAGTGTGGCTCCTCGGCAGGACGCCGGGAACCGTTCGAAGCCCGCCCGGCTTGCACGAGGCCGGGCCGGGCCGTCTGTTGAAGGGGTCACATGTCTGCTTCTCTCGCCACCCGCCGTGCTCTCGCCGCGCTCCTGGCCGCCGGCGGCCTGATCGGCGCGGCGGCACTGCCGGCCGCCGCCGACGACGACCACCGGCGCGACCACCGCGGCACCCACTCCTCGATCGTCATCGGCGACGTCCAGTACGACAGCCCCGGCCGCGACGACCGCTCCAACCGTGCCCTGAACCGCGAATGGGTCGAGGTGAAGAACACCGGCCGCCACAGCGTCAACCTGCGCGGCTTCACCCTCACCGACCGAGACGGCAACCGCTACCGCTTCACCGACTTCCGCCTCGACGGACGCTCCAGCGTCAAGGTCCACACCGGCCAGGGCCGCGACAGCCGCCACGACGTCTACCAGGACCGCCGCCGCCAGATCTGGGACGAGCGCGACACCGCCACCCTCCGCGACAACCGCGGCAACGTCGTCGACACCGAGTCCTGGGGCCGCCGCGGACACCAGCACCGAGGCTGACCCAGACCGGCGGCTCCCCCACCCGCGGGAAGGGTGAGCCGCCGGCCACCGGGTGTGGTGTGGCGTGCCGACGGCAACCCGGCCGCGGCACGCCACACCCAAGCAGGCGCCGGTCGCCCATGACCGGCGCCCACGACCGTCGCCCGCCGGACCCATCGGCACCGGCCGCGCCCCTGTGCAGCCGCACCTCCTGCGCGCGGCACCCTTGCCGTTGCCCGCACCCTCCGCCGCCACAAGAGGCCTGGTCAGAGCGGGTGTGTGCGACGTGCGATCGCCGCACCACCCTGCGTGGCCACCTCGGCCGGGCTGACCTGCGATTCTCTGCGCACACTGGAAACATGCCCGGGATGACGGTCGGCGAGACGGCGGAGCGTGAGGACCTGCTCTCCGCGGCTGCTGTCGAAGCCGTCGAACGGACCAGTGCCTACGCCGGGAGTGTCTTTCTCCGTTCCCGCGACCGCCGGTCGGTCGTGCTCGCCGCGGCCTGCGGGGTGCCGCCCTCCCTGCTCGGTGGCTGGCGCCTCATTCCGGTCAACAGCCCCATCCCGGTTGCCGTGGCGTACAGCGCCGGGCGCACGGTCCACCTGGCCGACGCGGAAGAGACCATGCGCCGGTATCCGCAGGTCGCACTGGCTCTGCCGTACGCCTTCGGCTCTTGTTCCGTGCCGGTGAGCGCGGGAGGCGAGGCCTTCGGAACGCTGGCGATCGTCTGGGCGGCCTCCCCCGGCAGGGGTGGGCTCTCCAAGGCCGAGCGCCGCCGAGTGCGGACCATCGCCAGACGGCTCGGCGACTCCCTCGCCAGCCTGCGGGCACGTACGGGCGATCCCGTGGAATGCGACCCGGAGACGGCGCCCGTCGAGGTTCCGGCTCCCTCGCCGTCGGCCGTACGGGTCGGCTTGTTCGACTGGGATCTCACCGCCGACACCGTGACCATGGACGATCAAAGCTGCGCGATCTTCGGGCTTGACGCCCGTACGTTCGACGGACGAGCCGAAACGCTCGCTTCCAGCCTGCACCCCGGCGATCTCGCCGCTTTCCGGGCCTACGCGCGGGTGGCCACCGACGAGGGCCAGCCCATAGCGCGGCGTCTGCGCGTACGGGTACGGGCCGGCACGGGCAGCGGCGGAAGCTACCGCACGGTCGAGCTGTGGGGCCGCACGCCGGAGGCCGAAGCCGGGTGGGCGCGCGCCCTGGCCGGAGCGGTCGTGGACGCGCGGGCCGGGCACCTGGCCGCCGCCGCGATCGAGCGTCTGTCGGACGGACTGTTCTCGCTCGCCCCCGACGGACAGGTCACCTACGCCAACCGCAGCGCCCTGCACCTCTTGGACGTGCACGGCGAGACGCTGCTGGGCCACTGCCTCTGGGACGCGCTGCCGTGGCTGTCCGATCCCGACATCGAGTACCGGCACCGGTCCGCGATGATCTCCCAGGCGCCGGCCTCCTTCCTCGCCACCCCCTCGCCCGGCCGGTGGCTCGCCTTCTCCCTCCACCCCGCCCCGGACGGGGTGACCGGCCGGGTCGTGCCGGTCGGCCAACCGCCTCCGGACAAGACGCCGCCCGCCCCGCCGACCGTGGCAACACCCGCCACCGCACCGGCACGCATGGGCGTCATGTACCACGTCCTGCAGCTGGGCAGCGCGCTGACCGAGGCGGTCACCGCCCGGGAAGTCTGCGAAGTGGTCTCCGACCAGCTCCTGCCGGCCTTCGGAGGCCAGCGGCTCGCCATCTACGTCGTACGCGACGACACGTTGCACCTGCTCTTCCACACCGGCCACGACAAGGGCTTCCTCGACTGGCTGGAGGGCGTACCCCTGCACGCCCACCTGCCGGGCACGGAAACCCTGACGTCCGGCGCTCCGCTCTTCATCGAGTCGCAGCAGGACCTCGCCCGGAGCTATCCGGACATTCCCACGGGCGGGGTGAGCTCGTGGGCGTACCTGCCGCTGATCGCCTCCAGTCACCCCGTCGGCACCTGCATCCTCGGCTTCGACGAGATCCATCAGTTCACCGAGAGGGACCGCGGCGTCCTGACCGCACTCGCCGGGCTGATCGCCCAGGCTCTGGAACGCGCCAGGCTCTACGACTCGGAATTCACCCTCGCGCGCGGCCTGCAGCAGGCGCTCCTGCCGCACCGGCTCCCCGTACTCCCGGGCATCCGTACCGTCATGCGCTATCTGCCCGGCACCAGCGGAATGGACATCGGCGGCGACTGGTACGACGTCATCCCCACCGACAGCGGGGTCTGCCTCGTCATCGGAGACGTCGAGGGCCACAGCATCGCCGCCGCGGCCACCATGGCCCAGCTGCGCAGTGCGGTACGAGCCTTCGCGGCCGTGGGGCACACGCCCGGCGATGTGATGGCCGGTGCCAACCGAACCCTCATCGACCTCGACCCCGGCCTGCTCGCCAGTTGCTGCTTCATCCACCTCGAACCCGACGGCCACCACGCCCACGCCGTCACCGCCGGCCACCCGCCACCCCTGCTGCGCCACCCCGACGGGACCACCGACATCCTCGACCTGGACGTCGGCCCGATCCTCGGCGTGGAGCGCACGAGCGCCTATCCCGAAACCCTGATCGTGCTCCCGCCGGGTTCCGTCCTCGCCCTCTACACCGACGGCCTGGTCGAGGAGCCCTCAGCCGACATCGACGTGGGGATCGACCGGTTGCGGGCCTCGCTGGCCCACGCCCGTGCCGACTCCCTGAACGCACTCGCCGACCGGCTCCTGCACAACGCCCGCGGCTCTGCCTACCGGGCCGACGACATCGCCCTGCTCCTCATCGAGACCACCACCGACCAGCACGCCGCTCGACCGCGGCACCGTCCCGGCCGCGACCTCAGCCGGGCCGAGTCACCGTGAAGGGCGGGGCGGGAGACACGCCCCCGCACTCACGTTCCGTGCACACTGTCGACGGTAGGCTACACAGGGTGACGAACCATGCCGACAGCGCGCCGTCCCGCTCAGACGCTCCCAGTCACATCTACTACTTCGACGTGGGGGCCGGGGACTGGCAGGGGGAGTTCACCTTCCGGGTCACCTCGTGGCGACGCCTCCGCACCACCCGAGGCATCGGGCTGCGGAACCGGGCGCTCGTCATCGCGATGGCCCTCACCCAGCGGCTGACCGGAGCGTCCCGGCTGGAGTCGACGATCATCGCCAGCCCGTCCGCGGGCGCCTTCGGTGTGGCCGACAACGTGGTCAGGGTCTCCAAGTTCGGCGTGACCCTGTACCTGCTGAAGGAGCGTTATCTGCTCGCCCCCGACGGCAGAGGCGTCACCGTAGAGGCGAACGAGCAGTTCAGCCCCGTGCCGGGGATCCTGACACGGAAGTTCACCTACCCCGCGGAGATCCAGCCGTCCGGCATGGGGTCCACCTACCACATGCCGCTGCTGGGGAGCCCATGGACGGCGACGTACCGGGTCGGGACCGACCGGCAGAGCCTGGCCGGGGAACTCGTCTGCGACTGGGCGAAGGCCACGGAGAACGCCCGCCGGGTCTCATGACGGGGGACACTGCCGCCGCTGCCGCCGCCGAGAGGGTCGCCGGAGTCGCCGGGGAGCTCGCCGTCCGCGTCACGCGGTACGAGGCCCAACGGGACCACCGCGCGGTGTTCGCCTACACCTACTTCCGGCTGACCTCGGACCTCGCCGCCGGCCTGCGCACGAACAACCTGTCGTTCACGGCACCCGATTGGGTCGCCGACCTGTCCGTCTCCCTCGCCGCGGCCTATTTCACGGCGATGGACGCCATCGACACCTGGCTGGGGCTCGTCCCCGATGCCCGCTCCCGGCCCGGCCGCGAGGTCCGCTCCGCCGATCTTCCGGAGACCGTCCCGAGACCCTGGCGGGACGTCTACGCCGCTTCGACCGTGCGGCACTCGTATGTCCTGGAGGAGGTGCTCTTCTCCATGATGGCGCACATGTCCTACGACCTGCCGCTGGCGCTCCGTGCGCTGGCCACGCATGCGGACGTCCACCACCGCATCGCCGACTTCCACCGGATGAACGATCTGCTGGCCTCGTCCATCGACGTGGTCCAGGACGAGATCGCCGCCCGCTACTGCCGTCGGCTCCATTCACTGGACCGCGTGTTCGTCCACGACGACGAACTCTTCACCAGCTACGGGATCCGGGTCGCCCGGGGCATGGCCTGGTTCAATTGCGACAGGCTCCTGGATCCGGACGCGAGCGCCGAGGCGATGGGCTCCATCAGCAGGTCCACGGCCGCATTCATCGCCGAGTTCCGCTCCCCGGACGACTGGAGGCGCCGCCACGCCTTCCGGGTCCTGCGGGCGCTGGTCCCTTCCCGCCGCCAGTGGCCGACGTCGCCGAGCACGCCTGCCGACGTGGGCACCGTGCGCTGAGCCCGTCGCGGGAGATTCCCCCCAGGGCCTGGGCACGGGCGCCCGGTTGATCGACGGCAGGGGCTGACTGGCTGTTAGAATGGACGCGTTGGCCTTCGGCGCCCCAAGGGTGCGTCCGGAGGCTTTTTTTATGCCATCCGACACCTCTCCACCCACCACGCCGCCCTCCGTCACCGGCTACCGCGCCCTGCTCCGCAACCGGGAGTTCGCCGGCCTGTACGCCGGCTTCACTCTGACGACCGCCGCGACCACCCTTTCGGGCTTCGCCCTCGGCATGCTGGTCAGCCATCAGACACGGTCTCCGTTCCTGACGGCCGTCAGTATGTACGGCGCCACGTTCGCGACGGTGCTCGGCGCGCTGACGCTGATGTCGGCAGCGGACGGGGGCCGACCTCGCCGGACCCTCGTGGCGCTCCAGTGCGTTTCGTTGGCGGGTATCGCGGCACAGGCGATCCCGGGGCTGCCGCTGGCCGTCCGGTTCGGTCTCCTCCTGGTGCTGGGGTTCTTCCAGTCCCTGGGGACCGGAACGCGGATGGGGCTGCTCGCCGAGGTCTCGCCGACTTCCACGTACGCGCTCGCACGTTCGCTGATGAACATCACCTCGGGCGGCATGGCGGTCCTCGGCTACGCCCTCGGCGCCCTGCTGCTGCGGTACCTGAACCCGCAGGGCGTCTTCGTCATGGCCGCTTCCCTGACCGGACTCGCGCTCGTCGTCGTGGCGACGACCGTCCGGGAACACTCGATCCGCCTGACCCGCCGCCCCGGACTGCGTCAGACCTGGACCACCAACGCCGCGCTGTTCTCCCACTCCGGCCAGCGGGCCCTCCTGCTGAACCTGTGGGTCCCCAATGGCCTGGTGGTCGGGTGCGAGGCCCTGTTCATCTCGTACTCCCCGCGCCACGCGGGCGCCCTCCTGGCCGCCGGATCGGCCGGCATGCTCCTCGGAGACCTGGTCGTCGGGCGGCTGCTCAGCGCCGACGGGCGGCGCCGCCACGCGTTCGCGCTGCGGCTGCTGCTGGCCTTCCCGTACCTGCTGTTCGCCGCCCACCCGCCCCTTCCGGTGGTGATGGCCGCGGTGTTCATCGCGAGCGTCGGGTTCGCCGCCACCCTGCCGCTCCAGGAGCAGCTCCTCGCGTCGACCCCCGACGCCGTCCAGGGCCAGGTGCAGGGTGTCGAGTCCGCCGGCCGCATGACGTGGCAGGGCATCGGAGCCGCGATCGCCGGCTCCGTCGCCCAACACTTCACCGCCGGCACCGCGATCACCGCCCTGGCCGCGATCTCCGTCGTCATCACCGTCGCCTCCCGGCCCTTCGTGGCGGAGCGGCGGCCGAGGCCGGTACGCGCACGTCAGTGACGGCTGGGCAGCACCGCGCCGGCGAAAGCCCGCTGCGGCCGGTGAACCGGCGCCGGCGAACGGTACGGCGCAGCTGGGCGGATCCTGCTCGCCTGACCGAAGGGACGGTTGCCGACGCGGGCACGGCCCTTCCGGGGTCGAGGGCTCAGCCCGGGAGCGGATCCAGTCTTCCGCTCCAACGCGCGTCGTCGACATCGCCGGGTTTCGTCAGGCGGATCCCGAACGCGTCCTCCGCCAGCGCCAGGACGCCGTACAGGGGCGCGACCCGGCCAGGAACGAGCCCGAGCGGCCTCATGTGCTCGTCCAGCCTTGTCGGGTCCTGTCCGGTCGGTTCGAGTTCCTGGAGCGTGTGGAAGTCCACGACGGTCTCGCCGTTGACCGCGTACTTGAACCAGTGCATCGGCTTCTCGTTGTAGTGCAGCACCACGGCCTCGGTTCCCGTGGAGACGGCCTGCAGGATCCGCTCGTCCAGCCCGTGCATGCCGCCCTGTTCCCATGCCCACGTCCACGGGCCGTCAGTGCCGGTGGTGACGACCGGTTCGTCGTCGTCGAGAAAGTCGTCGTCGAAGTCGTCGGACAGGTCCGTGGCGTCGCGCAGCGCCAGGGTCGACGGGTCCACGCCCATGCGGCTGAGAACCTCAGCCGGCGCCACGCCCCGTACGAACGTCAGCGTGAAGAAGGGGAAGTCCCCTTCCCGGAACAGGTCGAGGCCGCCGCCCCCATGGGTACTCGTCATGCGGCGGATGCTGCCACATGCCGGTCGAGCCGCGTTGTCGCCGGCCCCCTGTCCCGTGAGCTGACACCCGCCGGAGGTTGAAGATCATCAAGGGTGCAGAATGATCTATATGGCGATAACGAACACCGTGACGAAGGCAACGGTCGCTGACGCTCAACTGATCAGCCGAACCCTGGCCTTCGCCTTCGACGACGACCCGATGATGCGCTGGTTCTTCCCCGAGGACTCCACCCGTGAGGCGGACCTGGGCCGATACTTCACCACCCTCTTCACCCGGCAGTACGTCCACCACGGCGTGTGCGAGCGCACCGGCGCAGCGGCCGCCTTCTGGGTGTCGCCCGAGGGGCAGGCAAAGGCCGTTCCCGACGCGGAGACCATCGAGGAGCTCCAGAACATCCTCGGTGACCGGGCTCCGCTCTTCCGCGATGCCGTCGTGGCAGCGGCCGAGCACGCACCGACGGAACCTCACTGGTACCTGGCGGTGATCGGCGCCGACCCGGCCGCCCGGGGCCAGGGACACGGGGCCGCGCTGCTGCGCTCGGGGCTGGCCGAGGCCGACGCGGCGGGCCTGCCCGTCTACCTGGAGTCCTCCAAGCCGTCCAACCTCCCCTTCTACGAGCACTTCGGCTTCGCCGTGCGCGAGGAGGTGCGACTGCCGGGTGGCGGGCCGGTGCTGTGGGCCATGCGGCGTGAGCCCCGTCCCCCGGCCGGCGAGTAGAGAACCCCTGGCCGGGCGATCCCGGAGGCCGGTGCTGCCGCTCACGGGCCGCGTCGTCCGCTCGTCGGCCGTCGGGCTGCGTCGCAGAACTCCTCAGTGCGTGCCGGTTCTTAGGGCATGCGGAGACGGAGTCGGCGGCGCAGCCCGGCGACGGGTGGCGCCCGCGGCACGTCGGTCCCGCGGAGGCTCAGGCGGACAGTGGCGGCCGCCCGCAGTTGACGGCGTCGCACAGCAGTTTCGCGGCCACCGCCGCCCCGTCGGTGCGGAACTCCGCGGCCACGGCGGCCGCCCGTTCGCGGGTCTCGGGGGTCAAGGCCGTCCGGAGCGCGGCTGACAGCGACCCGGCGGTCGGAGTCGGACCGTCATGCGCCGCACCGATGCCCAACCGGGCCACCCGGCCCGCGAAATACGGCTGGTCCCCTCCCTGGGGCACCACCACCTGGGGCGCGCCGGCCCAGGTGGCCGTCGTCGTCGTTCCCGCACCACCGTGGTGCACGACGGCGGCCACCCGGCGGAACAGTGCCTGATGGTTGACCTCGCCGACGACGAAGCAGTCCTCGCGGTCGTCGATCAGGTCCAGGTCCGCCCAGCCGCGCGAGACGACGGCGCGTCGGCCCTGCGCCCGGATCGCTTCGACGACCTCCCGGGCGACGCCCTGGGGATCGCGCATGGGGATGCTGCCGAAGCCCACGTACACCGGTGGTGTGCCGGCGTTCAGGAACGCCATCAGGTCTGCGGGGAGCGGGCGTCCGTCCGGCAGGACCCACGCGCCGGTCTGCACCACGTCGAGGTCGGCCGGCCGCTGCCACGGGGCCAGGACCGGGTCCGTGGCCAGCCACGGCGTGTCGGTGAAGACGTGGTCGCGGACGTTGCCGACCGGCGGCAGGCCGACCGAGGCCCGGTGGGTGTTGACCGCCTCGCCGAACACCGCTTGCGCGTCCTGGGCGTCCCGGTCCCACAGCACCTGGTTGTCGGTCACGTCCGAAGGGAGCGGCCGGCCCGGCCGCGGCATCGGCGGGTGGTGCGGCGACGGCAGGCTGACGGGCTGGTAACTCGCGTACACGTACCGGATGCCGAGCTTCTCGGCCGCCGCCTTCACGCCCGCCACCGCCGGCACGAGGCCGGTCGCCACCAGCACGTCACACCCCTCGGCCGCTGCGGTGACGTTGTCGTAGAACGCGGCGGCCAGCTCCGCGGCGCGCCGGGGCACGCCCGCCGGCGAGGGCGGCGTCCTGCCGGTCACCAATGCGCGCACCGACCGGCCGGTGGGCACCATCTCCACGCCGACCCCTGCCAGCCGCTTCGCGAACTCCTCGTCCGGCGGCGCGCACACCCGCACCTCCGCACCCAGTTCCCGCAACCGCACAGCAAGTCCCACCAGCGGTTCGACGCCCCCGCGCGAATCGTACGCGGACAACAGCACACGCATTCCGTGACTCCCATTCCCCCAGGTCTTGGCCTCGGTCGGCGATTCTGCGGCACGATCAGGGGCTTGCCGCAAGCCCCCCGGTGCGCTGTACGTTGAGAACGGGAGAGGAGTGATCACTCCCTTTTCCTTGATCATCCGCAGTGTACGGACCATCCTCCCTCCCACACCCCCTGCACACCGCTGCGTTGACCGCCCGGCCCCCTCGCCGCTCGCGGGATCCGGGCCGGAGCGGACAGGAGCAGGCAGGAGCGAGCAGCGGGTTGACACTCATAGGTGTGAGTGGTTGAGTACTCACATGAAGACGGAACGCCCCCGCCAGCTGTCCACCGCCGAGGAGCGCCGCGAGACGGTGCTGCGTACCGCGATCGGCGCCTTCGCCGCCCGCGGCTACTGGGGCACCACCACGACCGAGGTGGCCAGGGCGGCCGGCATCTCCCAGGCGTACGTCTACCGCCTGTTCCCGAACAAGGAACTGCTGTTCACGGCCGTGGTTGAGCACTGCTTCGTACAGGTGCGGGCCGGCCTGGAGCGAGCGGTGGCCGACGCGACGGGCAGTTCGCCGGAGGTGGTCCTGGGCGCCATGGGGGAGGCGTACGCCCGCCTGATCAGCGACAACGACCTGATGCTGATCCAGCTCCACGCCCAGGCGGCGGCCGTGTCCGAGCAAGCCGTGCGCGAGGCGGTCCGCCAGGGCTACGCCCGGCTGGTGGAGTACGTACGCGGCGCCTCGGGCGGGACCGAGGAGCAGGTCCAGGAGTTCTTCGCGCGCGGCATGCTGTGCCACCTCATCGTCTCCATGGGCGCCGACGAGGTGGACGCCCCCTGGACCCGGACGCTGGCGGCGGGCATCAGGCACTACTGATACCCGTTGCCGCCCACGGCCTGGCTGTCGGCGGGGTGAAAGCCCCGCCTTTCTTTAGGCGTCATTTGTGAGTGGTTAACCACACATGGAGTATGTCGTGAAATCCATCGCCCTCAGCCGCAGCCCCGGCGCCGCGCTCACGACCGACACCGCCGCGCCGTCCGACCCCGCGCCCACCGACCCCATCACCAGATCCACCGAGAGGACGACACACACCATGTTCACCATCGACGAGACCGCCCCCGTCATCGTCCGCCTGTCCACCGCGATCAACGCCCCGCTGGAGCACGTCTGGGCCCTGCACACCGACATCGACGCCTGGGCCGACTGGAACGCGGACGTCGACCAGGCCGAGCTCGACGGCCCGCTGCAGCCCGGAAGCTCCTTCCGCTGGAAGACGTACGGCCTGGACATCACCTCCACCATCCGCGAGGTCGTCCCCGGCGAGCGCCTGGTCTGGGGCGGCCCCGCCAACGGCATCGAGGGCGTCCACGTCTGGACCTTCGAGGAGACCGGCGGCCAGGTCACCGTCCGCACCGAGGAGTCCTGGAGCGGCGCCCCCGTCGACGCCGCCGTCACAGAGCTGCGCCAGGCCCTCGACGACTCCCTGACCGCCTGGCTCGCGGCCCTCAAAGCCCGCGCCGAGCAGACTGCCTGACGTTCCATCAGCCTGCGCTCGGCGCCCCTCCCCCGGCCGACTTCCACCTTCGAGAAGCGAGGTTCCACCATGACCAGCAAGCCCTATCTGACCGGCCACTACACCCCCGCGGCCGACGAGATCACCGCCACCGGGCTCACCGTCGAGGGCAGCCTGCCACCGGAGCTGACGGGCCGGCTGATCCGCAACAGCCACAATCCCAAGCCGGGCGTCACGCCCTCGCACTGGTTCAAGGGCAGCGGCATGGTCCACGGCATCCGTCTGCGGGAAGGCCGCGCCGAGTGGTACCGCAACCGCTGGGTGCACACCCCGGCCCTGGACGGCGCCCCGTACATGACCGAGCACGGCCCGGACTTGACCGCCAGCACCGCGGGCACCCACGTCATCGAGCACGCCGGACGCCTGCTCGCCCTGTGCGAGGCCAATTTCCCCTTCGAGCTCACCCGCGACCTGGAAACCGTCGGCGCCTACGACTTCGACGGCAAGCTGCGCAGCGCGATGACCGCACACCCCAAGTCCGACCCGCTCACCGGTGAGTTGCACTTCTTCGGCTCCTCGCCGTTCCCGCCCTTCCTGACGTACTACGTCGCCGACGCGAAGGGTCGGGTCACGCACAGTTCCGAAGTGCCGGGAGCCACCGCCGCCCTCAAGCACGACTTCGCCCTCACCCGCCATCACGTGGTCTTCGTCGAGGGCACCGTCACCTTCGACCCGGCCGAGCACTCCGGCATCCCCTACGGCTGGAACGACCAACAGCCGGCCCGGATCGGCGTCATGCCGCGCGGTCCGCAGGGCGCCGGGCAGATCCGCTGGTTCTCCATCGAGCCCGGCAACATGCTGCACGCCGCCAACGCCTACGAGGACGCCGACGGCCGCATCGTGCTGGAAGGCCCGTCCGTGGACCGGGAGGGCTTCCGGCTCTCCTGGAACTGGTGGGTCGGCGCCCCCGGCCGCGGGACCGAGCCCAACACCCGTTCGTACAGCCGTCGCTGGGTCATCGACCTGGCCGCGGGCAGCGTGGGCGAGCAGGTCATCGACGACCTCGCCGTCGAGTTCCCCACCCTCAACGAGGACTACCTCGGCGCCGAGCACCGGTACCAGTACGCCGTCTCCTTCCCCGATCAGGACGGCCAAGGCGGCTACGGCGTCGTCAAGTACGACCGCACCACCGGCACACGCCGCATCCACCGGGCCGGCGACGCCCGGCTGCCCAGCGAAGCCGTCTTCGTCCCCGCCGCAGGCGCCACCCGCGAGGACGACGGCTACCTGCTCACCGTCATCTCCGACCTCAAGCAGGACGCCTCACAGCTCCTGGTCCTCGACGCCTCCGACCTCGACCGGATCGCCACCGTCCACCTTCCGCGCCGCGTCACCGCGGGCATCCACGGCTCGTGGATCCCCGACCCCGACGCCGACACCGACGCGGACGTGCACGTGGACGCGGACGCGGAGGCCTCCGACAGCTGAACCGGCCGGCCCTGGAGGACCCCCGTCCCCCGGGGCCGGCTGCGTCTCCACCCACCTGCGCCGCCGACGCCCGAGGCCGGCGCCCCGCCGGCTCGGGAACGCACGAACGACCACAGAACGCCTCACCGGCGATCTGATCACCCACACGAGCGGCGTCGCGCGGCGTGATCACCACCGGCGCTACGCTGCCGCGCCATGACCCATCCCCGTGCCCGCCCGCTGGGCCTCGCCGCGGCTACCGCCGCCGTCGTCTTCCTCGCCGTACCGCACCCCGCGACGGCCTCAGCCCCGTCCACGCGCGCGGCGGCCCCGTGCATCAAAGGCGAGACCGAGACGCGCCACAAGAGCGCCGTGGACGAGGGAGAGATCAGGTGGACGGACGAGACCGGCTACGACGACTCCCGCAAGTGGGCGATCTCCAGCTGGTCCTACTCCGGACACAAGATCAAGGTCGCGGCGGACGGTGCCACCACCGTCAACGACCTCGCGTTCCGGGACGTAGACGGCGGTACCGGTGACGCCGTGGCGCAGTACGTGTGGGACGACCGGATCGGGGCGACCGACATCATCCGCTTCAACCGGAAGAAGATGACCGGCCGCTCACGGGACTTCCAGCGCGCCGTGGGCGCTCACGAACTCGGCCACGCCCTGGGGCTGTGCCACAAGTCGGACGCCATCGCGTCACTGATGTGGACGAAGGTGCGTGACGACCCGCCGATCACCGGACCGCAGCCGGTCGACAAGGACAACTACAAGAAGCTCTGGGGCTGATGATGAACCGCAAGACCACCGCTGCCGTGGTGTCAGCCGCCGCCCTGTGCGCTGCCGGGGCCTCGGCGTACGCCTATTGGTCGGGCGAGCCGGCCACGGTCCACTCCCTGTGCTCCCCGGACCTGTCCCGGCCCGAGTACGTCGCCGCCTTCGCCCATCAGGTCGCCATCGGCACCGTGACCGAACGCGTCGGGTACCGCGCGAACGGGCCGGGGCGCGGGGACGATCAGGGCGGGGTGATCGTGTCGAAGTTCAGCGTGGACCGGGTGCTGAAGGGGGAGCCGCCCGCCGTGGTCACGCTCGCGCAGGCCGCCCGGCGGCAGGCCGACGGATCGTTCACGACGTACGAGCCGCAGATCCAGGTGCTGGAGCCGGGGCAGCGGTACACCGTGGCGATCGGGAAGAGCGTCGAGGAAGGCGGGATGTGGGTGTGGGGGGCCGACGAGATCAGCGGGCCCGGCGCCGTCTCCCGGGAGGAAGCGTGGGTGAAGGCCGTCGGCTCCCGCACACCGATCCCGGAGTCGACGGCTTGCGACGACGTGATCGACGTCGGCTAGAAGATCGATTCCAAGGGGTCTGTCCCTTGTCAATAAATCCAGCATGTTTGGCGGGGAACCCAGCCGCCGCTGGTGACCGCGTGCCGGAGAAGCGCGGCAGGCGTCGTGGAGGACATGGCCTTGGAGGATGACGGCGGCCTCCCCCACCCGGGGGAAGCCACCGTCCCGCTCTCGTTCCACAGGGCCGTCTGAGTCGGTCGCGCAGGCTGATGAAGCCTTGTTGGCGGCGCGTGACGATGAGTGGCATGAGCATTCAAACGAGCGCCTCGCCCGTCATCTCCGCAGCGGCGCCACCCCGCTGGGCTGTCTGGGCTGCGCATCTGACGACATGGGTAGTCCTGCCGAGCGGACTGTGGCGCATTGCCCTGGTGCTCGGATACCCCGCCGGGTACACCGACGTTGACTTTGAGAGCTTCCAGACGATCGGCGCGAAGGTATGGATGCTGTCACTCAGCGTGCTCTGCGAGCTCGCAGCCTTCCTCACGATTGGTCTGGTACGGCCGTGGGGCGAGGTCGTGCCCCACTGGGTACCGCTGATCGGAGGGCGAAAAGTCCGCCCCATGGCTGCTGTGGTTCCTGCCGCCCTCGGTGCGGCGGCCCTGACCCTGCTCTGGGCCTTCGTCCCCTGGTGGTGGACCTTTCCACACGATGACATGACGCACAGCGGAAACCTCGTCGTCGGCATCCTTTACCAACCGTTGTTCCTCTGGGGCCCGCTCCTAGCCGCCGTCACCGTCTCCTACCACCGCCGCCATCGCACCCCGCGCCGCCAAGCGGAGATCGCCGAGTGAGCACCCGCCCAGCGGTAATCAGTGACAGACGGGCCGGTTCCGTTGGCAACGGACATGGTCAGTGGTCGTAGGCGGTCAGTGAGCGCAGGACGGGCTGGCCTGTGTGGTCGTTGTGCCAGATCGCGGCCGTAAGAGCGAGGATGCGCTGCATGACGCGGGCGATGACACCGCCGGGTGTGCGTCCTCGGTGCTGTTCGAGGTCGAGCTGGCCCTTGAAGGTCTCGTTGACCGACTCGACGACCTGCCGCAAGGGCTTGAGAACAGTGGTGCGCCGGGCCGCTCTGGCTCGCCCTTGCGGGCCGGTCGCAGCAGCCGGATGCCCTGCTCGGCCAACGGACGCTCGAAGTCGCGGCCGAAGTAGTTCTTGTCGCCGATCAGCGTCTGGCCGGGCCGGGCGGCGACGAGGCCCGGTTCGGCCGCGAGCAGGTCCAGCAGGGTCTCGCGTTCGTCTGTCTTCGCTCCGGTGAGGGCGAAGGCGACCGGCAGGCCCTGGAGGGTGCACACCAGGTGCAGCCGAAGGCCCCAGAAGAAGCGGCTGTGGCTCGCGCAGTACCCGTACTGGGCCCATCCGGCCAGGTCGGGGCGTTTGACGGTCTCCTGGGAGCGGCCGCACTCCACGGGTGTGGAGTCCACGATCCACACGTCGTCGCTCCACACGGAGGTGCCGGTGGCGAGGGTCCGGGTGACCCGGCGAAGCAGATCGGCAGCCTTGCGCAGTCGCTTGTTGTAGCCGGGCTGCTTCGGCAGGTAGGGGAAGAGATGCCGCAGGTGAGCGTGGGCATGGCGGAGCCACCTGGCCTCGGAGGTGACGCCGAGCATGGCCTGCATCATCGCGAGTGTGACTAGCTCGGCATCGGTCAGCCGCGGAGCAATCCCGACGACCGGGCGCGAGGGTGCGAGATGCGGCGACGCCTTCAGCAGGTCGTCGGTCTTCACGTAAATCGCGGTCGCGAGGGAGTCCAGCTCTGTCTTCACACACTGACGTTGGGCTCGCCCGCCTCATGCGCGCGGCCGATCCCTTGGAATCGATCATCTAGTGCTGTGGCCGGAAGGGTTTGCCGGGTCGCGGCTCCCCCAGCCACCGCTGGGAGGGGCCCCCAGGCGCCGTGCATCGCAAGGCGGAGGGCCGCGGCCCGTACTGGACGTACCGGCGTGGTCCGACAACGCGGCGAGGTGCCGTGCCGGGGGCCGCGACCCGGTGGACCTTGCCGGTCACAGCACTAGCTAGTCCCCTCTTCTGGATCTTGCCGGTTAAAGCCCGCGGCCCTCAGGCGAGGACGTTGACGGCGCGGGCGATGACGAGGCCGAGGATGAGCAGCGAGACCAGGGCCTGGACGCTCATGGCGATCTTGGCCCAGGCCGCCAGCGGCATGACGTCGGTGGGGCTGAAGGCGGTGGCGTTGGTGAGCGCGAGGTAGAGGTAGTCGATGTAGCGCGGCCTCCAGTGCGGATCCAGCTCGGGGCTGAGGTGCTGGGGGAAGGCGAGTTGGGGTGTGTGGGGCATGCGGTGGGCACGGGCGGCGGCTCCGCCGCTGTCGAGCTCGAAGTACAGCAGGGAGAAGGCCAGAACGGTGGTTGCCCAGACGGTCCCGCCCACCTGCAGCAGGCTGGCGGCGGAACTGGTCTCCTTCCCACCGTGGATGATGTCGTCGACCAGCCGGATCGTCGACCACACGGCACTGAGCGCCAGGACGCCGACCAGCGCGATCGAAGCGGCGCGCAAGATGGTGGAGCGGCGGTCGATGCGGCCGGGATCGCCTGCGATCAGCGCCACAAGAAGCAGCCCCTCGACGGCAGGGAGCACCCAGCGTGCTGCCAGACGCATGTCGTCGGGCAGCAGCAGGGTCAGCGCGATCGCGGCCACCACGGCAGCGGCCATGGGCCAGCGGGCCTCACCGACGACCGTCTCAGGGGTCTGCGGTGCGAACGGGCGGGGGGCGTCGCGTCCACTCACCCGAGGTGCTCCTGGCGGGTGGCAATGAGCTGCGGTGCGCGCAGCGGGTCCCCGCGCCGTGTTCGCGTCAGGGGCAGATGCCGGACGCGCGGGTGGCGGAGCGGTGGCGGACAAGATCGTCGGCGGTTTCGGGCGGCGAGCCTTGGCATGGGTAGATGGTCTCGCCGATTGCCCATCGGGTGGTGATGCCGCGCCCTTGAGCTGACCTGAGATCCGGGACGCTCCAGGGCACGGCATCTTTCAGGGCGCCTGCCTGACGTGGGACACGGTCACGGACGAGGACGCGCTGCCGGGGCAGCGGAATCGATTCTGCTGCCAGACTCGCCCCATGCGAGTCCGGTGCATCAAGATCATTCATCCGCAGGCCGACATACCCGTCCAGGAGTACGACGGAATCCGGGTCGGCGGCATCTACACGGTGCTGGAGATCGAGGTCCTCGCCGGCAGCGAGGTGCAGATCCGCGTGCTGGGCGAGCATGCGCAGGGGCCGGGACTGATGTGGGACGTCGCCGACTTCGACGTGCTCGACACCCGCGTGCCACCGTGCTGGGCCCTCGCCCTGGAGGAGGGCGGCCTGAGTCTGGCTCACGCACTGTGGCAGCGACCCGGCTTCTGGCGCGACTACCACCGCCGCGACCCCCAGGCACTGGCCGATTTCGAGGCCGTCAAGCGTGAATTGCTCGACGACGACGCGCCGTAGGGCTCACCAGGGCACAACCGTCCCTGATCCGGGACCGGCAGCGGGCTCGTCCCCGTGCCTGCGCCGGTGACGCACGCGCTACGGCCTGATCCTCACGTGCCCCGGGGCGTCTTCGAACGCGCGGCCCCGCGGATTCGGCCAGCGCATCGCGTTGCCGCCAATCACCGGAGATCCGACCACAGCGCCGCCCGCCTCGGGCTACACAAGAGGGAGGGGCCGTCGTCCGCTGCCCCGTGGGGATTCAGGCGGGGGGCTGGGCGCTTGTTGACGATCAACGTGGCGGTACTGCTGGTGGTCATCGTCGTCCTGCGGCTGCGCCGCCGCACGGAGGCCCGGAGCCGCTTCGACGAGAAGATGACCGTGATCATCGTTCTGGCGCTGGGGATCGTCCTCGCACCCACGGAGGTCGGTCAGGGCGCTGCCGACTTCCTTGGCCGGCTCGTCAGCGGCGTCTCCCAGGCCGGCCAGTGACCACAGGAGACCGCCTCGACCTCCCGGCCGGGAAATGCCCTGCGGCCTCGCACCGCGCTGCCCGTCCCCGCCCGGGGAGCATCAGGTGAGCGGGCGTCGTCCCGTCCGGCGTTCCGGTCGGCGGCCGCGGCGGCAGCCCCGCCGACAGTCCCGGCGGCAGCCCCGGCGGCAGCAGAAGCAGCGCCTGGAGCAGGTGGTTCTCGCCGCTCTCGCGGCCGCGGTCCTGTTCAGCCTGGCGACAGCCGCACTGCGGTGGCTGTCCGCCCGCCCCGGGACCGTCGTTGCCCTGCTGCTGACGGCAGCCGCGGGTGCCGCCGCGTGGGCGTGGCGCCGCGGGGAGGCCGCCCGCTGGGCGCAGGTACGGGCGAGCGGCCTGCGCTACGCGCTCGGACAGCTCGATGGTCTGCATCACCGGGAGTTCGAGTTCGCGGTGCGGGACCTGATGCGCCGAGACGGCTGCGCGGACGCGCAGCAGGTCGGCGGGCACGGCGACAACGGCGCCGACGTCAAGGCCACCGACCCGTACGGGCGCCGGTGGGTCATCCAGTGCAAGCACCGGAAGGACGGCTGGTCCGGGAAACCCGTCGGCACCCCCGACCTCCACGTCCTCAACGGCACCGGCAGGCAGGTCCACCACGGCGACGTCCTGGTCATGCTCACCAACGGCCGCATCACCGACAACGCGGCCCGGTTCGCGAAGTCCCAACGACTCCACCTGGTGGACCGCCACGTCCTCGCCGAATGGGCCGGCGGATCCCGACCGCTGTGGGACCTCCTGCGCGCCCTGCCTCCGGCCGGCCGGCAGGTCGGTCCCTGAACGCACGCCGCTCCCCTGCCACGCCACGGCCTGGCAACATGATCGGATGATTGAGATTCGTGACGCCGGTCCGGATGACGGCCGCGTGCTCGGCGAGATCCATGCCGCCGCCTGGGAGGTGGCCTACGGCCCCTTCTTCGAGCCGGAGTTCGCCGCCCGCGGGGTCCTCAGCAGGCGAAGCCGATGGCATGCGCGGCTCAGGGAAGGCGCGGGGACGATTCTGCTCGCCGTCCTCGACGGCCGCCCCCTGGCGCTGTCCGTCTTCCTGCCGTCGCCGGCCGGGCCAGGTGTCGCGGAGATCTGTAGCTTCTACAGCCATCCGGACAGCTGGGGCAGCGGGGTCGCCGCCGTGTTGATGACCGGGACGCTGCGCCGTCTCCGCGCCGAGGGCTACGCTGCGGCTCATCTGTGGACGCTGCGCGACACCCCGCAATCCCGCCGCTTCTACACCAAGTGCGGCTTCACCGAATCCGGTGCCGTACGAGTGTTCGATTTCGGCGACGGTCAGGCGCTTGACCAGGTCGAATACGAGCGCGCCTGTTGATGTCAGCGAGTGGGCTGCGGGCGGGCGGAACGGTTCGGACCTCTGACGGATCAGCGGCGCGGGGCGAGCGTCGGTGAGCGCGGACAACGGCACGCACCGTCAACGCCGGCTGCCTGCTGGCCGACGGCGTGCCGGAGACCGGCCGGCCGCGGACCCACAGCGCGGTCGAGCCGCGAAGACCCGGATCGCGGGGTAACGGTCGACCGCCTGCGCCGGCGAACGGAGGACTCGCGACGGGGAGTTGATCCAGGCGACAACGCGCCGGATCCGCCTGCCGCTGTTTCTGTCACACGATCGGATGTCGTTACGGCCCCATCCGGTGGGACACGTCCCGACTCCCCCGCCCCCAGGTCCGGATGCGTGCAAGGTGGGTCCAGCTTTCGGCGCCCCGGCACCCTCCGCCCGGCGCGCCCGTCGAGCGACGGAAGGGCCTGTAACCGATGGCGATCGCGAGGGCCCTGCTGCCCACCCTGCTCTCCTTGGCGTTGACGGGCGTTCCCGCCGCGCTCCCCCGCGCGGCGGCAGCCGTGCCCTACGACGGGCAGGCCCACCGCGAAACCGCCCTGTTCAGCGTGAAGTCCACCAACAACGCTGCGGCCCAGGCCTTCACCGTTTCCGGCACCCGGCTCTCCCGGGTCAGCGTCTACCTGGGCAGCGGTGCGGCGACCGGGACGGTGACGGCCCAGGTCCGCCGGGTCCGCACCGACGCCGGGTCGACGGTCGCCTCGAAGACGCTGAACCTCGCCGCCCTGGGCGGCGCCGGCGCGGGCTGGGTCGAATTCCCGGTCAGCGCCGCCGTCACCGCGGGCGCCACGTATTACCTGTTCGTCCAGGCGACCACGACGGAAAGCAAGCCCATCGCCTGGTACGGCACCCGGCAGTCCGTACCCGGCTCGCTGACCAGCTGGAACTACGACGAGGCGTACTGGGGCGGCTGGCACGCCGACGCCTCACGGACGGCCTTCCACGTCAATCCCACAGGGAGCGAGCGCTGTGGGGAGACGGAGCCCTGCTACGTCCCCGCTTCGGCACTCGCGGCCCGTACCGCGGGGCTGCTGACCAACCGGGTGGCCACCGAGGCCGTGCTGCCCTCCTTCGCCGTCGGCGCCTCCTACGTCGACGGCAGCAACGTGCTGCGTCTTCCCTCCGGCCGGTGGCGGTACCTGCCCGACGGCTCCTCCGCGTCCACCGTGGTCGCGGCGGACGACTCCGGCGCCCTGGCACAGATCGACGAGAGCCGCGCCTGGCTGGCCGCGGGCCAGGTGCCGGGGACCACCGCCGCGCAGCGAGCCGCATCGCAGCGCGCGCTGCTGTCGATGCGGGCCCTGCTGAAGCCGGACGGCGCGTTCGCTGCCGGATGGTCGCCGGCCTGGCAGTACTCCTGGCCCCGGGACGGCGCTTTCGCCGCCGTCTCCTTCGCCGCCACCGGGCACGACGAGGAGGCGTACCGGATCCTGGGCTACGACGCGCGCACCCAGCGGGCCGACGGGACCTGGGAGGCCCGTACCGAGCTGGACGGCAGCGGACCGCCCGACGCCCGGAAGTGGCAGCTGGACGGCAACGGCTGGGTGCCCTGGGCCACCTGGCAGTGGTACCGGGCGGCGGCGCCGGGCGGACGGGACGAGCGACTGCGCGCGCTCTACCCGATGGTGCGGAAGGCGGCCGACTACGCCGCCCGGTCCCTGGGGCCGGACGGGCTGCCGCCGGCGTCCCCGGACTACTGGGAGCTGGACACCGCGACCACCAACATCGGCACCGCCGCTCCGCTGCTGGCCGGGCTCAACGCCTCGGCCGACCTGGCGGCCCGGCTGGGCTTGGGCGAGGACGCGGAGCGCTGGGGGGACGCGGCCCGGCGGCTGTCTGCCGGTATCGCCTCCGCCTTCGCTCCGCTGGGATACGGGCGGACCGTCGACGGCGAGCACGGCCGGGACAGTGCGGTGGCGTTCATGGCACCCCCGTTCAACGCCGCCCCGCCCGGCCTCGGCGGAGCGCTGGACTCCACCTACCGGGCGCTGCTGCTGCCCAACGGTGGCGTCTCGCCCGGCAACGACCCCGGTTTCAGCTGGGGACCGTACGCCTGGACGGCCAGCACCTCCTTCTTCGCCCTCGCCTGGTCGGGTACGGGCGAACAGGCGAGGGCGGGCAGGGTGCTGGACTGGGTCCTCTCGAAGCGGAACGGTCTGGGAGAGCTTCCCGAAACCGTGAACGGGGCCGGGCTGCCGTCCTCGGTCGCGCCCCTGGGCTGGACGGACTCACTGGTCGTGCTCACCGCCCTGGCCCTGCAGGGCTCCCCGCAGCCCACCCCGCCGGCGCGGGCGAGGGCGGCGCGGGCCACTACCGCGCCGACCGGCGGGAACTGAGGCCGGACGCGCCGGCCGACCCGCAGCCGGCGCAGCCCGGGACCGCACCGGCAGGGCTGCGGTCGTTCTGCCGGTCGTCGCGGAGACACCACCGTTCAGGGTGAGGACGCCGGCCGCCTTGAAGGTGCCGGCCGCGGCCGGTCGAGCCCGGCCGGTCATGAGCAACCCGCCGCCGGCTTCCCGGCGTGATCCGTACGGGGTGTGCGTACACCCCGTACGGATGGCGAGGGGGACGGGGCGCGTGGCGAGCGCGTCGTGGACGCGGCTCGCCCGGGGCTTGCGGCGTTTGCGGTGCGGACCCGGCGTGACCGGCTGTACCGCGGGGCGACGGGTCGTCCGGCGGGCGCTGAGGTGCGCGAGGGCCGGGTCCCGACGCGTGGCGTCGACCACGACGGCGGCCGGGGCGGCCACGCACTCACCCGCGCGCACGGCGACACGGCCGTCGAGCGCCTCCGCACCGAGAAGGGCGACCCCGTCCGGAAGCGGTCCCGGTCGGCTCGGCGGCCTGGGCGCGAGAGCAGGAATTCACGCCGGCCCAGGCTTTTACCAAGATCGATTCCGGACGTCAAGCCACGTATTCCAGTGGTGTGACACCCGCCCCGTCGCAGGGTTTATTTGAAGTACGCCCCCACCGGAACCCCCGGAGATACGGGCCGAAAACAATTACCCCGGCCCGTTCCGCGGGACGGTATTTCCCCCTCTTTTTACACCGAATGGAGAATTCCCATGTTCGAGCGTTTCTCGACCCGTCGTATCGTTCTGGCCGGAGCTTCCCTGGCGCTGGTGGGTGGCGGTGTCGCCCTTCCGGCGACCGCGATGGCCGCCCCGGCCGCCGCCCCGCAGCAGGCCGTCACCCTCGCCCCTGTCGACGACAGCGCCGACGGCATCGGTACCGGCGGTGACGCCAACGCCGAGAACACCACGGTCGGCGGCACGGCCACCGGTGGCGCCGCGAACTCCGGTGTCGGCAACTGCAAGGGCAAGTGCGTGATCACCACCGGCAACGCCACCGGCGGCAACGCCAGCGCCGACGCCACCAACCTCGGTGACGCCACGGCCGTCGGCGGTGACGGCACCGGCAAGGGCGGCACCGTGAACAAGGTCAACAAGCAGGTCATCAAGAACCAGATCAAGCAGGACCTGAAGGCGAAGCTCGGTAAGTGAGGGCCCTGAGAGCCCCGCAGCCCCCGGGAGTCCCGTCCCGGCGAGCCGCCCCACGCACAGCAGACGCCGGAGAGGCCCAGGGCCTCTCCGGCGTCCGTTGCGTAGTGAGGTGATCCAGGGCCTATGAGCCCGCAGCGGTCGCGTCACCGCTCACTGCGCTGGCGTTGCCGGTGTTGGTCGCGTCTGCGCTGGCATCGCCGCTCGTCGCGTCACCCGTGACGATCGTGCACCTGCCGATGCAGGTGCCGACGCCGCCGGAGGTGGCGGAGCCGCTGGTCGCGGTACCTCCGACGGTGGTGTTCTCGGCGTTGGCATTGCCGCTGACGGCGCTGGCGCCGCCGCCGTTGCCGGCACCCTTGGCGCCTCGGGCCTGCGGGCCCTGTCCGACCGAGGTCACGGACGCGGAGCGGCCGCCGCTCACCACGTCACCGCTCAGAACCTCACCGTTCCAGACGGTGTTGACACTGTCCTGGCACAGGCCGCTGCACGAGGTGAAGGCACCGTCTCCCACGGAGGTGTTGGTGCTGGTGCCGCAGAGGCCCGTGCACTCGTTGAACGCACCGGTCCCTAGCGTGGTGTTGGTGCTGCCGCCGCACAGGCCCTCGCACGCGCCGGAGGCGCCGTCGCCCACCGCGGTGTTGGTGCTGTCGTGACACAGGCCCTTGCACGCGCCGGAGGCGCCGTCGCCCACCCCGGTGTTGGTGGTGCCGTGGCACAGGCCCTCGCACACGCCGGGGGCACCATGGCCCGCGGTGCTGATGAGGCTGCCGTAGCCGTACTGCGGAACCGCCGCTGCGGCCACCGCGGTCGCCGGCAGCGCCACGCCGCCGGCCAGTGCCACGGAAGCCGCGGCCAGCACGAGACGACGGGTCCAGGAACGCTCGTTCATCGGAATTCTCCGGGATTCGTGTGTGAGGTCTCCGCCTGTGGCAAAGCGGGCGGCTATTCGAGGCCCGACGTTATCGTGCGGATCATGCCATGAGCAGGAACTGGTGAAGTGCGGCGTGTTCACGCGCCCTTCCCGGCCTTCGAGGGTGCGGCGACGGTCAACTACCAAGATCGGTTCTATGCGTCAAGCCACGTATTCAAGTGGCGTGACGCGCGTTCCCGCGCAGGGTTTATTTGAAGTGCGCCCTCACCGGGAACTCCCGGAGAACGTGAGGCCGAAGAAATTGCTCCCGATCTGTTTCGAGGGGGCGGTGTGCAGACTCTTTTGATATTGAATGGAGAATCCCATGTTCGAGCGTTTCTCGACCCGTCGTGTCGTTCTGGCCGGAGCTTCCCTGGCGCTGGTGGGTGGCGGTATCGCGCTGCCGGCGACGGCGATGGCCGCCCCGGCCGCGGTCCCGCAGCAGGCCGTCACCCTCGCCCACGGCGACAGTGCCGACGGGATCGGTACCGGCGGTGACGCCAACGCCGAGAACACCACGGTCGGTGGCACGGCCACCGGTGGTGCCGCGAACTCCGGTGTCGGCAGCTGCAAGGGCAAGTGCGTGATCACCACTGGCAACGCCACCGGCGGCAACGCCAGTGCCGATGCCACCAACCTGGGTGACGCCACGGCCGTCGGCGGTGACGGCACCGGCACGGGCGGCACCGTGAACAAGGTCAACAAGGGGCAGATCAAGAAGCAGCTCAAGGCGGACCTGAAGGCGAAGCTCGGCAAGTGAGGGCTGACGGCCCCGCAGGCCCCCGGGGACTACGTCCCGGCGAGCCGCCCCACACACACGCACGCCCTCGCACTGTGGACGCCGGAGGCCCACAGCCTCTCCGGCGTCCGCAGTGCGAGGGCGCGCGGTGGCGGCGCCCCTCCCAGCACACGGCCAGGTCAGAGCGCTAAGCGCGCCGTCCGTCCGGGGCGGTGCGACGCTGGGGGAGGATGCGGCCGAAGGGGAGCCAGGTGCGCGGTCGGGGTGAGCGGGCGTCCTGCGATCCGTGAGGAGACTCCATGAAGGGCACAACGCTGAAGGGCACGATGCATGGCCGCGTGGCCGGCGCCCCGACCCGGTGGCTCGTGACGGGCGCCGTGACGTGCGGCCTGGTGCTGGCCGCCGGTCCGGGCGCGGTGGCGCAGCAGCCGGCGGGGCAGCAGTCGGCGGGGCGGCAGGCACCCGTCGCCCCCTGTACGAGCAATCAGCTCATCGCGAACAGCGCGCAGCGGACCGGTGGCAGCCAGGTGCGGATCACCGTCATCAACGACGGCCCGAAGGCCTGCGTCCTGAAGGGGTATCCCACCGTGGCCCTCGCCGGCCAGGGGTCGCCGGACCGCAACAAGCCCCTGATCGTGGTACGTCAGGGCCAGGCGCGCCCCGTGCTCCTGCCGGTCGGCGGCCAGGCCTGGACCCGGCTCACCTTCACCCCGGTGCTCGGTGAGGCCGACGGGTACTGCGCCTCCGGTGCCGAGCCGACCGTCGCACCCTCGATCGTGCTGGGCGTGGGAGGGGGCGGGCTCCAGCTGGCGCCTGACGACGGTGGGGAGTTCGCGCTCTGCGGCACCACCGTGCGCGCCACGGCCTTCCGCAGCGGCAGTTCCTGACGGGGCATCCCCTTTCGCGTACTTCCGGCTCCCCACGACGCCGGGCCTCCACCACCGTGGTCGTAGGTGGCGGAGGCCCGGCGTTCGTGCTCCGGCATCACGCTCCGGAATCACGTTCCGGCATCGGCGGTCGGAGCGCCACGAGCGCACCCGTACCTGTCAAGCCACGAATTCCCGAGACATGACGCGCGGTCTCCCGATCAGGCCTAGTGGAATCCGGTACCCCGCCCGGCAGACGTGAGGCCGACCGTCGGCCGGCAGCGTTCGTGCGTCGCACTGCGGCACACCGACATGGGAGACGAGTGGCGATGACTTCTGAGAACAGCACGATGCGATGCCCCGGGGGAAGGTCCGACGGCTGCACCTGCCCGCTCCGCGAGAAGTGCGGAGTACGTACCTCGGTCCTGCGGGGACTCAAGCGCTGGGCGCCAGCCGATCAGGTGCCGGTGGAATCCGACGGCTTCTCCCTGGCCCGGTCCCTCACGGAACACGTGCGTCGGACGGGAAAACATTTCCTGCCGGAGCACATGTTGGCCCGCTTGAGCCATGTCCGGCGCCGGCATGCCGCAGACCGTCCGTTGCTCAACGCCTTTCTCGACTGCATCCTCGACAAACACGAGGGACGTTTCTGGAACCGCACCTACCTCGCGCTGCCCGTCCTGGAGCTCCTCATGGACGAACGGCGCTCCGGGCTGAGCGCGGACCGGATGTCCATCATGCTCATGGCCGACGTCGTCCGTTTCGAGGTCAAGGCGGCGGGCGGCTCCCGGGAGGGGCCCAGCCGGGGCCGGCCGGATCCGGCGACGCTGGGCACGAGGGTGCGCCACGCCCTGAGGTTCGTGACGCAGGGACCCGGCCCGCCGGACGTCGGCGACCTGCCGTCACGGGTGGCACACACAGCCCGGCCCCGCCTGGAAGATCTCCTCGATCACCTACCCCGGCCCCCGGCGACGAACGCCTGGCGGTGGTTCGACGTCACCGTGCAGCCCGTCTACGTACTGCACGACGAGTACTTCTTCATCCGGGTCCTGCAGACCCACGAAATGCTCTTCACCGCGATGGCGGCAGACATGAAGGCGGCCACCGGGGCATTGCGCGCGGGGCGCCCCGAGGAGGGCGCGGAACGAATAGAGCACGCGGTTGAGAGGTTCGAGCGGGCTGCCGCACTGTTCCGCGTGGTCGCCACGATGCGGGCGGAGCAGTTCTCCGCTTTCCGGCAGTACACCCAGGGCGCCAGCGCCATCCAGTCCGAGCAGTACAAGCGGTTCGAGAGCCTGTGTGGTGTTCCGCCCGTTCCACGCCTGCGTTCGGCCGCCTTCACGAGTGTGCCCGCCGTACGGGCCGAGGTGGTGGCTCCCGGCCACGACACCGTTTCCCAGGCGTATCGCGACCTCGGGAGCGGGGGAGGCTCCGACCGCATGCGGTGGGACCGCCTCGACGCGGCGCTCGGCCGGCTGGAAGCCAGGCACCAGCGGTGGAAGGCAGCCCACCGCGGCCTCGCCGCGCGCATGCTCGGCGATGCGCACGGCTCCGGCCACACCGATGGCGTTCCGTACCTCACGGAATGCCTGGAGAACCGGCTCTTCCGGCGACCGGGCCCGGGCTCGGGCCCGGGCCCGGGCCTCTGAGCCGTGCGCCGTCACGGAGGAGCGGCCCATCGGGGCTCCGGTCACCTGTCAAGTCCCGAAAAGCCGCGACATGACGCGACCGCTGAGCCAGAGGCTTACTCAAGACCTGGGTTCACGCACGGCAGGGGCCCACCCGCGTCGATTCGTGGAGGCCGGGCCCGTCCGGCCGCCTCTTCACCTTTTTCGCGGGAGTCGAATTTCCATGATCCGCGCCTCCTGGACGCGGAGGCCATAATGACTGTAAGGAGCGCGCAGATGCGAACAACCATCATTTTCCCGATGTCCTGCCTCAGGGGGAGAGTGTCGTGAGTTCCCTACCTCCTTCGGGCGAGCGCCCCACCGGCCCCCCGTCCGGTCCGCTGTCCGATCGGCCGACGAACGAACATCCCCCGCCGCCGGGGCCTCCGTCATCAGGGCCCCCGCCCCCGCCGGGTCCTCCTGGCCCGCCGACCGTCAGTGGCGAGCCGGGCGAGCCGGGTGGGCAGGACGAGCCGGGTGGGCGTCGCGGAGCGCCGGCTCGCGGATGGCGGTCACGCAAGACCGTGCTGAGCGCCACCGGCGTGGTGGCCATGGCGACGGCGGTGGTCCTCGGCTTCACCGTCATGGGCGGGAACAAGGCAGCAGGGGGCGAGGTCTTCCTCCAGGCCACCTCGGCGGCCGGCCCCAATCCGTTCACCCCCTCGACGGCCACGGAGTCCGAAACGACCGAGGTCACGCCCGTCACCGCTGCCACTTCGAGGGACACCAATCGCACGCTCGAGGTCAACGGTGCGTACCCGGGGCTGTACGGGGGCACACGGAACGTCGCGAGCTGCGACGTCGAAAAGCAGATCAAGTTCCTCGGGGAGCACCCGGCGAAAGGGAAGGCGTTCGCCGCCCCCCTGCGTATCCGGCAGCCCGAGATTCCCGCCTATCTGCGCTCGCTGACGCCCGTCCGGCTGGCCTGGGACACCCGGGTCACCAACCACGGGTACAAGAACGACGCGCCCGTCGGCTATCAGGCGATCCTGCAGGCCGGCACGCCCGTCCTGGTCGACGACCGCGGTGTCCCGCGCGTGCGCTGTGCCTGCGGCAACCCGCTGGCTCCGCCCGTCGCCGTCAAGGGCAAGCAGACGTACAGCGGCAAGCAGTGGTCGTCGTTCAGGTCCTCCGGCCTCGTTGCGGTCAAACCCGCCGAGAAGCCGGTGAAGGCCGTCACCATGTTCGACCAGCACCGCAAGGGGTGGTACGTGCGCCCGAGCGGAGACGTGCAGGGCAGGCACGACCACGAGGTGCCTCCTCCCCAGGGCCAGAAGCCGGACTCGCCGTACCCGGTCCTGCCCCCGCCCCACGAGGAGACGGAGGAGAGGCATCCGGGCCAGCACCCGGGGAAGGTCCCGGGCCAGGACCCCGATAAGCAGCCCGGGAAGGTGCCGGACACGAAGCCGAGGGTGCCCCACGAGGACCCGGAGAAGGTGCCGGACACCAAGCCGGAGAAGGTCCCCCCGGACCGGAACCCCGAGAAGGTTCCGGACCGTAACCCGGAGAAGGTGCCGGGCACGAAGCCGGAGAAGGTCCCGGACCAGAACCCGGAGAAGGAGAAGGTGCCGGACACCAAGCCGGAGAAGGTTCCGGACCAGAACCCGCAGAACAAGCCGGAGGACGTCCCCGACACGAAGCCGGACAAGGTCCCGGGCACGAAGCCGGAGAAGGTCCCGGACCAGAACCCGGAGAAGGAGAAGGTCCCGGACACGAAGCCGGAGAAGGTCCCGAACCAGAACCCGCAGAAGGAGAAGGTCCCGGGCACGACCCCCGAGAAGGTCCCGGACCAGAACCCGCAGAAGGTCCCCGACACGAAGCCGCAGAAGGTTCCGGACCAGAACCCGCAGAAGGTCCCCGACACGAAGCCGCAGAAGGTTCCGGACCAGAACCAGCAGAAGGTCCCCGACACGAAGCCGCAGAAGGTTCCGGACCAGAACCA
>NZ_JBHJTK010000002.1:257011-393259 GCF_042267665.1 Streptomyces sp. NPDC056224
CGCAGAAGGTCCCCGACACGAAGCCGCAGAAGGTTCCGGACCAGAACCAGCAGAAGGTCCCCGACACGAAGCCGCAGAAGGTTCCGGACCAGAACCCGCAGAAGGTCCCCGACACGAAGCCGCAGAACGTTCCGAACCAGAACCAGAACTCGGAGACGGACCCGGGCCAGGGAACCGAACAGAAGCAGGGCAACGAGGAACAGTCCGGTGGATCCTGACCCGACTGTTCGAGCCCCCGTCGGCAGCCGGCCTCGCCCGACACCCGGAGCAGCACCGGACGGCCGCCCCGGGCCGGGCCGGGCGGTCGCCGCGTCGGCAATCACCCGGCGCCGTGGCGGCCCCGAACCATCCAGGCCCGGGCGGTGAGGGTGATCGACCCGTCGGCGGCAGCGGGGAGGGACGTACGCAGAAGCTCCCGCAGCCTGGCTCGCCGATCCGGGGGCAGGGCGGCGGCGTACGCGGGGGCGGGCCCTTGGCCGCCCAGGAACGGTGACCAGTAGTCCTCGAAGTCGCGGAAGCATGTCGGCACGTCGATCGCCGTCACGCCCACCGAGGTCAGGCCCGCACCGGTGAAGAGCGCACGCAGCGGGCCGGGGCGGCACTGCGCGAAGCGTCTCCCCTCGTGCAGATCGCGTGCCCGGTCGTCGAGGGCGGCGGCGGCGTCCCAGAACCGGCGGATGAGCTGCATGCCCTCGGTGTAGTCCCACACATAGGCGCCCACGGCGCCGCCCGGCGACGCGACGCGGACCATCTCGGACACCGCTCGCTCCGGATGGGGCACGAAGTTGAGCGTCAGCCCGCTGACGACGGCGCCGGCCACGGCATCGGGGACCGGCAGGGCCATGGCGTCGCCGACGACGAAATGAGCGCGGGGAGTGGACACGAGCCGACGGGCGTGGTGGACGAACCCCGCCGAGCGGTCCACGCCGACCACCTCCCCGGCCCCGCCCACATCCAGCGCTGCCTCGGAGACAGCGCCCGTACCGCAGCCGACGTCCACCCAGCGCTCACCCGGGGCCGCACCGAGCCGGCCTGCGAACTCGGCGGCAACCGCCCGGCTCCACCGCCCCATGTACGGCTCGTACGCCGCGCCGACGGCCCACGCGTCGCGACGGTCGTCCTGCCGCGTCACAGCACCACATCCCTTTGCCCGGCCGGTCTTGCCGCCTACGCGGACCCTACGCCGCCCGTCCCCCCGGCAGGCTCCCGGCAGGCGCACGACACACCGGGGCCCGGTCGCCGGGCGGCCCCTCGGGGGCGATACTGAAGACACGCTGCGTGGAGGCGACATGCACGAAACGGAGCACGGCGGCCCGAGTCAGGCCTCGGCGTCCGTCAGTGACATGGCAGCGGTCGTACTGGATGACGAAGGCGTCGTCATTGCCTGTTCCGGTACGGCCGCGACGCTGCTGGATTGTTCACCGGGCCGACCGTGTCCTCCTCTGCTGGCGCTGCTTGCGCCCAGCGGAACGGAAGCCGGGCCGGAA
The DNA here is from genome assembly GCF_042267665.1 of Streptomyces sp. NPDC056224. Classification (NCBI taxonomy): domain Bacteria; kingdom Bacillati; phylum Actinomycetota; class Actinomycetes; order Kitasatosporales; family Streptomycetaceae; genus Streptomyces; species Streptomyces sp. NPDC056224. The sequence continues at coordinate 258,499 of NZ_JBHJTK010000002.1, forward strand.
GCCGGGCCGGGAGAGCGCCTGGGGGCAGCGGCCGGAGGGGACCGGTCGGTCGAGAAGGCCGGTCAGGTGTTCCAGGTGGTCCGGCTCGGGGCGCGGTCTGCGGGTGAACCGGCGTCCGGCGCGCGGTGGCTGGTGCTGGTCACACAGGCCGAGACGGCTGTGCAAACAGCCGAACGGGACTCCGGGCGACGCCGGGCGGGGCTGTCCCGCGCCGCCGCCACCACCATCGGCGCCTCCCTGGACGTGACGGGCATGGCCGAGATCCTGGTGAACCTGCTCGTCCCTGATTTCGCCGACCTGGCGACCGTGGACCTCGCCGAGCCGGTGCTGGTGGGCGACGAGCCGCGGCACCTCGACACCGGCGGTGACGCCCGCCTGCGGCGGACCGCGGCCGCGCAGAGCCCGGGGATATCCGCGGAGGACCTCCTGCCGGTCGGAGAGGCGCTTCCTCCCCTACCGGACAGCGAGCTGATGCGCCCCCTCATGGAGGGGCGGCCCGTGCTGGTGTCCGACGTGTCCGTTCTCCGTGAGACGCTGGGCGTGGCCCCCGAGAGCCTGCTGCTGTTCGTCCCGAGCGGGGCGCACTCGTCCGTGGCGGTGCCGCTCTACGCGCGCGGCCTCGTCCTCGGCTGCGTCACCGTCTGGCGCAGTCAGTTGCCTTCCGCGTTCAGCGAGGAGGACGCGGCCCTCCTGCAGGACGTCGTCTCCAGGGCCGCCCTCGGTCTGGACAACGCCCGCCGCTACACCAGGGAACACCGGTCGGCGGTGGCCCTGCAGCGGAGCCTGCTGCCGCACTCCGCCCTGAGCACGCCCGCCGCGGACGCCGCAGGGGTCTACCAGTCGGCGAGTGGCGCCGGGGGAGTCGGCGGGGACTGGTTCGACGTGATCCCCCTGCCGTCGCTGCGCGTGGCGTTCGTCGTCGGGGACGCCGTCGGACACGGAATCGACGCCACCGCGGCCATGGCGCGGCTGCGGACCGCGGTGCAGACCCTGGCCGACCTCGATCTGGACCCGGGCGAGCTGCTCACCCACCTCGACGACCTGGTGCTCGGCTTCTCCAGGGAGCAGACGAGCGGCGATTCCCCTTCCGAGCCGGCGGTGCTCGGAGCGACGTGCCTGTACGCCGTCTACGACCCGGTGACCAGACGGTGCGCCGCCGCCACAGCGGGACATCCGCCGCCGGCCCTGCTGTCGCCGGGTGAGGAACCCGCCTTCGTCCGCGTGCTGCCGGGGCCGCCGCTGGGCGTGGGCGAAGTGCCCTTCGAGGTGACCGAGTTCGGCGTACCTCCCGGCAGTGTGCTGGCGTTCTTCACGGACGGACTCGTCGGGACCCGCGGCGGCGACATCGAGGAGGGGATGGAGAGACTGCGCAACTCGCTCGCCGGCGCGGACCCGGGCCGGCCCCTGGGCGAGATCAGCCAGGACATCCTCGACGGGGTGCTGCCACACGAGCCCGTCGCCGATGAGATCGCCCTGCTGCTCGCCCGCACCCGCGCGCTCTCGTCCGATCAGGTCGCCGAGTGGCAACTCGAAGCCGACCTGGCCCTCGTCGGGCACGCCCGTGAGCTGGTCACGGGCCAGCTGTCCGAGTGGAAGCTGGACGAACTGGGCTTCGCGACGGAACTCGTCGTCAGCGAGCTCGTCACGAACGCCATCCGCTACGCCGGAGGGCCGGTCGGGCTCCGGCTGATCCGAGACCGGGTGCTCGTCTGCGAGGTGTCCGACCCCAGCAGCACCCAGCCACGCCTGCGTCGCGCGCGGGAGACCGACGAGGGCGGGCGCGGCCTCTTCCTCATCGCGCAGGTCACCGACCGCTGGGGCAGCCGGTTCACCAGTACCGGGAAGACGATCTGGACGGAGCAGGCCATCGGCGGCTCGGCCGTCTGAGGGCGCTGTCGCGCAGTCCCCGGCGGGTCGGCGCACGGCGTGGGATGCGGTGCACCGCAAGGCAGAGGGGGGGGGCTCCCGTACGGGGGTAGGTGGCTTCCCACGGCCCCGGCCCGGGCCGCGTCCCCGAGGGTGCGGCGTGAGGCCGGGGCGGGCGGGCTCGGGCCTGGCCGGGCCCGTCCCGGTCCTCAGCCCGAGACGGCCTCGGCCCAGCCGCTGTTGACGGTCTCCCTCGCCTTCGCCGTCTGCGCCTCCGTCGGAAACGCCGGCGTGCCCTCGACCGTCGGCAGTTTCTCCGCGGCGGCCTTGTCGAGGGTGCCGTCCTTCTCCATGGCGTCCATGAGGACGGGGCGTGCATAGGCGCCGAGCCGGAGGTTCTGGCCCTCCGGGCTGAAGAGGTACTCCTGCCACAGACGTGCCGCCGCGGGGTGCGGGGCGTCCTTGTTCACCGCGCTCGCGTAGTACTCGGCGAAGCTGCCGTCGAAGGGGATGGCGGTCCGCCAGTCGACGTCCGCGCCCTTCTCACGGAATTCGTCGGCGTATTCGAGGTTGAGGAAGTCCCAGTCGATGCTGATCGGCGTCTGGCCCTTCCCGATCGTGGCCGGGGTGGATTCGACCGGGATGAAGTTCCCGTTCTTGCGCAGCTCCGCGAAGAAGTCGATGCCGGGCTGGATGTCGTCGAAGGACCCCCCGTTCGCCAGGGCAGCCGCATACACGCCGGCGAAGGCGGAGCCGGACTTGGTGGGGTCGCCGTTGAGCGAGACCTGGCCCTTGTACTCGGGCTTGCGCAGATCCGCGAAGGTCGAGGGGCAGGTCTTCACGCGGGTGGCGTCACAGCCGATCGAGACGTAACCGCCGTAGTTGTTGGACCAGCGGGCCCGAGGATCCTTCTGTTTCTTGGGGATCTGGTCGTACGCGGCGACCTTGTACGGGGCGAGCAGGCCCTGCCGGGCCGCGGACTGCGCGAACGAGCCCCCCACGTCGATCACGTCGGGGGCGCGGCCCCCGCCCCTGTGCTCCTTCAGGGCGTTGATCTCGTCCTGGCTGGTACCTTCCGGGTCCTCCACGGTGACCTTGATCCCGTACTTCTTCTCGAAGCCGTCGATCAGTGCGCCGTAGTTGGCCCAGTCGCTCGGGAGCGCGATCGTGTTGAGCGAACCCTCCTTCTTCGCCGCTGCGGTCAGTGCCGCCGTGCCGCCGGCGTCCGCGGCGGAGGTGGCCTCCGAAGGCGCTCTGGGCGCGGAGGCCGGCTCGTTTCCGCAGGCGCCGAGGGGCGCCGCCGCGAGAGCCAGGCAGACGGCGAAGGAGACTTTCCGGAGACGGGGTGCGGGCACAAAGGCTCCATAACGGGCGATCGCGGACTGTCGAGGCCAGCGTACGTTCGACGGCCCCGGCAGCGCAGTGCCACCCGCTGGTGTCCGCTGCCGTCGTGTGGCTTCCGTACCTGTGGCTGCCGTACCCGGGGCTGCTGTACCCGTGCGTTCTCAGAGCACTCCGTCGTCCCACTCGGCCAGGAGCGCCGCCCCCAGATCCATACCGGGCGCGGTCGCCCCGGCCTGGAGTGCCTGCTCGCTCCAGATGATCTTGCCGCGGGCGGTGTAGCGGGTGCCCCAGCGTTCGGCGAACTGCGCGACGAGGAACAGGCCGCGGCCGCCTTCGTCCGTGGCCTCGGCCCGGCGCAGGTGCGGGGAGGTGCTCGACCCGTCGGAGACCTCGCAGATCAGGCTGCGGTCGTACAGCAGCCTCACCCGGATGGGCTCGGTGCCGTAGCGGATGGCGTTGGTCAGCAGCTCGCTGAGGATGAGTTCCGTCGTGAAGGCGATGTCCTCCAGGCCCCACTCCGCCAGCCGGCGGGAGCAGGCCCCCCGCACCGGGGACACCGCCGCGGGGTCGGGGGCCACGTCCCACTCGGCGATCCGGTCCGAGTCCAGTCGGCGGGTACGGGCCACGAGCAGCGCGATGTCGTCGCCGGGCCTGGCGGGCAGCATCGCGTCGATCACCGCGGTGCAGGTCTCCTCCGGGGTGCGGGCGGGCCCGGCCAGGGCGGCGCGCAGCGCTGCCAGGCCCGCGTCCAGATCGCGGTCGCGGCTCTCGATCAGCCCGTCGGTGAAGAGCGCCAGCCGGGAGCCTTCGGGCAGGGTGACCGCCATGCTCTCCATGGGCATCCCCGCGCCCAGGCCCAGCGGCGGGGAGACCGGTACCTCGGGGAAGGACACGATTCCGTCGGGGCGGACCAGAGCGGGGCCCGGATGACCGGCGGTGGCGGCGGTCACCTGCCCCGAGACGGGATCGTAGATGGCGATCAGGCAGGTGGCTCCGGTGATCCCCTGCCATTCCTGCTCGTCGGCGTCGATGTGGGCCACCAGCTCGTCCAGGTGGCTCAGGAGTTCGTCCGGGGGCAGGTCGAGGGTGGAGAAGTTGTACACGGCGGTGCGCAGACGCCCCATCGTGGCGGAGGCGTGCAGACCGTGGCCGACGACGTCGCCGACGACCAGGGCCACCCGGGCGCCGGGCAGCGGGATGACGTCGAACCAGTCACCGCCCACCCCGGCCTGGGCGGCCAGATAGCGGTGGGCGACCTCCACCGCGGACTGCTCCGGTACGCCCCGCGGCAGCAGGCTGCGCTGCAGGGTGACGGCCATGGTGTGCTCGCGGGTGTAGCGGCGGGCATTGTCGACGGACAGTGCCGCCCGGGCGGTCAGCTCCTCGGCGAAGGACACGTCCTCCTCGTCGAACGGCGCGGAGCCCTGCCCCCGCCAGTAGCCGGCCATCCCCAGCACCACGCCCCGGGCCCGCAGCGGAACGGCGATCATGGAGTGGATGCCGCGGTCCAGGATGAGCAGGGCGTTGGCCGGGTCCTGGTCACGCCAGCCGTGGGTGACGCGCAGGTCCGTCTCCAGGATGGCGTGGCCGCCGGCCAGTCCGCTGGCCATCGGACTGGTGGGAACGAACCGGATCAGCTTGCCGACGGGGTAGAGCGGGTGGTCGCCCTGGAGGCCGACGCAGGCGGTGCGGCGCATTTCGGTGCCCGCGTCGGGCGGCTCCTCGCCGCGCAGCACCGGATCCAGCAGGTCGACCGTGACGACGTCGGCGAAGCGCGGGACCGCCACCTCCGCCAGTTCCTCCGAGGTGCGCTCCACGTTCAGCGTCGTGCCGACCTGCACCCCCGCGTCGTACAGCAGCTTCAGCCGCTCGCGGGCCACCTCCGCCCGGCCGGCGAGTGCCCGCAGCTCGGTGGTGTCCCGCAGCGTGACGACGGACCCGGCCTGCCCGTAGGGGGCGGTGGGCCGGATGTTCACCGCCAGCAGCCGATCGGCGGCCATGTGCAGCTCGTCGGTCACGGCACGGCCCGATGCGATCGGCTCGGTGATGCCCCCCTCCAGTCCCAGGTCGGGGACCGGGCGCCCCTCCGCGTCCGCCGGGAGGTTCAGCAGCCGCCGCGCCTCGTCGTTGGCCAGCAGCAGCCGTCCCCCGTCGCCGACGATCAGCACGCCTTCCCGTACCGCGTGCAGCACCGCGTCGTGGTGCTCGTACATCCTCGTCATCTCGGCAGGTCCCAGGCCGTGGGTCCGGCGCAGCAGCCGACGGCTCACCAGCGCGGTTCCGCCCGCGGACAGGGCGAGCACCGCGGCCGCGCTGCCGAGGACGACCGGCAGCTGCCGGTTCACCATGCTCTGGACGTTCTGGACCGTGACGGGGGAGGAGACGATCGCGATGACGCGGCCGCCGGCGTCCTTGACGGGGACCACCGAGACCACGGACTGCCCCAGGGATCCTTCGAACGTCTCGGTGAAGGACTTGCCGGCCGCCGCCTTCGAGAACGGGCCGACGACGTGCTTCCCGATCTGTCGCGGGTCGCTGTGGGTGAGGGTGACCCCGTCGAGCGTGTACACGTTGATGCCGTCGACTCCGGCGATCTTCCGGGCCGCCTGGGCGCTTGGCTGCAGTACCGCGCTCGGATGGGGGCTGCGCAGGGCCGCGACGATTCCCGGGGATTCCGCGAACGTTCCGGCGGCGGCGAGCGTACGGTGCCGGGCGTCCAGCATGGCGTCGCTCCGGCCCTGCACGACGAGGGCCACCACCGCCGCGGCGACGAGGAGCACCACGACGGCCAGCTGCAGGAGGAACACCTCGCCGGCCACGCTCTGCACGCTCAGCAGGGAGGACAGACGCTGCGACCGCGGCTTCCCGGCCTTGGGGGGCCGGGCCTGCTCCCCGTGCTCCTCGCGGCGTCCTGAGCGTGGACGCCGAGGGCGGGGGGAAGAGCGCGCGACCGAGCGGAGCAGCCAACGCCGGAACGGTTCCAGGAAGTCGCTCATAGTCCATTTTCTAACCTCTGGGGGTCATCGGCAGCGGGGGAGCGAGATGGCCTCCGAGCAGGAGCGATTCGCATGATCGGCCCTCGGTCGTTGGGGAGGGCCCTCGGGGACGGTCCTCAGGGACGGGTCTCGGGGACGGTCCTCGGGGACGGGTCTCGCGTTGCGGGGGCCGGGCAGGCCGACAGGCCCATGCGCGTGCGAGGGCCGCCACGGCGTCGTGCCCGCCGAGTCCGGACGAGCTGCTGAGGGCGACCGGCGACCCGTGCCTCCGGGCTGTGCCCATGACGACGTCGATGTCCATGACGACGTCGATGCCCACGTCGGCGTCGGTCCGGCTCAGGCCCGCCGTGGGCGAAGCGGCGTCCTCGGCCGGCGCCAGGGCGGTCGGCGCCGCCTCGATGACGCCCCGCGGCGCCCAGCGCGTGCCCGAGCGCGCCCTGGGCGGAGGTGACGGGCGGCCCGTGCGGGAGTACGCATCACGGGAGGGCGGCTTCGACCGCGTCGTTGCTGCCCGGTCGACGTGCCGTGCGCGTTGACGTGGCCGGCGTCCCCGGCGCCGGCGTCCGCGAGGGCGGCGCGGACGGCCTGCCCGGCGCCGGGTCCTTCGGGGCGTACCCGCCGTCGCCGTAGTCCTCCTCGGCGACCAGCAGTGCGTACCGCGCTACGTGGCCCGGGTCCCCGGCCGGTCCACGCCCACGACGAACCGAGCGCGGCACCGGCCCGGGCCGTGCCCGGGACGCGGCTCAGCGGCGGCGGGTGAGGGCGTCCACCTCGCGGACCAGGAAGGTCTCCCGGCACAGCTCGAAGTGGTCCACCCGGCGCAGGTCGAAGACCCGGCGCACGCCGCGCTGGCGGGCCAGGCCCACCACCTCGTTGAAGTGCCGTTCGAAGTGGGTGGAGAAGAAGATCTTCACGGAGCCGGACATCGCCTGGAGCTGGTCGAAGCGGCGGAAGAAGAGGTCGTAACGGCCCTCCGGCTCCCAGTCCGCCCACAGCTCCGAGGCATAGCGCTGTACCTGGTGCAGGTCCTTCTCGGTGATCTTGTGGAGGTATTCGCAGACGTTCTGGAACTCCACCGGGGAGCGCGGGACGTTGGCGATCCGTTTGAGTTCCGTCAGCGGCTCGTCCGGGTTCATCTGCGCCGCGCTGCCCGTGATGATCATCGTCGAGTGGTTGATGTTGGGGTCGAGCAGCAGGGCGGCGGCCACCTTCGGCTTCCGGTCCGGGTGCGCGGTCCACAGCGCGGCGAGCCGGAACAGCATGTCCGCCCCGACCGAGAAGCCCACCAGGGTCAGCTTCTTGTGCGGGTACTGCCGGCACAGGTTGTTGACGGCGCCGCTGATCAGGTCGGTGTGGGTGGCCAGACCGATGGGCCCGTACCGGCTGTCCCTGGCCTCCTCGACGTTGTGACCGAAGGCGGTGATGGCGATGGTGTGCTGCCGCGCCCTGTTCATGTACGGGCGGAAGTCCTCGGCGTCCAGGCCGAGTCCGTGCAGCAGGACCACCAGGTGCGAGGAGGACGTACGCCGTTCGAGGTAGCGCAGTTCGCGGCCGATGACGGCCTGGTCCGACGGGAGGTCGCCGTCGAAGTCGTCGGCGCGGATCTCGAACGACTGCGGGGTGACCTCGCGTTGGAGCTCGCGGCGGCGTTCCACCCGGCCGCGGGCCCACCAGGCCGTGGAGAACACGGCCGCGACCCCGGCGGCCACCAGGGTTCCGCCTGCGGCCACATGGGTCCAGGTCCACGCGAGCATGGCGCGGGCCTCGTCGCTGTAGATCCCGACGAACAGGCTGACCGCCCCACCGGCCAGGGCGAGGGGCCCTCGGTACCGGGTGGCGACGGCAGCCAGCCTGGCGGTGTCGACTCCCCTCATCGGCCCATGCCGTCCGGTACGCCGGGCCCGCCAGGTTCGCCAGGTTCGCCAGGTTCGCCAGGTACGGCAGGTTCGGCAGGTTCGGCAGGTTCGGGCGGTCCGTTCCACGCCGACGTCTCCGATCCGGCCAGTCCGGTGAGTTCGGTGAATCCCGGGCCGGCCGTCGCCCTCCCGAGGACATGGGCATCGGAGACATCGGCGACGTGGAGCGGACCGGTGCTGCCGATGCCGCCGGTCAGGTGGGCCTCCACCCGGGCTCCCATCCGGCGCAGCCCGTCGCGCGGCTCCATGCTGAGCAGCAGACCGGGCGGGGCCAACGCCTCCTTGATCGTCGCGATGACCTCGCGCCGGGTGGCCTCGTCGTACTGGTAGAAGACGAAGTTGCAGGTCACGACGTTGATCCGGTGGGTTCGGAGATACCCGGCCAGGGCCGGCAGATCGAGGATGTCGAGGGCGGAGATGACGGGGGAGGTGTCGGCGGCGGTGTCGGCGGAGGCCGTCTGCTCCAGCGACCAGAGCACCTCGGAGAACCGCTCGTCGTAGTAGGCCGAAGGCCCGTGGCAGGCCCGGATCCACTCCAGGGTGGGCAGCGGCGGCGCGTCGATCCCGTGCCTCTCGACCAGCGGGATCGTCCGGTACGGCGGCTGCCGGGGGCTCCACTCCAGGTCCGGGGCGAACCGGTCGAAGACCACCCGGTTGTTCAGCTGACGCAGCAGCAGCCCGATCCCGGTGCCCATGTCGAGCAGGCGTATCGCGTCGACGGCGTGGTGCGCGGCGTAGGAGCTGAGGAGCAGTTGGGGTATGAGGAAACGGCGGGCCCCGGTGAAGGAGTTGGAGCGCCCGGTGAGCACGGCGGTGATCCGGTCGTGATGCTCCTCCAGGGTTTGCGAGAGCAGTGTGGCCCGTTCGGCGGCGGACAGTTCGGGCGAGAACAGCGCCTCGGCCCGGGGGGCCTGCGCGGCCACGGTGCGCAGGGCGATGCCCAGGAGGGTGATGAGGTGTGAGGTGCTCATCCGCGGCCGGGTGCGGCGCACGGATTCCAGCAGTCGGTCCACGGTGGGGGCGGAGCCGGAGCCGGCCAGCAGGGCCATCGACTCGTGGACCACTGACCAGCCGTGATTGCCCTGTTCGTGCTGCTGCATATCGCTCAACGTGCGTACCAGAAGGTCCTTGCCGTCGGACATCAGCGAAGCGCCCCCTCTTGTTCGGCTGACTGGACCGCGTGCCGGAATCAACAGTTCGCGTTTTGCCGGCTCGGTAGCCGTGCTAGTGCCACACAATTAAGCTGGACGGTCCTGGACTGTGTCCAGAAGGCCGACGGGCCCTCACTTCGACCGACGTCGGATCGTGGTCCCGTTATCCATTTCGGCACATGCCTTGCGGTGTTGGTCTAGAGTCACTCACGCACTTGCCGCACACATCTGTCAGAGGGTGGTCCGTATGACCTCTGCGTTGGCTTTCGGTCAGGTGACCGAAGGACGAACGTCGACCGGATTGAGGTACCTGGAACGAAAGTCGGACTCCGACACGCTCACATTCTTCTTCCACGGTCTCGGCCTCGACGCGACGGACTACCTCGGCTACCTCAGCCACACGGACACCCACGGCATCGCGCTGAACCTCCGGGGCTACGAACCGGACCGGTCGGCCGGGATCCCGCCCGTGCCGCTGTCTTCCCACATCCGGATGGCGGCAGCCTTCGTCGAGCAGGTCAGCCGGGAGAACGCGGACAAGAAGATCGTCCTGCTGGGGTTCTCGCTCGGCGCCGACCTGATCCTGCAGCTCGCGGAACAGTGGCAGGGCGGGCGCGGGATCCCCGCGGTCCACGCCGCCGTGCTCCTCGATCCCAATGTCAATCAATCGACCATGACCATTTCCCGGCTGTTCGCGGAGGCGGACCCGACAGATCCGGTTCCGGCTTTCAAGAGACTGGTCAACCTCGCGCCGGACAAGGACGGATTCCGGTCACTCTGTCACTACCTGGCGAAGGTGGCACCGAAGGATTTTGAGCAGGTGGCACAACTGTCCCGCGATATGATCACGTACTGGCGCCCGGACGGCTACGAACAATTCGGGGCCCGGCTGCACAATGTGACTCGTGTGGCGGACCATGTGCGGCTGGTTCTTTCCGCTTCGTACGGAGAGCACCTATCCGCCATGCGGACGGCAATGGGGCGGCACGGGGACGGCGACAATGTTTCCGTCGAACTGACCGAACTCGACCATTTCGATCTGATCGACGAGGACCGCCTCGCTTCCGTCCTGGCCCCGTTCACGGGGTGAGCACGGCCGGCCCCGCACGCGCGCGGCCGGACTTCGACGGCGGCACCCTGTGGGGCGGCGGCGCCCGGCCGGCATGACGCGGAACCTCCTCGGACCCGATCCGCGCGCCACGTCGCCCTCGGTGTTCTACACGGCCAACGGCCCCACGGGCCGCGGTGGGGCCGGGGACGGTCAGTCGTGCGGGACGACCGCCACCGGGGTCCGGGAGCGGTGCAGCACCGTGCGGGTCACGCTCCCGGTGTGCGGCCCGAGACGGGAGTCCCGGTTGCGGCGGCCGATGACGACGAGGTCGGCCGCACGGGACGCATCGAGCAGGTGGCGGGCCGGGTGACCGGGGCGGATCTCCGCGGTGACGCGCACCCGGGGAAACGTGTGTCGCCACTGGCTTATCACCTGGGCCAGGGTCTGCGCCGTCGCCGCGTCCGCGGCGCCCGGGGGCATCGCCGCGGCCGCCTCCGCCGCATCGGGGCCGTAGCCACCCGAGGGGCGCGGGCTGTGTACGACGCGCAGCGGCAACCCGAGCCGGTCGGCCTGGGAGAAGGCGAACTCCAGCACCTCGTCGCTCGGGTGCGAGAGGTCCAGGCCGAGGACGACGCCGCCACCCGGCGTCGGCTCGGGCCCCCGGACCAGGACGACCGGATGCCGCGTACGGGCGACCACGGCAAGGGCCACCGAACCGACGACGAATCCGGCGAACCCGCCCAGCCCGCGCGAGCCGAGCACCAGCAGCTCGGACTCCTCCGCGGCCTCGCACAGCACCGCGGCCGGCTCGCCGCACCGCTGCCGGACGAGCACCTCCAGGTCCGGATGGGTGCGGCGTACCTCCCCGGCCGTCGTACGGGGGAGCACCTCGTTCAGGTGGCGCCGGGCGCCGGGGCCGATGAGCGGTGCGTGGACGTCCGGTTCGAGGCCCCACACGTGCAGGAGGCGTAGCGCCAGACCACGCCGACGCGCCTCGTCCGCGGCCCAGGCGACGGCGGCCAGGCTTTCACCGGAACCGTCGAGACCGACGGTGACCGTCCGGGACCGGGACCGGGAACGGGAACGGGAACGGGAACGGGGCTCGGGGCTGGGCAGGGGACCGAGCAGCGGGTGGGGCATCGAGAAGACCTCCGGATCCGGGGCGGGAGTCGGTGTGCGGCGCGCGGGCCGGCCGCGGTTCAGGCGAAGACGGACTTGAGGGCCCGCAGCGCCGTCATCGGATCGGACAGTGCGTGGTAGACGGCCGGGATCTCCTCGTCGACGCCCAGCAGCCCGTACACCGCGTGCATCGCCCCGCGCACCGAGTACTCGACGGTGAAGACGACGTCCTCGGGGACCTCGGTGAACTGGCCCAGGAACGCGAAGTTGGCCGATCCGCCGGGGATCACCAGAGGCCGGTCGTGGATGTCCCGGCGCTCGAACTGGCTGGTGATGTAGGGCATCATCACGGTGGTCACCGTCGTGGTGGCGCGCACCTCGTCGGCGATGTCGTCGAAGCCGAAGTGCCCGAGCAGTTCCGTGAGGATCTCCTGCCCGGTGGCCTCCGACATCTTCTTGCCGGTCAGTTCGCCCGGCTCGTCCACGAACAGCCCGTACCCCCACAGGGTGTAGACGTCCTCGGGCTGGCCGTCGAAGTGCGGCTGGTGGGGCACGACCACCGACATCAGCCAGCGGGAGTCCTTGAACGTCATCAGCGCCCCGGTGCCGGGGGCGTTGCCGGAGAACTCCTCGATCCGCTTGAGCAGGGCCGGGCTGCGCATCGTCAGGGTGAACGACTCCCACTTGGCCTCGTCCACGTTGCCGTTGAAGGCACCGGGCCGACCGAAGTCGGGGGCCTTGCGGGCGAGCGTCTCCCACAGGCTCCAGGCGCCGTCCCGCTTGTCGCGTACGAGCTCGGGAACGGTGTCGTCGCCTCCGTAGCGGGCGTCCGCCGTCATCGAGCCGATGGTGATGAACGCGTAGTCCCCCGGCCCGAGTCCGTACGACCCCGCAGCGCCGTCCCGCTCGAAGCAGATGCGCTCGGCCCGCCGCTCGCCGGCCTCGCCGACGGTGAACTCCACGTCGGTGACCCGGACTCCGCGCTCGATACGGACCCCCTGCCGCTCCAGCCACGCCTGCACCGGCCGGACGATCGAGTCGTACTGGTTCAGTCGCGTGCGCCGCACCCCGGCGAGGGTGTGGATACGGGGGAGTTCCTGAAGGAAACGCAGGAAGTAGCGCTTGAGCTCGATGGCGCTGTGCCAGTTCTGGAAGGCGAAGGTGGTGCGCCACATCGCCCAGAAATTGGTGGTGAAGAAGTGCTCGGAGAAGAAGTCCTCGATCCGGCGCGCGCCGATCACGGACTCGGGCAGTGCGAGCAGGCGGGCCATCTCCACCCGGTCGGCGGTGGTGAAGCCCAGCTGGGAGGCGTCGAGGATGCGGCCGTCGGAGTCGATCAGCCGGGCGTTGGCGTGAGTGAGCCAGCGGGCGTTGAACTCCTCGGTCTCCTGCAGGACGGACACGGTGTCGTCGTCGAGCGTGGGGATCGTCTCCAGGAGGTTCCACAGGCAGACGTAGGCCTCGTCCTCCAGCATCCGGCCGCCGCGGGTGACGTAGCCGGTCTCCGGGACACCGCTGCCGTCGAGTGCGCCGCCCGCCTGGGGCAGTTCCTCCAGGATGCTGATGTTCTCGCCGGGCATCCCCGCGTCCCGTACCAGGAACACCGCCGCGGCCAGCGAGGCGATTCCGCCGCCGACCAGATACGCCCGGGACGCCTGGGTTTCGTTCGTCATGGCCATGCCCTTCGAAGGGCGGGGCGTCTCCCCGCCGCTACGCTCAGTCAACTCTCCCGTCCGGAGCCCCACAGGGGGCGAGGGGCCCGATCGACAGGTCCGTTGGTCCCTGCGGCGCCCTCCCGGCCGGGGGCCGCGCCCGACCGGGAGCGGCTGCCTCAGGTACCGCTGTCCGCGGCCGGGGGCGGGAGCGCGGCGCGGCCGGCTTCCAGCCGGGCGACCGGTACGCGGTACGGGGAGCAGGAAACGTAGTCCAGCCCGGCCGCGTGGAAGAAGTGCACGGATGCCGGGTCCCCGCCGTGCTCCCCGCAGACCCCGATCGTCAGGTCCGGCCGGCTCGCGCGACCCTCCGCGACGGCGATCTCGACGAGTCGGCCCACGCCCTCGCGGTCGATCGTCTCGAAGGGCGACCGTTCGAAAGGCGACCGTTCGGAGGGCGACCGTTCGAAGACGCCCCGGTCCAGGTACGCCGGGAAGAAGGCCGCTTCGGCGTCGCCGCGTGAGACGCCCCACGTGGCCCGGGTCAGACCGCTCGTCCCGAAGGAGAGGAAGTCCGCGTCACGGGCGATCCGGCCGGCGGTCAGCGCCGCTCCGGGCAGCTCGATCACCGCGCCCACCGGGCAGTCGAGCGCGACCCCGCTCTCCTTCGCGACGTCGGCGAGCACCGCGTCGATCTCGTCCCGCACCAGGCGCAGCTCACCGGCGGCGTCCACGAGCGGGACCACGATCTCCGCGCGGGGGTCGCCGCCGGCCCGCTTGCGGGTGACGGCGGCCTCGGCGAGGGCCCGTACCTGCATGGCCACCAGCCCGGGGATCACCAGGCCCAGCCGCACGCCGCGCAGCCCGGGCACCGGGTTCTCCTCGTGCATCCGCGTCACGGCCGCCAGCAGGTCGCGGTCCCGCGGGGAAGGGGTCCGGCCGGCGGCGTCCTCGCGGGCGATCCGGACGGCGAGCTCGGTCCGGTCGGGAAGGAACTCGTGCAGTGGCGGGTCGAGCAGCCGGACGGTGACCGGGAGCCCGTCCATCGCCTCCAGGATGCCGGTGAAGTCCTCCCGTTGCAGCGGCAGCAGCGCTGCGAGGGCCTCCGCGCGCCCGGTGTCGGTGCCGGCCAGGACCACGTCCTCGAGCAGGTGCCGCCGGTCGCCGAGGAACATGCGCCCGGGCCGGCACAGGCCGATGCCCTGGGCGCCGAACCGCCGGGCGCGGGCCGCGTCCTGAGGGGTGTCCGCGTCGGCCCGTACCTCCAGGCGCCGCGCCGAGTCCGCCAGGGTCATCAGACGGTGCACGTCGCGGACGACCTGCCGGGCTTCGTCGTCGGGCGTCCGTCCGCCGGCCTCGAAGTACCGCATGACCTCCGACTCGGTCAGCGGCACGGCGCCCAGCCGCACCACGCCCTCCGTCCCGTCCACGGAGACGACCGTGCCCTCGGTGACGCTCACCCCCTCCGCCGTCGTGAAGCTCCGTTCCTCCAGGTCGACGGCGAGGCCCTCCGCCCCGCACACGCAGCCCTTGCCCGTGCCCCGTGCGACGACGGCCGCGTGGCTGGTCCGCCCGCCCCGGGCGGTCAGCACCGCCTGGGCGGCGATCATGCCGGGCAGGTCGTCCGGGTCGGTCTTCTGCCGTACGAGGACCACCTGTTCGCCGGACCCGGCCCTGCGGACCGCCTCGGCCGAGTCGAACACCACGGCTCCCACGGCGGCTCCCGGCGAGGCCGGGATCCCGCGCGCGACCACCTCGCCGACGCCCGGGCCCGAGGTGTCGAACCGCGGGACCATCAGCTGGGCCAGGGCGTCGCCGTCCACCCGGGCCAGCGCTTCCCGCGGGGAGATCAGGCCTTCGTCGGCCAGCCGGGCGGCGATGCCGAACGCCGCCCGGGCGGTGCGCCTGCCGACACGGGTCTGGAGCATCCACAGCTTCCCGCGCTCGACGGTGAACTCGATGTGGCACATGTCCCGGTAACGGGCCTCCAGCCGGCCCATGTGAGCGCGCAGCTCCTTGTACGAGCCGGGATCGAGGTCCGCCAGCCGCCGGAGGGGCACGGCGGTGCGGATGCCGGCCACGACGTCCTCACCCTGCGCGTTGGGCAGGTAGTCGCCGCAGACCCCCGGCCGGCCGGTCGCCGGGTCCCGGGTGAACGCGACGCCGCTTCCGGAATCGGGCCCGAGGTTGCCGAAGACCATGGTCTGGATGCTGACGGCGGTTCCCAGGTCGTCGGGGATGTGCTCGCGGCGGCGATGGATCCGCGCCCGCTCGCTGTTCCAGGAGGCGAAGACGGCGAGGACCGCACGCCGCAGCTGCTCGGCGGGGTCCTGGGGGAACTCCTCGCCGGTCCGTTCCGCGATCAGGTCCTTGAAGGCCTCGACCAGCCGGATCAGGTCCACGGTGTCGAGCCGGCTGTCGTCGGCCGCCCGGTGCTGGCGCTCCAGGCGGTCGATCACGGTCTCGAACAGCGAGCCGTCCACCCCCATGACCGTACTGCCGAACATCTGTACGAGTCGCCGGTAGGAGTCCCAGGCGAACCGCTCGCGCCCGGGCGTCTTGCCGAGCCCCAGGACCGCGAGGTCGTTCAGCCCGATGTCGAGGATCGTGTCCGTCATCCCGGGCATCGGGCACCGGGCCCCGGGCCGTACGGACAGCAGCAGCGGGTCGTCGACCTGTCCGAGCCGCTTGCCCGCCGCCCGCTCCAGGGCCGCCAGATGCCGGGAGATCTGCCCCTCCAGGTCCGGCGGCGGCGCACCGGCTGCTAGGAAGGCGCGGCAGGCCTCCGTGGTGACCGTGAAACCGGGCGGTACGGGCAGGCCCATGCGGGCCATCTCCGCGAGGTTGGCACCCTTGCCGCCGAGCAGCCCGGCCATCTCCCGGCTGCCCTCGCTGAACTCGTACACGTAGATAGTCATCACGCCTGCCCGTTCTCGGGGGATGCAGGTCATGCGGGTCATGCGGGTCATGCGGGTCATGCGGGTCATGCGGGTCCTCACCTCCACCCTGACCACAGGGGAGCTCGCCGCACCAGGGGCCAGTGGTACCCACCCGGACCCGACCGGCCCGCGCAGACGGACCACTCGCGCCGCTGACCTGCGGATACGCGTGTGCGGCGGGCCAGAACCTCATCCGTGCCGCCGATGCCGCCCATGTCGCCCGGAACCCTCCCCCGGGACCTTCGGTCCGGATGAGGGCTGAGGGGCCCCTCTCCCGCCGGGCGCCGCGGTGTCAGCGTAGAGCCGCCCCCAAATGGTTTTCGTCGAGGAGGGACCATGGAAAACACAAGGAGCGGTCTGGAACTCGGATCGGTCATCGTCGGCGTCGACGGGTCCGAACCGGCCCGGCGGGCGGCGCTCTGGGCCTCGGACGAGGCCGCACGGCGTCGGCGCCCCCTGCACATCGTGTACGGGTCCGACATCGACGGCCGGCTCCTGTACCACTCGGCCGAGGACCTGGAGCGGGTTCGCGCCGCAGGCCGTGAACTGCTGGAAGGCACGGCCGAGGCCGTGCAGAACCGGCACCCCGCGCTCTCCGTCACGAGGGAGTTCAGCCGCAGCGCGCCCGCCATGAGCCTGCGCCGGGCCGCGGCCGACGGCGGCACCCTCGTCGTCGGCAACCGGGGCCTCGGTGGCTTCCAGTCCCTGATGGTGGGTTCGACGGGCCTCAAGGTCGCCGCGGAGGCCCGCACGCCCGTGATCGTCGTCCGGGGGATGGAGAACGAGGCCGGCAAGGGCGTCGTGCTGGCCGCCGTACGCGACGAACGCGACCTCGACTGCGTCCGCCACGCCGCGCGGGCGGCGGAGCTGCGCAAGGCCTCGCTGAGGCTGCTGCACGTACGGAACGTGCTCCAGTCCGTCGGCTCCGTGGCGAGGACGCTCGGCGACGGCCATGAGCTGACGCTGACGGCCGTCGCCGAGGAGATCCGGGACGAATACCCGTCGTTGACGGTCACGGCGGACACCGACGAAAGCGTGTCCGTGGCCAGTGTCCTGGTGGAGGCGTCCCGCCACGCGGACCTGCTGGTCATGGGCGGGCGCCGGTCGCCCGGCCCCATCGGCCGCACTCTGGGGCGCGCGACCCACAGCCTCGTGCACCACGCGCACTGCCCCGTCGAACTCATCCCGCAGCACAGTGACGAGCCCAGGAGCGAGGCGTCGTGATCACCACTGAAGGCGGCGAAGTGGTCGTCGCCATCGACCCGTCAAGGAACTGGTACGTGTCCCTGGCCCGGGGAGCAGCCGAGGCCCAACGACGCGGGCTGGGGCTTCGGCTCGCCGTGGCCGTGCCCCCGCGGCACGAGACGCCCCACGCCGGCGGGGCGACGGACGACACCACCGCCCGCCGTGCGGAAACGGACACCCATCGGCGCCGTCCGGCCGGTCCCGGTCCCGGCATCCGGACCTGAAGCCGACCACCGAGCCGCGCCACGGGCGCCCGCGCCTGCCACACGGCCGTCGTCACCCCGGTGCTCCTCACCGGCCACCACCCGGCCACGGCCCTTGCCACGGCCCGGGTGGTGGCCGCCCGGGTTCCTGGCCGCCCGCCGCTTCGTGGTGGCCGCTTCGGCGGGACGGGGCCGGGCGGTGATCAACCACACGTCCACGACGCGTGGTTGATCAGCGCCCGGCCCCTGGTGCGGGGCGAGCCGCCCACAGCGGGGTTGACGTCGCGTCATGGAGTCCGCCGCCGATGCCGCGGGGTCGGGACGGCGCTGTCCGGGCGGCTGCGCACCGCAGGACCAGCACGAGCCGGGAGGTGCCACAGCCGCGGGGCGGCCGGTCGTGCGGGACGCTCGCGGCATGCCCGCCGGGCCGTTCGCCGCTCGTGGAAGCCCTCACGAAGGGCACGCCGCACGTTGTCTCATTCGCACCGTACCCCTCACACCGGTCGGGAGAATCTCGGATTGCAACAGGCGGTGATCGAACGTACTGCCGGTAAGGGCTCTGATTCGCCCCCGCCGTACGTCGGTTGACCGACCCCCCCCAGCACGGTGAGAGGTACCACGATGACAACAAACCGCGTCAAGCGCTGCGCAGCCCGCGCGCTGACGATGACGGTGGCGGCCTGCGCGATCGCGGCGGCAAGCACCCTTCCGGCGTCCGCTGCCGACCAGCCGACACGGCCGCAGCTCATGGCGGACTGCGGCTCGGGGGAAGGCAAGTGCACGTTCAACTCGCCCGAGCTCGGGGAGGCGTACCTGGGTGAGTTCCGTCAGGTGTCGAACTCACTGTTCAACTGCAGCACGTCCGACGCCACTCAGGCGATGACGTGGGACGACACGGTGGGATCCACCGACTCGCTGGGCGTCTCCGTCACCGCCGGTGGCAAGATCGCGGGCATCGTCGACCTCAGCATAACGGCGAGTTACAGCCACAGTTGGTCGAGCAGCCACTCGGAGAGCAGCTCGCTCAACATGACGGTGAAGCCCGGCGAGGTGGGCTGGATCTCACGCGCCCAGGTGATGCAGAAGGTCTCCGGCACCTGGCAGACCCATTACGACAGCCCCAAGTGGGGTCACTACTACTGGTTCTTCCAGGACACCATCACCAGCCCGGCCAAGAACGGCACCGACGGCAAGAGCAACGCCGTGGTGGTGAAGAGCCGGAAGATGACCGCCGCCGAGAAGCGCTCCTGCTCCGAGGAGTCCCGTAAGGGCAGTACGTTCGTCCAGGAACGCTGAGCCGCGACGCGCCCGTGACATCGGCCCCCTGTCCCCGCCCGTGCGGGGGCAGGGGGCAGACGGATCAGTCCTTCAGCAGCTCGTCGCGTACCGGAATCCAGTCCAGGGCGGACCGGATGCCGTCCTCCAGGGACAGCTTCGGTGTCCACCCCAGCAGTTCGGCCGCCCGGTCGCTCTTGGTGTAGCCGCCGGCGACGTCACCCGGCCGCGGTTCGGCGTCGACGGTCTCCAGGGGCGTGCTGACGACGTTGTTGAACGCGTCGCACAGCTCGCGCACCGTGGTGCCCGAGCCGGTGCCCAGGTTGATCGCGATCGAGCGCCTCTTCTCCGTGAGGACGGAGTCGAAGCGTTCGATCGCGGCGATGTGCGCCGCGGCGAGGTCCCAGACGTGCACGTAGTCCCGGATGCCCGTCCCGTCGCGGGTCGGGTAGTTCGTTCCCGTGATCGGGAACGGGCGGCCCTCCTGGTGCGCCTGGATGAGTACGCCCAGGGCGTGGCTGGGCCGCGTGAGCTGGAGACCGGTACGCAGCTCGGGGTCAGCCCCGACGGGGTTGAAGTACCGCAGCGAAAGCACCCGCGGCCCCGCTACGGCGATGTCGGCGAACATCTCCTCGCACACGGCCTTGGTCCGCGCGTAGGGGCTCTGCGGAGCCAGCGGCGAGTCCTCGTTGACCGGTGAGCCGTCCTCGGCCCGGTAGATGGAAGCCGAGGAACTGAAGATGATGCGATCGCATCCGTTGCGGTGCAGATGGCTGACGAAGGCCAGGCTCCTGGCCACGTTCGCGTCGTAGTAGCCGATCGGGTCCGCGACGGACTCCGGCACCACGATCAGCGCCGCGCAGTGCACCACGGCGGAGATGTCCGGGTGCTCCGAGAAGATCCGGTCGACCAGTGCGCCGTCCGCGATGTCGCCTTCGTAGAAGGTGCGGCCCTCGGTGAACTCGCGGCGGCCTCGCACGAGGTTGTCGAGGATCACGGGGGTGATCCCGGCATCCAGGCAAGCCGAGGCGACGGTGCTGCCGATGTAGCCGGCTCCTCCGGCAATCAGGACGGTTGTCACGATGATCTCTTCCCGGTTGATCGAGCCCAGTAGGTAACCGGCACCAGGCTAAGTCTGTCCCGTGATCCCCGGCGGGCACACGACGTCAGCCGCGACACCTCGCCGTGTCGATGTATGACGATGCGTCCGGATGTCCCGGGTGGCCGGCCGGGGTCCTGGAAGTTTCATCAGCTGGTGAGGTTCACGCGGCACCGGCAGCGCGGGTCGGGTCGTCCGCGCTGTCAGATGCGGTGATCACACCGATCGCGTTACCGGGCTCCGCGTCGGCGCGGTCGACTGCGACGTCGATGCCCGGTGCGGTCCTGCGAGTTGTGGGGTGCGCCGGTCGGTTACAGCAGGCTGCTCCAGTACGACCAGAAGCGGGTGAGTACGAGGAGCACGATCACCCCGTACCAGGCGGCGAGCAGCACCCAGTGCGTGTCCCGTACGACCTCCTGGACACCCCGGCGCACGGGGACGACGCCCTGTTCCAGGCAGTGCACGGTGACGTACCAGAACAGGGCGATGGTGGCGGCCCAGACCACGGCGCAGTAGGGACAGATCTTGTTGAGTTCGTAGAGCGACTGTCCGATCAGCCAGTGCGCGAACACCACCCCCGCCAGCGCTCCGGCGTCCAGCGCGAGCCACAGCCGACGGTGCAGGCGCGCCCCGGAGAGTACGGCGATGCCCAGGGCGGTCACGGCGGCGAAGGCGCCCAGACCGAGCAGCATGTTGGGGAAGCCGAACAGGCTGCCCTGCGGGCTGGACATGACGCTGCCGCAGCTCACGACGGGGCTGATGTTGCAGGGCGGCCGGTAGGCGGGATCGCGCAGCAGCCGCCAGTCGTCCACGGTGAGCTGGAAGGAGGCCAGCCAGCCGGCGATCCCCGTGAGGACCATCACCCATCCCGTGCGGCGGCCCCCGCCCACCGCGCGCGGGCGCCGGGTGGGCGGGGCGTCCGGTGCGAGCGCGGGTCCGTGACTCATGCGGCTCGGCGGGTGTCGCGGGCCTGCGAAGTCCGGCCCCCTGCCGCCGGGGCCGCCGTCGGCGTGGCTCGCCGCCGGTAGACCAGGTAGGGCCGGGTCAGGTATCCGATCGGGGCGCTCCACACGTGGACCAGCCGGGTGAACGGCCAGGCGGCGAAGAGCAGGGAGGCGGTCAGGGCGTGCAGCTGGAACAGCAGGGGTGCGCCGGCGATCGCCTCGGGCTGCGGCTGGAGGACGAACAGTCCGCGGAACCAGACGGAGACGGTTTCGCGGTAGTCGTATCCGGGGCCGAACACGTTGTGGGCGGCGGTGGCGGTGATGCCGAGCAGGACGGTGGCGGACAGCAGCGGGAAGAGGAGCTTGTCGCTGCGGTCGGTGCCCAGACGGATCTGGCGGGTCAGCAGTCTGCGGGCGCACAGCATGCCCAGCCCTGCGACCATGGCGACGCCTGCCACCGATCCCGCCCAGACGGCCGTGGTGTGGTAGGCGTGCTCGGTGATGCCGACGGCCTCGGTCCATGAGTCGGGAACGGCGAGTCCCACGACGTGCCCCGCGATCACCATGAAGGCGCCCAGGTGGAACAGCGGGCTGCCCCAGCGCAGCCAGCGGTGTTCGAGGAGCTGGGTGGTGCGGGAGGTCCAGCCGAACTGGTCCTGCCGGTAGCGCCAGACGTGTCCGACGGCGAACACGGCGAGGCAGATGTAGGGGACGGCGACCCACAGGAGCAGATCGGCGCCGCTCGCCGGAGCGGCGGCCAAGGGGGAGGACACGGCGCTCATCAGCGGCCTTCCGTACGGCTGGTCGAAGGGGTCGGAACACGGGTCGGCGGAGCGGGCGTTGGCGGCACGAACGTGCCCGGAGGGGCAAACTCCCCTTCCCCGTAGGCTCCGTGGGCCCCGGAGTTCCCGTATGTCCCGTAGGGGTCGAGTCCGACCTCCTCGTCGGGCGGTCCCTCGGCGGCGAGCTGGTCCACCGCAGCGCGGTCCGCCTCGGTGGGCGGTGGCAGCAGGGTGAGCAGCGCGGCGAGGAGGTACCGGTACGGCGAGTCGGCGTCGGTCAGCGCCCGGTGGACCAACTCCAGCCCGCGCCGGTGCTGGCGCAGCGGTGCCTCACCGCCGCCGGGCCCGGCCAGGGCGGCGAACTCCAGCACGACCGGCAGGTGGTCCGGCAGTTCGCCGCCGTCGGTGTTCCAGCCGGCGGCCCGGTAGCGCTGGTTGAGGGTGAGCAGGGCCATGCCCCGGCGGCGGGTGTCGCCGTGCAGGTAGTAGGTGAGGTAGAGGCTGCTCTTGCGGCGCAGGTCGAACATCTCGACGTAGTGCCGCTCCAGCGCCTCGGGATCCTGTGCGGCGAACCAGTCGGTGAACCGGGCCAGGTGTTCCGCCGCCGGCGTGGCCGGCAGGGCCTGCACCACCCCGGTCAACTCCGCACGGGCTGCGATCAGTTCGGAGTCGGGGTACTGCAGGAGCAGCGATACGAGCCGCAGTACCAGTGCTCGGGCCGTCGTCTCCTCGGGGGTGAGCCGGGCCTGGCGGCGTACGGCGGCCCGGACGCGGGTGCGGACGGCAGCGGGGATCGAAGCGGGCAGGGGGCTCACGGACGTCCTCCGGCATTGGTGTTGCGACGCAGGGTGGGGAGGCCGAGCATGACCTTGCGGGGCTCGGCGTCGCCGGACGTCTCGACCGGGCAGCGGTTCTCCAGGGCGGTCAGTGCGGCGGCGTCCTCCTTGTGGGCGGCGGGGACGACGTACCGGTCGGCGTACTTCGCGACGGCGAGCAGCCGGTGCAGGTCCTCCGCCTCGCGCGGGGTCAGTCCCACGGCCTTCAGCGGGCCGTCGTCGCCGGTCTCGCCGAGGGTGCGTGCGCGCATGTACGAGCGCAGCGCGGTGAGTTTCATCAGCACCCCGCCGACGACGTCCGTGTCCCCGGCGGTGAACAGTTCCGCCAGGTATTCGAGCGGGATGCGCAGCCGGGTGACGGCGGCGAAGACGTGGTCGGGGTCGTCCTGGTTTCCGCCCGCCGCGTCGACGGCGTCCAGCACCGGGGACAGCGGGGGCACGTACCAGACCATCGGCAGGGTGCGGTACTCCGGGTGCAGCGGCAGCGCCACCTTGTAGCGCATGACCAGGTCGTACACGGGGGAGCGGCGGGCGGCGTCCAGCCAGTCCTCGGGAATGCCCGATTCCCGTGCGGCCGCGCGGACTTCGGGGTCGTGCGGGTCGAGGAAGACGCCGCGCTGGGCGTCGAGCAGGTCGTGCTCGTCGGGGGTGGCGGCGGCCTCGCCGACGCGGTCGGCGTCGTACAGGAGCAGGCCGAGGTAGCGCAGTCGGCCGACGCAGGTCTCGGAGCAGACGGTGGGCTGGCCGGCCTCGATGCGCGGGAAGCAGAAGGTGCACTTCTCGGCCTTGCCGGTGGCGTGGTTGACGTACACCTTCTTGTACGGGCAGGCCGTCACGCACATCCGCCAGCCGCGGCAGCGGTCCTGGTCGACGAGGACGATGCCGTCCTCCTCGCGCTTGTACATCGCGCCGGAGGGGCAGGCGGAGACGCAGGCCGGGTTGAGGCAGTGCTCGCACAGGCGGGGGAGGTGGAAGAGGAAGGTCTGCTCGAACTCGAACTTCACCTTCCGGGCCCATTCCCCGCTGAGGTTGGGGTCGCCGCCGGCGTGCTCGGGCGCTCCGCCCAGGCCGTCCTCCCAGTTGGCGCCCCAGGTGATGGCGGTGGGCTTGCCGGTGAGGACGGAGCGGGGGCGGGCGACCGGGACGTCGTTCCCGGCGGGGGCGTTGAGAAGGTTGTCGTAGTCGTAGGTGACCGGCTCGTAGTAGTCCTCGATGGACGGAAGGTCGGGGTTGGAGAAGAGGGACAGGAGCCGCTTGATCCTCCCGCCGGAGCGCAGGACCAGACGCCCGCGCTTGTCGAGGGTCCAGCCGCCCTTCCAGTGCTCCTGGTCCTCGTAGCGGCGCGGGTAGCCGACGCCGGGCTTGGTCTCGACGTTGTTGAACCAGGCGTACTCGACGCCGGTGCGGTTGGTCCACGTCTGCTTGCAGGTGACCGAGCAGGTGTGGCAGCCGATGCACTTGTCGAGGTTCATCACCATTGCCACTTGAGCCATCACGCGCATCTCAGTACTCCACATCCTGTGAGCGACGTCGGATGACGGTGACCTCGTCGCGCTGGTTTCCGGTCGGCCCGTAGTAGTTGAACGCGTAGGTGAACTGCGCGTACCCGCCCGCCAGATGGGTGGGCTTGAGCAGCAGCCTGGTCAGGGAGTTGTGGATGCCGCCGCGCTTGCCGCTGACCTCGGTCTTCGGCACGTTCACGTTGCGGTCCTGGGCGTGGTACATGTACACCGTGCCCTCGGGCATGCGGTGGGTGACCACGGCCCGGGCGGCGACGACGCCGTTGCGGTTGTACGCCTCGATCCACTCGTTGTCCTTGACCCCGATCTTGTCGGCGTCGGCGGTGGACATCCAGATCGCCGGTCCGCCGCGGGAGAGGTCGAGCATGTACTTGTTGTCCTGGTAGTTCGAGTGGATGGACCACTTCGAGTGCGGGGTCAGATAGCGGACGGTGACCTCCGCGCGGTCCTTGTCGTGCAGGTGCTCGTCGCCGTAGTGCCGTGAGGTGTTCAACGAAGGCCGGTATACGGGGAGTTGTTCGCCCAGCTCGGCCATCCAGTCGTGCTGGACGAAGAAGTGCTGGCGGCCGGTGAGGGTGTGCCAGGGCTTCTTGTGCTCGGTGTTGATGACGAACGGCGAGTAGCGGCGCCCGCCGGTCTCGGATCCCGACCACTCGTACGACGTCATCACCGAGCGGGGCTGGGTGCGGGTGTCGGCGAACGTGATCCGGTCTGCCTCGCGCTCGGCGGCGAGTTCGACCAGGCCCTTGCTGCCGGTCTGCCGCTCCAGTTCCCGGAAGCCCTCGGTGGCCAGGCGGCCGTTGGTGGTGCCGGACAGGGCGAGGATCGCCTCGCACATGTCGCTCGCGGTGGCGAGCGAGGGCCGCCCGGCGGCGATTCCGTCCCTGACCGTGCCGTTGCGCTGCCGGAGCTCGTCCAGCTCCTGGTTCGGGTGGACGGTGACGCCCTTGGTGGTGGTGCCCAGTGTGTCGAGCAGCGGGCCGACGGCGCGCATCTTCTGCGCTATCGCGGCGTAGTCCCGCTCGATGACCACCAGCTTCGGCATGGTCTTGCCCGGTATCGGCTCGCACTCGCCGGCCTTCCAGTCCCGCACCACGCCGCCCGGCTGGGCGAGTTCGTCCGGGGTGTCGTGCAGCAGCGGCACCGCGAGGACGTCGGTACGGGTACCGAGGTGCTCGGCGGCCAGCTCGCTGAACCGGTCGGCGATCGTCAGGAACGCGTCGTAGTCGGTGCGGGCCTGCCAGGGCGGGGCGATGGCCGGCGTGAAGGCGTGCACGAAGGGGTGCATGTCCGTGCTCGACAGGTCGTCCTTCTCGTACCAGGTCGCCGCCGGCAGGACCACGTCGGCCATCAGGCCGGTGGACGTCATCCGGAAGTCCATCGCGACCAGCAGGTCGAGCTTGCCCTCGGGGGCCTCCTCCCGCCACACCACCTCCTTCGGGCGGCTCTCAGGCGGGGTCTCCTCGGAGCGGACCGCAGCGTCGGTGCCCAGCAGGTGGCGCAGGAAGTACTCGTTGCCCTTGCCGGAGGAGCCGAGCAGGTTGGCCCGCCACACGGTCAGCACGCGCGGGAAGTTGGCCGGGTCGTCGGGGTCCTCGACGGCGAACCGCAGCCGCCCGGACTTCAGTTCGTCGACGACGTGCTCGGCGACCGGGCGGCCCGCGGCGGCGGCCTCGTCCGTCAGGTCGAGCGGGTTGCGGTTGAAGCCGGGGTGACCTGGCGTCCAGCCCAGCCGGACCGCCTGCGCCAGGCAGTCCGCGAAGCCCTTGCCCTTGAACCGCCCTTCCCCCAGCGGGGAGGCCAGCTCCTCGGGCCCGAACGCCTCGTAGCGCCACTGGTCGGAGTTCAGGTACCAGTAGGAGGTGCCCGCCATGTGCCGGGTGGGCCGCTGCCAGTCGAAGGCGAACGACAGGTGCTGCTGGCCGGTGACCGGGCGGACCTTCTCCTGGCCGACGTAGTGCGCCCAGCCGCCGCCGTTGACGCCCTGGCAGCCGGTCATCGTGATCAGCGCCAGGAAGGCGCGGTAGATGGTGTCGGAGTGGAACCAGTGGTTGGTGCCGGCACCCAGCGCGATCATGGACCGGCCGTTCGTGCGCTCGGCGTTGCGGGCGAACTCCCGGGCGATACGGGCCGCCTGCTCGGCCGGCACGGAGGTGATCGTCTCCTGCCAGGCCGGGGTGTAGGGCTCGGAGGCGTCCTCGTACGACGACGGCCAGCTGCCCGGAAGACCCGGCCGCGCCACCCCGTACTGCGCCAGCATCAGGTCGAAGACGGTGGTGACGAGCCGGCCGCCGACGTGCCGCACGGGCACCCCGCGCACCATCACCGAGCCGCCCTCCGTGCTGCCCTCGTCAAAGCGGGGCAGGGCCACGGCCACCGTCTCCTCCGCACTGTCGAGCAGGCTCAACGCGGGCACGACATCGCCCAGATCGAGGTTCCAGCGGCCCGGGTCGGCCTTTCCCCAGCGGAATCCGAGCGAGCCGTTCGGCACGACCGGTTCGCCGGTGGCCGCGTCGAGGAGAACGGTCTTGGACGCCGCGTTCTCCTCGGACTCGTCGTCGTGTCCGAGATCGGCGGCGGTCAGGAACCCGTCCGGGACCAGGCCGCTCTCGCCGTGCTCGCGCAGCGTCACCAGGAACGGGGCATCGGTGAACTTGCGCAGGTAGTCCTGGAAGTACGGCACCTCGCGGTCGACGAGGAACTCGCGCAGGATCACGTGCCCCATGGCCATCGCCAGCGCGCCGTCCGTCCCAGGATGCGGCGCGAGCCACTCGTCGGCGTGCTTGACGTTGTCCGCGTAGTCGGGACTGACCGCGACGACCTTGGTGCCGTTGTAGCGGGTCTCGGTCAGGAAGTGGGCGTCGGGCGTGCGGGTGACGGGGATGTTGGATCCCCACATGATCAGATAGCCCGCGTTCCACCAGTCGGCGGCCTCCGGCACGTCCGTCTGGTCGCCGAAGACCTGCGGCGAGGCAATGGGAAGGTCGGCGTACCAGTCGTAGAAGGACAGGAGCGTGCCACCGATCAGCGACGTGTAACGGGCCCCGGCCGCGAAGGACGCCATCGACATCGCCGGGATCGGGGAGAAGGCGGCGACGCGGTCGGGGCCGTACGTCTTGACCGTGTGCACCTGGGCCGCGGCGACCAGCTCGGACACCTCGTCCCAGTCGGCACGCACCAGGCCGCCCTTGCCCCGGGCCCGCTTGTACGCCCGCGCCTTCGCCGGGTCGCCGGTGATCTCCGCCCAGGCCGCCACCGGATCGCCGAGGCGCTTGCGCGCCTCACGCCACAGCTTCAGCAGCGCCCCGCGCACATACGGGTAGCGGACCCGGCTCGGCGAGTACGTGTACCAGGAGAACGACGCACCACGCGGGCAACCGCGCGGCTCGTACTCGGGACAGTCAGTGCCGATCGACGGATAATCGGTGGCCTGGTGCTCCCAGGTGATGATGCCGTCCTTGACGTACACCATCCACGAGCACGACCCCGTGCAGTTCACGCCATGAGTGGAACGCACCACCTTGTCGTGTGCCCAGCGGTCCCGGTAGAAACCCTCCCACTTCGGGTCGCCCGTGCCGAACACCGCGCGTCCGTCGGCCGACACCTCGCTGCGGGTCAGCAGCCGGCGGGCGGCCAGCGGCCAGCCCTCACCGACGTGCGACTTCCCTCGCCGTGCGTTCTGATCGTTCTCCATGACCCGGAACGCTAGGCGCCGCGAACCCTGGAGCGCCTGGGGCCTGTGGTCCCCACAGGACGACTTTCCGACCCCGTCCGGCCGGTCGCGATAGGGCCCATCGGCCCTGGTGATGGGACCCGGTCGGCCGGGGGCAGGGTGTGGCCGGGCGTGCATGATGGGGGCGACCGGACCGCAGGTGCCCGCCGCCACGGCGGCGCGCAGAAGACGGCCGAGCACGAACCGGACGTGAGGCAGGGGTGAGCGGGCAGTGGACGCGGTCAGCTGGTGGTCCCTGGTGCGGTTCGCGCACGTGGCGGGCGCCGCCGTGTGGGTCGGCGGCCAACTGGCCCTCTCCCTGGTGATCCTGCCGCTGGCCCGCCGGCTCCTCGCCCCGGAGGCCAAGGACCGCTTCACCGCCGCGGCCGGCCGCCGGTTCGGGTTGCTGACCGGAGCGGTGTTCCTGCCCGTGCAGCTGGCCACCGGCTGGGCCATGGCCTGGCACGGGGGAGTCACCTGGGCCTCCCTCGCCGAACCCGGCTACGGCCGCACGCTCGCGACCAAACTCGCCCTGTTCGTGCTGGTGATGCTCGCCGCGGCCGGACACGGCCTTGCCCACGCCAAGGGCCGCTCCGGCCTGGCGCGGGCCCTGGCGGTCGCCTCCCTCGTCGGCTCCCTCGGCGTCGTCCTGCTCGCCACGGCCCTGCCCGCCACCTGAGCCGGGGCCGCGACGCAAAAGGGGCGGGGCTGCTGCCGGACCCGCACGAACCCGGCCTGCCGGGCGCCCTTCCGGCTGACCGGATGCCGTTCACCGGGTGCGCCTGACGGGCTCCTTCCGTGTTCGGGCGCCCCTTTCCGGGGCGCCCTCTTCCGTGCCCGACCGGCCGTCATACCGCGGGGCGAAGCCGATGACGCCGCCGTCGTTCCCGGCTGCGCGCCGGCCGGCCGTGATCTCCCGGCGTGCGTCCGACCGGCCACCTCTGGCAGCACCCGCGCGGGCGACCCGGGCACCACACGGTGGAGAGGGGCGTCTCCGGGGACGAAGGGGGACCTGTCGGTCTACCGGCAGGGACTCATGGCCCATGCCGTCGGGGAGTCCGGATGCGGAGGGTGGTCATGGGATGCCGTCGGGCTGGCAAGGGGCCTGCCGTGGGCGTGCGATCCCGGTGGCGGCGTACCGCCACGCACGAGGAAAGGGACGGACAACATGGTCCAGCTGTCGAGATCGAAGAGTGGTGGCTCACCCTCGGGTGCTCCGGTGCCCGGCCGGGCGTGGCTGATGCTGGCCCTGGCCACGATCGGGTTCGCCGTCAATTTCTGGGCGTGGGCGCTGCTGAGCCCCCTGGGCCCGCGGTTCAAGGACAGCCTCGACCTGTCGTCGTTCGAGCAGTCGCTGCTGGTGGCGGTGCCCGTCGTGGTCGGCGCCCTGGGACGCATCCCGGTGGGCGCGCTGACCGACCGGTTCGGCGGGCGGGTCATGTTCCCCATCGTGACGGCGGTCACCATCGTTCCGGTGCTCTACCTCGGGCTGGCCGGACACTCCTCCCTCGCCGCACTGCTGATCGGCGGGTTCTTCCTCGGTATCGGTGGCACCGCGTTCGCCGTCGGTGTGCCGGTCGTCAGCGCCTGGTTCCCGCCGGAGCGGCGCGGCCTTGCCATCGGCGTCTTCGGCGCCGGCATGGGCGGCACCGCGATCAGTGCCCTCACCACGGTGAAGCTGGTCGACGCGAACAGCATGGCGACCCCGTTCCTGATCACCGCCGCGGTGCTGGCCGTGTACACAGTGGCCGCGGCGCTGCTGCTGCGCGACGCGCCCGGCCGTACCGTGCCGACCGAGCCGCTGGGACGCCGGCTGGCCGCCACTGCCCGGCTGGGCATCACCTGGCAGGCATCCGCGCTCTACGCGGTGGCGTTCGGCGGCTACGTCGCCTTCTCCGTCTACCTGCCCACCTACCTCAAGACCGGCTACGGCCTGACCCAGGCGGACGCCGCGAACCGAATGGCCGGGTTCGTGCTCCTCGCGGTGGCGATGCGCCCGATGGGCGGCTGGCTGTCGGACCGGCTGGGCCCGGTCCGGGTTCTGGCCGGTTCCCTGGCCGTGGTCGTGGCCGGTGCGGTGGTGCAGTCGTTCACCCCGGCCCTGGCGCCGGTGGGGACCATCGCCTTCCTGGCCATGGCCGCCGCGCTCGGCGCGTGCAGCGGGGCGGTCTTCGCCCTGGTGGCCCTGCTGACCCCGGCCACCCAGGTCGGCTCCGTCACCGGCGTGGTCGGCGCCGCCGGCGGACTGGGCGGCTTCCTGCCGCCGCTGGTCATGGGCTCCCTGTACGGGGAGTACGGAACCTACGCGGCCGGTCTCGCCCTGCTCGCGGTCGTGGCCGCCGCGGCACTGGCCTACACCCTCACCGGCGTCCGCTCCGCCGTCCAGGGCGGCGACCGGGCGCCGCGCACCGGCCGGGGGCAGCGGCATCGCACCGCCCACACCTCGGCGTGAGAACGAGCGGCCCCAACGACGGCCGCAACGACGGACGGAACGGACGAGAGCACCCGGCAGCCGTACGTGTGACGGCCAGGGTTCGGGCCTTGGTGGCCGCCACCAAGGCCCGAAGGCCCGCCGGGTATTCCGGTGGAGTGAGCCAAGAGGTGGCTGCGGCGCGGCGGAGCGGTTTCGGCGGGCAGGCTGGATAGGGGTGTGCCGTGACCACAGTCCATCTGCGCCGACGTCCCGCTCTCTTCGCCCTGGCCGCCGCCGTGCTCCTGGCCGCACCGACCGCGATGGCAGCCACGCCACCAGCACCCTCTCAGGGCACCCTCTCCCCCTCGGAAACCATGGCCTCGGCCGCCGGGCACCCCTCACCGCCACCCGACACCGGCCGGCAGGTGGAGCGGTTCAAGCACCAACTGGCCAGATCCGGCTACGTCTCGCAGTCCGGAACAGAGGCGGTCTTCGACCTGAACCGCCGGTACTGCGAGGGCGCTGTCTTCAGCGGCATGTGGCCCAATCCCCAGTCGCCCTACATCGTCACCGGCATGCCGGAGGTCTCCGGGCAGACACCGAACACCAACCCGCCCGCGACGTGGCGCCTGCGGCAGGACGAAGCCGTTGTCCTGATCGGCACGACCCCGCCGCCGGAGGAGTACTTCTCCTTCGACCTCACCAGGCTGCAAGGCGCACTGCCCACCGGCCCGGTCCTGTGGACCGCCGTGGGGGACCCGGTCAACAACAAGACCGTACGCACACAGGGCGGGACTCCGTACAACCGGCCGTTCGCCCTGGTGATCACCGGTAACGGGCGCACCCGGACCGAAGTGAACCGGATGCTGGAGGCCTCCGGGCTGGGCGCCGAGACGAACAATATGACGATCCCACCAGCCATGTACCGGCTCGGCCTCGACCAGGATGCCGACCAGTTCCTGCTCGGCATCCGCACAGCCGTGCCCGAGCCCGGCTTCGAGCGGGCGCTCGACGACTACCGTGCCACCCCTCCGATCCAGGCGTTCCGGGTAAGGCCGCAGAGCGAGTCCGGGGACGAGACGAGGCCGGTGTACGCCCCCGATCCGCTGCCCGTCCCCCGGCTGCGCGTGTCCGGGACCGGGGCCACCGAACTCGACCTCAACCCCACTCTGCAGCTGCTGCGCCGGCGCATCGTCGATGCACACCCGGGCTATGAGGTGCGCGACGAAGTGGTCGAGCGCGGCTTCGAGGAGTCCAATCCGGGGCTGCAGGACAACTTGGTGATCGATCCGCCCACCACGGGGGTGGGCGCCCTGTCCAACGACGCCGACGACCCGATCACCCGGAACTTCACGCTGCCGGACGGCTCCTTCGTCGTCGCGTACGGCACGAACCACGCGGCCACCCGCCAGGCAACCTACTCGAGCGTCACCCTCTACGCCGACGCCAAGGCAGCCGTCTCCCTGGCCGCCCAGCACAACCGTCAACTGCAAGGAAGCGCTGGTGACTTCATTTCCGACCAGCCGAACGCGAACAAGTTCTACGCCTGGACCTTCAGCCGCGCCGGCGAGACCGGACCGGCCGGACCGCACGTCACCACGCTCCCGCCCACCAGCACCGACTTCTGCGCGCAGTACGGCACCGACCGGCCCGTCGACATGAGCACACTCCGCCTCGTAGCCCGCGCCTACATGCAACCCGCAACCCTCACCCGCCCCGCCCTCTCCTCACTGCTCCTGGACCGGCTGCTCGTCTTCACCCCGAAACGGTGATCCTGGCGGCGTGGCGAACGTGACCCGGCGGTCGGGCGAGGATCCGGCCGTCGGGCGAGGATCCCGCCGTCGGGGCGAGTGTCCGGCGGGGGCGCCCGCTCGCGCGGCGGCCGCCGGGGCGGGTCGGTTCAGCGCGACAGCTCACGCGAGGGTGACGAGACTGGAAGGGAAGCGAGAGGGAGGAGCTTCCGGGATGCGACTTCGGACCTTCCTGGCACGGTTCCGGCTCATGGGCACGCCCGGAGCGGCCGTCGCCGCGGTGCCCGCTGATCGTACGGGCGATCCGGCCGCCGAACTCGCTCCGGTGCTCGGCCGGCTCACCGGCGTACTGGACGAGGCGTCGGAGATCCGCGCCCGGGCAGAAGACGAGGCCGCGGCCCTGGTGCGGCGTGCGGCCCGGCAGGCCGCCGACATCGTGGCCGACGCCGAAGGGCGGGCGGGCCGGGTGCGGGCGGGGGCCGCGGCGGCCGCGCTGGCCGAGGCCCGGCGCGAGGAGATCGCCCTGCTCGCCGTCGGCCGGAGCACGGCGGAGCAGGTGCGCAGACGGTCCGTCGAGCGGATCCCCGGCCTCGCCGACCGCGTGGCCGGATACGCTCTCGGGCGCCCCGACGGCGTGGGGAGCGACGAGTGGGCGCCGGGTGGGTCGCCGGTGTGATCCGGGCCCGAGCCCTGACGTCCCAGCGACTGGGGGCGGCCGCCGCCCGGGAGCTGGCGGCGAGCGCATCCCTCGCGCACGCCCTGGGCAGCCTGGCCGCCTCTCCCTACCGTGGAGCCGTCGCCGCGGATTCCTCGCTCGCCGACGCTCAGCGCGGTGTCGCGGCGGCGCTGCTCTGGAATCTGCGGGTCCTCGCGGGGTGGCTGCCACCGGGCGGCGCACGCCTTCTGCGGCCGCTCGCGGCGGGCTTCGAGATCGCCAACGTCGAGGCGCTGCTGAGGTCCTTCTCCGGCGCGTCGCCATCCCCGCGGTTCTACCGCCTCGGCGCGCTCGGCACGGCCTGGCGCCGGCTCGGACAGGCCGCTTCCGCAAGCGCCGTCCGCCAGGTGCTCGCCGCCTCGCCCTGGGGCGATCCCGGTGCCGCAACACCCTGGGCCGTGTGCGTCGGCATGCGCATGGCCGCCGCCGCCCGGACCGCCGCGGTGGGGCCCGCCCGTACGTGGGCCGAGGGCAGGGCCGCCCTGCTGACGGCCCGCGAGGTGTACGTCCACGGCCGTGTCCTGCCGGCGCCGGTACGGCTCCGTGCGGCGGACGTCCTGGGAGACCGGGCTCTGGGGGCATCCGACTTCCGCGGTTTCCGGGAGCGGCTCCCGGCCGGGGCCAGGTGGGCCGTGGAGGGCGTCGACGACCCGGCGGACCTGTGGCGGGCGGAGGCCCGATGGTGGGCGGTGCTGGGCCGGGACGCGGAGGACATGCTGCGCGGCTCCGCATACGGCCCTGCCACGGTGGTGGGCGCGGTGGCCGCGCTGTCCGTGGACGCGTGGCGGGTCCGGGCGGCCCTGGAGCTCGCGGCACACGGCGGAGGGCCGATGGAGGTGTTCGATGACCTGGTCGGCTGAGAACCTCCTGCCCGTACGGATGCGGCGGGTGGCGCTCGTCGCCCCTTCGGCGGCGATGCGGGACACGCTCGTACGCATCGCCGACCAGGGCTGCGTCGAACTGGACCGGGTGGAGAGCGGGGAATCCGTCCCGGCGGCCGCCGCATCGGCCGCCGCATCGGCCGCCGCATCGCGGGGACTACCGTCCGACACGGGTGCCAGAGCTGCCGGAGCGCTGCTCGCGTCGGCCACCCCCGATCTCGATGCGCTGCGGCGGGAAGACCGCGAGGACCTGCTGGCCGGGGAGGCCCAGCTGGCGGACTTCGACCGGGGCGCGGTCCGGCGCGGAGAGGTCGCGGCACTGGCGGGCTGGTGCCCCGCGACGGACGTGCCGCGGCTGGCCGAGCGGCTTGCGGCCGTGGGCGCGGCGCTGGTCGTCCTCCCGGCGCCGCGCGGTAGCGAGCCCCCGACGCTGCTGCGGGGTTCCCGGGGAACGGCGCATTCGTTCGCGCCGCTGGTGACCACCTACGGCACGGTGCCCTACCGGGACGTGGACCCGTCGTGGCCCTCCGGCGTCGTCTTCGTCGTGATGTTCGGCGTCATGTTCGGGGATGCCGGATACGGTCTGCTGCTCCTCCTCCTGGCTTTCGTGCTGCGTCGCGGTGTCCCTTCGCCCCTCGCGCGATACCGCCGGCTCTGGCCCTTCCTGGCCGGGGCCGGGACGGCCACCGTCCTGGCGGGCGTCGCCTACGGGGAGTTCTTCGGGCCGACCGGGATCCTGCCCGTCCTCTGGCTGGATCCACTCGACTCGCCGGAGCGGATGCTGACCGCCTCGATCGTGTTCGGCGGACTGCTCCTCGCGCTCGCCCACGTGGCGGGCACCGTCAACCGGTGGCTCGAAGGCGGCCCGGTGCGTGCCGTGTACGCGCCGTCCGGCTGCGCCGGTCTCGCCGTGTACGCGTCTCTCGCGCTCGTGGGAACCGGGCTGTACCTGGACCAGCGGGCGTACCTGGTCGCGGGCGCCGCTCTCGCCCCCTTGGCGCTGCTGCTCGCGGGCGTGGGGTTCTTCGCCGCCACGCCCGGAGGGGCGGCGGGCGCGGCCGAGACCGGCGTGCGTCTCTTCGAGATCGTCGTGCGGGCCGGTACGAACACCGTCTCCTTCGCCCGGCTGGCGGCGTTCGGCCTCACCCACGCGGCACTCGCGCACCTCATCTGGCAGGGAACCACCGGTCTGGCCCGGCAGGGGCCCGTGCCGCTCGCGGCGGCCGTCGTCCTCTTCACCGTCGCCACGGTGGCCGCGTTCGCCCTGGAGGCGCTGATCGCCGGAGTCCAGGCGCTCAGGCTGGAGTTCTACGAGCTGTTCTCACGGGTCTTCGAGGCGCAAGGACGCCCGTTCCGCCCCTGGCACGTGCCCATGGCCGACTCGGAGGTGACCGCATGATCGCCTGGTTGCTCGCACTGCCCTTCCTGGCCGTCGGCTTCTGGGCCTTCCGCGCGCTGGGACGGCGGGACGGAAGGCGCTCCGTCGGATGGCTGCTCGCGTCGAACCTGCTGATGCTCGTGGGAGCCCTGGCCCTGCTGGGCATGGGCCTCTCCGGGGTCGCGTTCGGCGCGCCCGCCCAGGCCGCGGCGACGGAGCCGAACGGGACCGCCCTCATCGCCGCGGCCATCGCCGTGGCCGGGGCTTCCATGGGCGCGGCCGCCGCCGTCGCCTACACCGGTGCGGCCGCGCTGGCCGCCCTGAGTGAACGGCCGGAACTCTTCGGACGGGCGATGGTCATCGTGGGACTCGCGGAAGGCATCGCCGTCTACGGTCTCGTGGTCGCCATCCTGCTGATCGGAAAGGCGTGAGCGATGGGGACCGTCGCGGCCGTCGGAGAGCACATGAGGGTGCGCGGGCTGGCCCTGGCCGGCGTAGAGGTGCTCGTGGCGGAGCGCGCGCAGGACGTGCGCGAGGTCTGGCGGTCACTGCCGGACGACGTGTCCCTCGTGATCGTCACCGCTGCGGCGGCCGACGCGCTGGGGCCCGAGCTGGCGGACGCCCGGTTCCTCACGGCGGTGATGCCGCCGTGAGCGCGCGGCGGGCCCGGCCCGTACGGCGGGCGCGAGCGGATCAGGAACTCGTTCCGGTGGCCGACGCCCTGCTCCGTGCCGCGCGCGCCGATGCCGACGCCGTCCTGGCGAAGGCCGTCCGCGAGGCCGAAGCCCTCGTGGCGGCGGCGGAAGCCGAGGCAGCCGCGATTGTGGAGCGGGCCGGGAGCCAGGGGCGGGCGGACGGGGCGGCGGCCGCGAAGGTCCGCCGGACCGCGGCCCGCCGGGCCGCCAGAGGACTCGAACTCGCGGCGGAGGCCGAGGCGTACGCGGACCTGCGGGCCCGGGTGCGGGAGGAGGTCCGCCGGGCGACCGCCGACCGCAGCGCCCAGGCCCGGCTGCGGCGCCGCGCCCACGAGCTGCTCGGGCCCCGGGCGTCGACGGCCCGCGGCCCGTACGGCGGGCTGACGGCGGCGACCCCGGGCCGCAGGGTCGATCTCACCCCAGACACCCTGAGCGACCGGGCGCTGGAACGGTTCGGAGCGGAAGCGGAGGCCCTGTGGATGCCGTGACCCCGCCGCGGGTCCGGCGGGTGACGGGCCCCCTGGTGGAGGTGGACTACACCGACGGCATGGCCATGGGGGAACTGGTCCTGCTGGGCGAGGCCGGGCTGACCGCCGAAGTGGTGGCGATCAGGGGCGAGGTGGCCACCCTCCAGACCTACGACTACACCGGCGGCCTCGCTCCCGGACACCCCGCCCGCCGCCTGCGCAAGCCCCTCTCGGTGCGGCTGAGCCCCAGCCTCCTCGGCGGCGTGTTCGACGGCCTGCTCAGGCCCCTCACCGGAGCCGGCGAACGGCTGTCACCGGGAGCGTCCGCGTCACCGCCCGAGGAACGGACCTGGACCTTCGGCCCGCGCGCGGCGGCCGGACAGGACGTGACGGAGGGCGGCGTGCTCGGCGACCTCGGCGGCGCCACGCCCGCGGTGTCCACCCGCCTCCTCGCGCCGCCCGGCTGCACGGGCCCTGTCGAGCGCATCGTGCCGGAGGGCCGGTACGGGGAGGACGAGGTGCTGGCGGTGGTCGCGGGCACCGAGGTGCGGATCGCGTCCGAGTGGCCGGTGCGCGTACCGCGCCCCGTGCGGGAACGCCTGGTCGCCCGCGAACCGCTCACGACCGGCCAGCGGGTGATCGACCTCCTCTTCCCCGTGGCCCGGGGGAGCACGGTCGCCGTTCCCGGCGGCTTCGGCACCGGGAAGACCATGCTGCTCCAGCAGATCGCCAAGTGGTGCGACGCCGACGTCATCGTCTACGTCGGCTGCGGAGAACGCGGCAACGAGATGGCCGACGTGATCGACGAGCTGTCGCAGCTCGACGACCCGCGCACCGGGGGCCGGCTCTCCGACCGCACCGTGACCGTCGCCAACACCTCCAACATGCCGATGATGGCGCGCGAGGCGAGCGTGCACACCGGCGCCACGGTCGCCGAGTACTTCCGGGACATGGGGCTCGACGCCGTCGTGATCGCCGACTCCACGTCCCGCTGGGCGGAGGCGCTGCGGGAGTTCGCCGCCCGCATGGGCCGGCTGCCGGCCGAGGAGGGCTATCCGGCCGACCTCGCCTCCGAACTGGCGGCGTTCTACGAGCGCGCCGCCGCCGTGCGCACCCTGGGGGACACCACGGGCTCCGTCACCGTCATCGGGGCGGTCTCGCCGCCGGGCGGGGACCTCACCGAGCCCGTCACCGCACACACGGAGCGCTTCGTACGGTGCCTGTGGTCCCTGGACCGCGATCTCGCGTACGCCCGTCACTACCCGGCCGTGTCCTGGCCCGACTCGTTCTCCAGGGACGCAGCCGCGTCGGAGGCGGGAGAACGCGGAGCGGCGGCCGAGCGGCGTGCGAGGGTCGCGGCGCGCCTGGCCGAGGCCGACCGGCTCGCCGGCCTCGTCGAACTCCTCGGCCTCACCGCCCTGCCGCCGCGCGAACGGGTCAGCGTTCTCGGCGGCCGGCTGATCCGCGAGGGCGTCCTCCAGCAGAGCGCCCTCTCGCCCCGGGACGCCTACAGCACGCCGCGAAAGACCGCGGCCCTCGCGGACGCCCTCCTGGCCGTGGTCGACCGGTGTGCCGCCCTCGTCGACGCCGGCACGGACGTGGAGACCGTCGAGGCCGTCGACTTCACCCCGGTCCTGCGTGCCCGCGACGCGGCCGGGCCCGACGACACGGCCGCCGTCACCACGGCACGCGACATGGTGCTGACACGGCTGGCGGGGCTGGCGCCGCCGACGGGGCCGGCGGGGCCGACGGGGCCGGCATGAGCGGCGGCTACGAGGTCGAGTACACGGCCGTACGGGAGCTGCACGGCCCGCTCGTGGCGGTCGGCGGAGTCACCGGCGTGGGCTGGGACGAGTACGTCCGGATCACGCTCGACTCCGGTGACCGGCGCCACGGGCTCGTCCTGGAGGCCGACGGGGACCTCGCCGTGGTGCAGGTCTTCGAGGGCACCACCGGGATGAGCCCGGACACCACGCGGATCACCTTCGCGGGAACGCCGCTGCACGTGCCGGTCGGCGACGGCTGGCTGGGCCGGGTGTGCAACGGGCGAGGCGAACCCGTCGACGGCGGGCCGCCGGTCCTGGGCCGGGTCCGGGCGGCGATCGGCGGCACACCGATCAACCCGGCGCGCAGAGAGCCGCCGACGGAGCCGGTCCTGACCGGTGTGGCCGCCGTCGACGTCCTCACCACCCTGGTACGAGGCCAGAAGCTGCCCGTCTTCTCCACCGCGGGCCTGCCCCACCTCGAACTCGCGATCCAGGTCGCCGCCCAGTCCTCCTGCGGGGACGAACCGTTCAGCGTCGTCTTCGCCGGAATGGGCCTGACCCACGCCGACGCCGCCCTCGTGCGCGAAGGGCTCGCCGAACGCTCCGCCGACGGCGAACTGGTCCTGCTGCTCAACACCGCGGACGCCCCGGTGATCGAGCGGCTCCTGACGCCACGGCTGGCCCTCACCGTCGCCGAGGACCTGGCCTTCCGCGGCGGCCGTCACGTCCTCGTCGTCATGAGCGACATGACGGCCTACGCGGAAGCGCTGCGCGAGGTCTCCGCCGCCCGGGGAGAGGTCCCCGCACGGCGCGCCTACCCCGGCTACCTGTACAGCGACCTGGCCTCGCTGTACGAACGCTGCGGAAGGATCCGCGGCAGGCCGGGATCGGTCACCGTCCTCCCGGTGCTCACCATGCCGGCCGGGGACATCACCCATCCCGTACCCGACCTCACCGGATACATCACCGAAGGTCAGATCGTGCTGTCGAACGAGATCCACGCCCAGGGCGTCTACCCCCCGGTCGACGCGCTCGCCTCGCTCTCCAGGCTCATGCGCAAGGGCGCGGGGGCGGGCCGCACGCGCGAGGACCACCTTCCGGTCGCCGCGCAGCTGACCGCCGCGCTCGCCCGGGCGAGACAGGTGCGCGAACTCGCCGATCTGATCGGAGAGCAGGCGCTGACGCCCGTCGACCGGCGGTACCTGGATCTGGAGCGGGCCTTCCTGCGCCGTTTCCTCGCCCAGCGGCCCGGCGAGCCGCGCTCCCTGAACGAATCGCTCGACGCGGCCCTGCACGTGCTTCTGACGCTGCCCGAGAGCGAACTCGGGATGCTTCCGGAGGCCCTGCTCAAGGCCTGGACGGGATCGGCCGGCGCGGAGCAGGACGGATGAGCGGGCGACGACTCCCACCGGGACGGGCGGGCCGACTGCGACTGCGCCTGCGTCTCGAAACGGCGCAGCGGGGATCCGGCGTACTGGAGCGCAAGCTGATGTTCCTGCTGGGGCGGGAACGAGCGCTGCGGGAGGCCGAGGAAGCCGCGGCCCGGCGCTGGTCGTCCCGGCTTCGCGAGGCCGAGACGTGGCTGCTGCGCGGCATGCTGCTGAGCGGGGAGGACGCCCTTGCCCAAGGGGCCGCGGCCGACCGGGCAACGGTCACGGTCGCGTACACGACCGCCATGGGCGTACGGCACCCCGCCGGCGTGACGTGCGCACCCGCCGCCCGCTCGCCGGACGATGCGCCGCCCCGCAACAGCGCCCTGGTGCGGGCCGCCGCGGCCTACCGCGACGTGGTCGAAGCGGCCGCCGAGTACGCGGCCGCGCACGAGTCGTCGCGCCTCGTGTCGGCGGAGGTCCGCAGGACGCGGCAACGCGTCCGCATTCTGAGCCACTACTGGATCCCCCGGCTGAGCGCAGAACTGGCCGCCGCGGAACAGGGGCTGGAGCAGGCGGAGCACGAGGAATCCGTCCGCAGACGGTGGGCCTCGGCCACCGGGGGAGCGGTGGCACCGGGATCGTCACGCGCCTGACGTTGGGAGAGACCATGCGGCCGACATTCGTTCTGGGGCGGATCGCAGGGATCCGGATCGGGGTCCACTGGAGCGTTCTGCTCGTCTTCGCAGTGATCGTCCTCGGGCTCGCACAGGGCCGCCTGCCCCAGGCGTACCCGGGCCACGTCTGGCCGGTGTACTGGTCGGTCGGGTTCCTGGCCGCCGTGGTCTTCTTCGCCTCGCTGCTCGCGCACGAGCTGGCGCACGCGATCCTCGCCCGGCGTGGCGGGATCGAGGTCGACGACATCGTCCTCTGGCTGCTCGGCGGTGCGGCCCGGCTCAAGACCGAGGCGCCGAACCCGGCGACGGAGCTGCGGATCGCGGCCGTCGGCCCACTGGTCAGCCTCGTCCTGGGAGGGCTCTTCGCGCTTGCCGCGTGGCTGCTCGACACGGCGTCCGCGCCGGGACCGGCCGTCGAGGCGCTGGCCTGGCTCGCCGCGATCAACATCCTGCTGGCGGTGTTCAACGTCATCCCGGCCGCCCCGCTGGACGGCGGACGGCTGCTGCGCGCCTTCCTGTGGTGGCGTACCGGCGACCGGCTGCGCGCGACCGCGGGGGCGACCGCCGCCGGACGGGCCTTCGGCTGGTTCCTGACGGTGGTGGGCCTGTTGCTGTTCGCGCGGGGAGATGTGGCCGGCGGACTGTGGCTGGTCATGGTCGGCTGGTTCCTGGCCACCGCCGCCACCGTGGAGGGACAGCAGGCGCAGCTGCGCGGCGTGCTCGCCGGGGTGCCGGTACGACAGGCCATGACGGCGGACCCGGTGACGGTGCCGGCCGGCCTCACGATCGCCGGCTTTCTGGCCGGCCCCCGGTACCGCTATCGCCACTCGGCGTTCCCGGTGACCGGCGGTGACTCCGCGCCCGTCGGCCTCATGACTCTGGACCTGGCCGACAGGGTGCCGGAGGACCGGCGGGACGCCGTGACGGTGGAGCAGGTCATGGTGCCGCTGTCGCGGGTCGTGGTCGTCGGCCCGGACGATCCGCTGGCGGATCTGCTGCCTCGCGTCCAGCCGGGTGCGGAGCATCGCGTCCTGGTGCTCGAAGAGGACCGATTGGCCGGCATCGTCTCCGCGTCGGACGTCAGCCGCACGGTCACGTGGCTGATGACGACGACTCCGCGCCGGCGCGGAGGCGGCCGGGGCGCGTAGCCCCCCACGACGGATACGGAGGGGGCCCACGTGAGCGGGGCCCACCCTGCCGATGGAGCAAGAAGCGCCGATCCTGTAAGGGGCACGTCCGTCGACCCGGCCAGCCCCGGCCAGCCCGGGCCAGCCCGGGCCAGCCCCGGCCCGACCCGTACGACCCGTACGACCGAGGAGACGGTCATGGAAGAGCAGCAGGAAGTACTGGCACGACCGGTCGCCGCCGTGATGCGTCCCGCTGCTGTCACCGTCGACGCCGGCGAAAGCGTGCTCGTGGCCTGGGAACTGCTCCAACGGTCGGGAGCCCGTCACCTTCCGGTGGTGCGGTCGGACGGTCGCTGTGCCGGCCTGCTGGACAGGGCCGATGTGGCCGTCGCCTGTGCGGCGCCCGCCGTCTCGCTGTCCGCCGTGCGGGTGGACGACATCCTTCGAGGCCGCGGGCCGGCGCTCGTGCACGCGGAACAGACCGTGCGCCACGCGGTCGACCTCATGGCGTACACCACGCCCTCCCGGTGCTGGCCGAAGACGGGCGTCTCGCCGGGTTGCTGACCGCGGCCGACATCGTCGCGGCCCTCGCCCGCCGTCCGGCGCGCAAGGAGCCCGCGGACCGGCGGCCACCGGCCGGCACCGTGCTGCCCGGACTGCCGTCCCGGCGTGATTACCGCGGCACGGCCTTCCCCTGACCGCCCGACGCGGAGCGCGAGCGAGGCGGGGGCCTGCGGGGGGGAGGCGCCGTACGCGGGCGGACGCCGGCCCCGCGGCCGAAGGCGTCAGCCCCGATTCCGCAGCTGAGCCCTTGCGTCAGAAGCGGTAGTGCAACAGCCGGAAGGCGTCGCCGAACCACCGGAATCGGGTCAGGAGGCGGTATGCGCGGCGATACCGCCTGGCCGGTATCAGGGGATAGTCGAGGAGGATCGCCGTGTGCTCGACGTATTCCAGCCTCGGGTCCCATGCCTCCAAGCCCTTTGGATCGTCGATTCCCCAGCCGAGCAGTCTCGTGGTTCTCGTCAGCCACGGCAGCAGCACGTCGAAGATGAGCTCCGCATGCTCGAACTTGGCGAGCAACCGTCGGAACAGCGCCTTGACCTCGGCCTCGGAGATGTACATCACGAGGCCCTCGGCGATCACGAGCACGGGTCCGTCGTCGGGGATCGACTCCAGCCAGGCCGCCTCGGTCACCGATGATCCGATCGTGCGACAGCCCTCCTTCTCCGGGTAGAGCCGGCGCCTGATGTCGATGACCTCCGGATGGTCGAGGTCGTACCAACGCACCGTCGGTGGAACGTCGAGACGCAGCGCCCGGCTGTCCAGCCCGCAGCCGAGATGCAGCACGATGGCATCCGGGTGCGCGGCCAGGTA
This sequence comes from Streptomyces sp. NPDC056224, assembly GCF_042267665.1. Classification (NCBI taxonomy): domain Bacteria; kingdom Bacillati; phylum Actinomycetota; class Actinomycetes; order Kitasatosporales; family Streptomycetaceae; genus Streptomyces; species Streptomyces sp. NPDC056224. The sequence goes on from NZ_JBHJTK010000002.1 coordinate 300,763, forward strand.
CTCGCGGGTCATCCGGTCGATCCGCCTGGCCCGCAGCAGCCCGACGTAGCGATCGCCGGCGGACAGCCTGACCAGCAGCCGGTTGTACCCCTCAAGCCGCCCGAAGACCACGTCGGCGTACGGATCCCCGACCAAGGGATCCTCCGTACGGCTGTCGAGCGCACGGAAGTAGAGCGTGTACAGCATGGTCGTCCGCGCGCCCGAGAGCCGTACCGTCTCCTTGCCCGCCGTCATCGCCCCGGCCCCTTCTCCCGCTTCTCCCGCTTCTCCCTCTCCCTCACTCTGTACGGTCGACGAGGAAGGCGGCGCTGCCGGAAAGGGTGGTGAGCCGTGGTGCGTCCTCGTCGTCGATGCGGACACCGGTCCGTCCGCTGAGGGTCTCGACGAAACTCAGGAAGTCCAGGGAGTCCATTTCGAGGACGTCGCGGAACGTGTCGTCGGGGCCCAGGGCGTCCAAGTCGGCGCCGGGGACGACGCTTGCCATCGACTCCTTGACGATGACCAGTGCTTCTGTGCGGTTCATAGCTGCTCCGGCCTCTGCAAGTGACGTTCGACCGCTGTCAGGTAGCGGGCGCCGACGGCGCCGTCCGTCGCGCGGTGGTCCGCCGACAGGGTGGCCGTGACCACGGGCCGCACGCCCAGCAGGCCGTCGACGGCGGTCGGCCGGTCGACGACCCGGCCGAAGCCGACCAGGGCCACCTGCGGTGGGTGGATGACGCCGAAGACGGCTTCCACTCCCTGATCGCCGAGATTGGTGACCGTGATCGTGGCGTCGGACACCTCGGAGCCGCGGAGCCGGCCGGTGCGGGTGCGGGCGACCAGGTCCTTCAAGGCGGTCATCAGCTGGGGGAGTCCGAGGGTGTCGGCGTCGTGCAGGGCCGGGGCGATGAGCCCGCCGCCGCGCAGGGACACCGCCACCCCGAGGTGTACGCCCTCGCCCGCCGTGAAGTGGTCGTCGGTCCAGAAGCCGTTGAGCTCGGGGACCTCCCGGGCCGCGAGGGCCGCCGCCTTGAGGAGCAGGGCGGCGGGAAGCAGCCGCTCGGCGACCGGACTGCGGCGGTTGTACTCGTGCAGCCAGCCCATGGCGGCGGCCATGTCGACGGTCGTGGACAGGTAGTAGTGCGGGATCTCCCGATTGGCGCGGGCCATCAGGCCGGCGATCGCCCGGCGCATGGTGGCCGCCCGGACCTCTGAACGGGGCACCGGGGCGGCGACGGGGCGTGGGGCGGCGACGGGGCGTGTGGCCGCGGCTGCGGCCGTGGCTGCCGGTCCGGGGGCCGCCTTGCGTACATCCGCGGCGCGGACGGCGCCGTCCCTTCCGGTGCCGGCCACGGAGGCCAGGTCGACGCCCAGCTCGGCGGCGAGTCGCCGGGCGAGCGGAGTGGCCCGGATGCGCGACGGCGGCGCGGCGGTCGTGGCGGCTTCGGCTGCCGCTGCTCGCCGGACGTCCGTTCGGGTCACGCGGCCTCCCGGTCCGGATCCCTGGAGGGCTTCCAGGTCGACGCCGCTGACTTCCGCGAGGTGCCGGGTCAAGGGGCCCGCTTCGCCGTGTCCCCGTCCGTCGGCGGACGGTACCGGAGCCGGGGCGGCGGGTTCGGGCCGCAGGGGCGGCGCCGTGGGCTTCGGCGCCCGCCGGTCCGGAGGTTTCCCCCCGGTCTTCCCGGGTTCCTCCGCGGTCGCCTCGATCAGCGCGAGCGCCGTGCCCACCGGCACCGTGGCACCCGGCTGGACGAGCACCTTCGCCATCGTCCCGGTCTCGAAGCACTCCACCTCGATCGTGGACTTCGCGGTCTCGACGACCGCGACGGGATCGCCTTTGCGGACCCGGTCGCCGGGTTGCACCAGCCATTCCAGGAGTGTGCCCTCGTCCATGTCGGCGCCCAGCGACGGCATGGTGAACTCGGCCATGGTCAGTCCACCGCCCGACGTGCCGCCGCGACGATGTCGGCGGTCTGGGGCAGGGCGGCCTCCTCCAGCCGCCTGGCATAGGGAATGGGAACCTCGGCGCTGCACACCCGCTCCACGGGTGCGTCGCGCATCGCTTCCCGGTAGGTGGTCTTCCCCTCCTCCGGCTGGGCGGCGCCCATGGTCAGCTCACCTCCGCCGAGGCACTGGTGACATGGCGGAGCAGGCTCTCGACCGGCTCCTCGGGTGCCTGCTCGGCCGCTTCGACGGCGCGGTCGACCTCCTCGGTGACCCGGTGCTCGATCCGGGCGAGCTCCTCGTCGTCCAGCTCACCGTTCTCGCGCATGCGCTCCGTGAGCCGTTTGACCGGGTCCCGGCCCTTCCACTGCTCGACCTCCGACTTGTCCCGGTAGCGGTCGGGGTCGTACATGGAGTGGGCGCGGAAGCGGTAGGTGCGCAGTTCCAGGAAGTGAGGGCCGCCACCTGCCCGGATGCTCTCGGTGGCCCGGCGGGCCGCCTGCTCGACGGCTTCGACGTCCATGCCGTCCACCGCCCAGGCGACCATGCCGTACGAGGCGGCGCGCATGGCCAGATCGGTCTGTGCCTCGTGCCGTTCGATGGCCGTTCCCATGGCGTAGAGGTTGTTCTCGCAGACCAGCAGCAGCGGCAGGTGCCACAACGCCGCGAGGTTGGCCGTCTCGTGGAACTCACCCTCGGCGAAGGCCCCGTCGCCGAAGAAGCAGCAGGTGACGCGGGGCTGCTCGCGCATGCGGTCGGCGAGGGCGAGACCGGCGGCCAGGGGGAGACCGCCGGCGACGATGGCGTTGCCACCGAAGAAGCGGCGGCTCGCGTCGAACAGGTGCATGGACCCGCCCCGCCCGCCACTGCACCCGGTCGTCCTGCCGTACATCTCGGCCATGACGGCCTCGGCGGGGACCCCGCGGGCGAGCGCGTGGCCGTGCTCACGGTAGGTGGAGACCACCGCGTCCTCGGGAGTGAGCGCCTCGTTGATGCCGACCGCGACGGCCTCCTCGCCGATGTAGAGGTGGACGAATCCGCGGATGCTCGCGGCGCTGTACAACTCGACGCATCGCTCCTCGAAGCGCCGGATGCGCAGCATGGAGACCAGCAGCGCACCCCGGTGCCCGCCCGCCGCGCGGTCGGCCGAGGGCGTTCCCTCCCCGGCTGCACCCTTCGCGGCGACCCCGGTCCGCGCGGGGGTGGCTGTGGTCCCGGTCTGTGCGTTCTGCGCGGACTTTCGTCCGCGGGTGCCGTGGACGGGGCTCATGCGGATCCCTCCAGGGTGGACAGGTCGCCGGTGGGCAGCCCGAGTTCGCGGGCGCGCAGCAGCCGTCGCATGACCTTGCCGCTGCGGGTCTTGGGCAGGTCCGGGTCGAAGGCGATCTCCCGCGGTGCGACGGCCGGGCCGAGCCTGCGACGGGCGAAGGCGAGCAGCTCACGCTCCAGCACGGGGGTCGCTTCCGTGCCGGGCTGCAACGACACGAACGCCTTGACGATGTTCCCGGCGACCGGGTCCGGCCGGCCGATCACGCCGGCCTCCGCGACCGCCGGGTGCTCCATCAGCGCGCTCTCCACCTCGAACGGGCCGATCAGGTGCCCCGCCGACTTGATGACGTCGTCGGCGCGCCCGACGAACCAGTACCAGCCGTCCGCATCGCGCTTGACCAGATCGCCGGTGAGGTACCAGCCGTCGGCGAACGACGCCTCGTACCGCTCCGTGTCGTGCAGATAGCCGCGGAACATGGACGGCCAGCCCGGCCGGAGCGCCAGCTCGCCCTCCGTGTCCGGGCCTTCCACCTCGGTGACCCTGCCGTTGGTGGTCAGTGCCCGGCCGTCGTCCCCGCGTTCGAGGACGGTCACCTCGACCCCGGGCAGTGGTCGCCCCATCGAGCCGGGCCTGATGTCGCAGGCGGCATAGTTCGCGATCATGATGCAGCCGGTCTCGGTCTGCCACCAGTTGTCGTGCACCGGAAGGCCCAGCACGTCCTGGCCCCACATCACGGCCTCGGGGTTCAGGGGCTCGCCGACGGAGGCGATGAACCGCAGCGCCGACAGGTCGTACGAGCGCGGCAGGTCGTACGGGCCCTGGCGGGGTGTGGAGCGCATGAGCATGCGCAAGGCGGTGGGTGCCGTGTACCAGACGCTGACACGCTGCTCGCCGAGGATCCGGTACCAGCGTCGGGCGTCGTAATCGCCCTCGTCGACGACGACGGTCACACCGTGGACGAGCGGGGCGATGATCCCGTACGACATGCCGGTGACCCAGCCGGGATCGGCGGTGCACCAGTACACGTCCTGCGGGTGCAGATCGAGCGCGTACGCCGCCGTGGCGTAGTGGGCGACCACCGCTTCGTGGACGTGGATCGCGCCCTTGGGCGTCCCGGTGGTTCCGCTGGTGAAGTGCAGCAGAGCCATGTCCTCGGGGGAGGTCGGCGGGATGGTGAAGCCGTCGGACGCCGAAGCCATCAGCGCGTCGAAGGAGGCGGTGCCGGGAAGGTCCTCGGAACCGGGCCCGACGATGAGCACGTGCTGGAGACCCGGGAGCGATGCCCGCCGGTCGGCGACCTTGCGCCGGTACAGGGCCGCGGTCGTCACCAGTACGCGGGCGTCGCCGAGCCGCAGCCGCTGTTCCACCGGGTCGGGTCCGAAGGCGGAGAAGAGCGGGCACAGCACACTGGTGTTCTTCAGCGTGCCGAGCACCGCGGTGTAGAGCTCGGGACAGCGGCCCAGCAGGGTGAACACCCGGGCTGCGCGGCCGACGCCGAGCGAGCGCAAGACGTTCGCGAAGCGGGCGGTACGACGGGCCAGCCCGGCGTAGGTGACCGTCGAGACGGTGTCGTCACGCGCGACGCACCGCAGGGCCACCTTGTCACCGTGATCCGGCCCGGCATGCCGGTCGACCGCCTCGTGGGCGATGTTGAGCCCGCCACCGGGCAGCCCGGCCAGCGCGGTACGGGCCTGCGACCAGGTGAACTCGGAACGCGCCCGGTCGTAGTCGGCGAGATGAGGCGTGACGCCCGGCGGGGTGTCCTTGTGGATCGTCTCCCAGCGCACGGGGCGACTCCTCTCGACACTGCTTCCAGAGTCGCCGAGCGCGCCCCGTGCCGCACTGCGACGGGCCCGTCCGGATTCAGGGCGCGGCCGTGAGAACACGCGACAGCGCATCCGGCAGGCGGGGACTCCCGGCGCGGAAGACCCGGTCCCCGGCCCCGTGCGGGTGGCGGCAGCTCCCCGGCACCATCGAGCCGAGGGCTGCTCAGTTCCATGGCACCCCCGCCCGGCCGCGGGAAGGAGGGCCGATCGGTCCCGATCGAAGGGCCGACCAGCCCCCTTTCCGCAGGGGGCATGGATTGGAGGCAGCTCTTCGCAGGGCCGCCGCCCGGCTCGTTGAAGGACGGCAACGGTCCGGCTTCGTTCCCGGCCCGGCGTACACAGGGCCTATCCGGGCTCCATGTAGGGCCGGCGGAAGACAGGGGCCTGGCCGCTGCCGTACGGGCGTACGGCGGCCAGCGCCTGGAAGACCGCGGCCTCCAAGGAGCCGCTGGTGTCGACCGTGACGGCCTCGGCCCACGGCGGCTCCTTCTCCGCCATGGCGGTGGCCACCTCCGCGTCGGCGTCGGACGCCCCGTGGGCGCGCGTGTCCAGCCGGGCCGCCGCCACGTCGACCGGAACCCGGCAGTGCAGGGCCACGAGGTCGGCGCTGGTGCGGTCGGCCGTACGCTGGGCGGCTTCGCGCTGCCCCGCGGCGGACCAGGTGGCGTCCAGGACGACGGACTCGCCGAGGGACAGCAGGGCGGATGCCCGGTCGAGCAGGGCCGTATACGTTCTGGCGGTCCACTCGGGGGTGTACAGGCCCTCGCCGTAGGCGGCGGCAGCGGGCTGGTCCGCCGGGATGCCCGCCAGCTCCTTGCGGAGCCGGTCGCTGCTGAGCAGCGTGACGCCCAGGCGATCGGCCAGCGCGCCGGAGAGCGTGGACTTCCCGCTGCCGGGGAGCCCGCCGACGAGTGTCAGGCCGACGGCGGAGGTCCGCAGGTGACGCAGGGTCGTCGTGATCAGTCGGCGTGCGGCGAGGTCCGTCCCGGGCGCGCCCTGGCGCGCCTGGATCAGGGAGACCTTGGCGCGGACGAAGGCGCGGTAGGCGACGTAGTGGTGCCGCAGGGAGGGCGGTGCCGGGTCGCCGGAGTACTCGCCGTACCAGGCGAGGAAGAGCGCCGCGGCGTCCGGGGCACCGAGCTGTTCCAGGTCCATGGCGAGGAACGCGGCGTCGTCGAGGCCGTCGACGTACCGAAGGTGGTCGTCGAACTCCAGGCAGTCCAGGAGACGCGGGCCGTCGTCGAGGCAGAAGATGTCCTCGGTGAGCAGGTCCCCGTGGCCGTCCACCGTCCGGCCTTGTTTGATGCGCAGGTCGAACAGCGGTTCACGGCCGGCGAGATAGCGGCGTACCAGCCGTTCGATCTCCTCCACGCCGTCGGGCACGTGGCCGTCTTCGGCCAGCGCGCGGACCTGCGCGAAGCTCGCCTCCCAGCGAGAGGACAGCGCGTCCCGCGTTCCCTGCGCGTCCACCTCCGGACTGCGGGGCGCGTCCGCGTGACGGGCAGCGAGCAGCCGGGCAATGGCCCGCAGGGCATCGTCGACCGGCGCGCCGTCCTGTACGAGCCGGGACAGGCGACGCTCCGCCGGCATGCGGTGCATCACCACGAGGGGCTCGGGTGCTTCCGCGTGCGGGACCCGGATCTCACCGACACCCAGGTAGACGTCGGGCGCGAAGCGGCGGTTGAGAGCGACTTCCCGCTCGCACGCGGCCCGCCGTTTCTCCACGGTCGTGTAGTCCAGGAACTTCAGGTCGACCGGCTTCTTGACCTTGTAGGCGCGGTCGCCGGCGAAGAACACGATCGCGGTGTGGGTTTCGCGCACCTCCGCCCGCGGGAGCAGTGGCACGTCGAGGGCGGCACCGGTCCGGAGCACGGACGCGTCGGTCCGCTGCGCCGACGGGGCCGGCTCCCCGTGACGGCTGTGCTCAGTCATGGGGAACCACGGCGATGGGGCACTGCGCATGGTGCAGGGCCGCATGGGCCACCGGGCCCAGGCGCGGTGCCAGGGCGGCACGGTGCTTGCGGCGGCCCACGACCAGCAGCCCGGCCCCTTCGGCGGCCCGTACGACGGCCTCGGCGGGGCTCTTGAGACGGATGTCGTCGACGAGCTCCACGCCCGGGAACTTCTCGCGCCAGGAGCGGAGGACTTTGTCCAGCTGCTCCTGCGCCTCCTCGGTGATCTCCTTGGTGACGTTGTGGTCCACGCCCCAGGGGGTGTGCGCATGGACCGGCAGGCTCCGGCCGTGGACGACGCGGAGAGGCGCGCCGCGCCTCGCGGCAGCCTCGAAGGCGAATCCGAGCAGGTCGTCGCAGGGGCCGTGCAGTTTCAGCGCCACCACGACGGCGCCTGCAGCAGTGGGCGAGGGCTCTTTTCCGCCCGCTTCGGCACGCACCAGGACCACCGGCCGATCAGCCCGTGCGACGACGGGCATGCTGATGTCGCCCAGGAAGTAGCTCGCGACGGGCTCCATCGCGCGTGACCCGAGCACGAGCAGCTCGGACTCCGACGCCGCGTGGAGCAGGGCGGTCTCGGCGTCGTCGGGGACCAGGTTGCCGACGATGGTGAGGCCCGGATGGTGGGCCTGAAGCTCCGCGCGCGCGTTGTGTACGAGCCGCTTCGCCCAGTAGTTCTGATCGATCTCCGAGGGCACACGGGTCGGTTCCGGCGCCAGCAAGGGCCATGCGTGCAGCAGGCGCAGCGTGAGTCTGCGGTGCTCGGCCTCGTCGGCGGCCCAACGAGCGGCTGCCAGGCTCTCGGGTGAGCCGTCGAGCCCCACGGTGACGACTGGCTCCATGGCAACTGCCTCCGTCTCGTGTGTACCTGCAAGGGGCCGATGTGCGACGTCCGAGCCTTCGGGCCGAGAACGCCGCTTCCCCATTCGAGGAGTACCTCACATCGTTCTTCGGCGCATGTGGTCGGTGGGGCGGGAGCCCGGACGGGCAGCCCCCTCGTCGGCAATCGGCCGCCCGACAGCCGGGCTGCCAGAAGGCGATCGCCTCGAACGCCGCGGGGCGGGTGCCCGCTGCCGGCGGGACACCCGGTCGTGGACTTCTTCCCGCGGCGCACCCGTATGGGCTACGGGGCGGCTCACGGCCCGCCCGGCTCGGCGCGAGGCGGGCTTTCGCGCCGGACGGGTGATGTCGCCGCGCTCCGCCGAAAGCGTGCCCGCGGCGGGCACGGTGGCGCACTCGTACGCCGAGGACCGGGGCGCTCGCGTGGCTTCACCCCGCTTGCGCGGCTTCACCCTCATGAGTCGGCGGGGGAACTCCGGGAGTCGTCGGTCCCGTACCTGATGTCCCCGGAGACCGACACCACGCCGTCAACACTTCGGCACAGCCGCTCGATGACGGGGATCAGGCTCTTGGCCTCGACGGAGCCGCCGAGGGACACCCGCCCCTCGCGCACCTCGACCGTCACTTCCGCGGCAACACGGCCCATCGTCCGCTGCAGCACGTCTCCGGTGATCTCGTCGCGGATGGCGTCGTCATGACGCAGGAAGACCCGCAGCAGGTCGCCGCGGCTGACGATGCCCCGGAGCCTGTCCGTCTCGTCGACCACGGGCAGTCGCTTGACGTTCTGGACCGCCATCAGACGGGCGGCCTCGACCACGGTCCAGTCCGGACGGGCGCACACGGCGGGAGCCGACATCAGCTCCTCGGCCCTCGCGCCCTCGGCCTTGGCCCGCTCCCACGCCTCCAGATGCGGAATCGGTGTCCGTCCGGACGGATCGGCCTGTGCGGAGGACTTGCGCAGCAGGTCCGCCTCGGACACCACGCCCATGGGACGGTCCAGCTCGTCGACCACCGGTACGGCGGTCACGTCGTTGTCCGCCAACAGCTTCACGATTTCCTTGAAAGGCATGTCGCGTCGTGCCCGCACGACGTCCCGGGTCATGAGCTCTGCGACCGTGCGGTGGTGCATCTCTTTCTCCGTTCCGCGGGGTGACAGCAAGGGGTGATCACGTCTCCGGCGTGTCCGGAGCCGGCCACCGGGAAGGAGGCCGCGCAGGACCCGCCTGGGGTCGGCCGGCCGAGACCGGCCCGCTCGTCTCTCCGGATCGGGGCCTCCCACCCGTGCGGTGGCACACCGCGCGTGGCACGTTGGGTACAGCAACATCCTGAGGAAACGGCGGCGATCATGCGAGCTGAACGCGGCGATCAACTCATTGTCGAAAGCACGGCCACCGGCGCTACCAGGCGCGACGGCGAGATCGTCGGACTCCACCACGAGGACGGCACCCCTCCCTACGACGTGCGCTGGTCGGACACGGGCGAGGTCACGCTCGTGTTTCCCGGACCCGACGCGCATGTCCGACACCTCGAACACCGGCCGCCCGGGAGCGTAGGCGAACAGGTGGATGCCGGGCCCGGAACCCCGCCCGCGGGCCGTCCCCACCCCGGAGACATCGGCCGACGCGTCGCCGCCGAACGCAGGCGACAAGGGCTGACCCGGCCGGAGACAGCTCGCCGCGCCAGAATGGCGCCGGACTACCTGGCGTACCTCGAAGAACGGCCGGCCGACCCGAGCCCGGCCAGTCTCATCAGGCTGGCCGACGCGCTCGGCACGAGCGTCGCAGCCCTGCGCGGGAGCGGCTCGGATCTGCCCCCCGGCCGGGGCCAGGCGCTCCTCCACCCTCAGCTGCGGGACCTCGGCCCCGACGAATGCCGCGCCCGGCTCTCCACGCACGGCGTGGGCCGCGTCGCGGTCTCGACGCCCGACGGCCCGGCGGTCGTCCCGGTGAACTACGAGGTCATCGACGGTGCGATCGCCTTCCGGACCGCGCCGGACTCGGCCCCTGCGGCGGCCGTGGGATCGGACGTCGCGTTCGAGGTCGACCATGTGGACGTAGCCATGAGCCAGGGCTGGAGCGTGCTCGCCGTCGGCCCCGCACGGGTCGTCACGGATCCCGACGAGGTTCGGCGGCTGGCCGAGCGTGCCCACACCAGACCGTGGGCGGGGGGCGAGCGCGAGATGTGGGTGTCGATCCGGCCCACGCGCCTCACCGGGCGCCGCATCAGTCCGGCCGAAGAGTGAGTGGCGGGCCCTGCGCCCTCCAGGACCGGCAGGGCACGGCACCGACCTTCCCCTGCTCCGTGGTCCGGACGACCTCCCCGAGGGCGGGCCGCTGACGGTCGCGTCCGACGGCCACGACCGTCGGCGTCATCACGTCGCTCACGACCGGCGTCCGGCCGTACGGGATGAGCATCATCCTCAGCTGCGGGCGAGTCGCGCGAAGAGACGGGCCGGGCACGCGTCAGCATCGTGAGCGAGCCGAAGAGCGGGGCAACCCGCCTTGCGAAGGAGACGTTGCCTTGAGCCGCAGGCCGACACCGCAAGCAGGTCAGACGGACGGATCCGCACGGTCGACGCGGATGCTCGCTCTGGCCACGGCGGGGTTCCTGCTGTGCTTCTGGGCGTGGGCCCTGCTGGCACCACTCGGCCCGACCCTCCGGGACGACCTGGACCTGACCTCCTTTCAGCAGGCCCTCGTCGTGGCGGTACCGGTGATCGTCGGCTCGCTCGGCCGGATCCCCGTAGGCGCCCTCACCGACCGCCTCGGCGCCCGCCGGATGTTCCCGCTCGTCGCGGGCCTCACCGTCCTGCCCGTTCTCTACCTCGGCCATCTGGCCGACTCGCTGGCCGAGGTGCTCATCGGCGGGTTCTTCCTCGGCCTGGGCGGGACGGCGTTCGCCGTCGGTGTGCCGTTCGTCAATGCCTGGTACCCGCCGGAGCGGCGCGGACTGGCACTGGGGATCTTCGGCGTCGGCACGGGTGGTACCGCCCTGTCGTCCTTCACCACCGTGCAGCTGGCCGATGCCGTCGGGCCCTCCTTTCCCTTCGACCTGGTCGCCTGCCTCCTGGTCGCGTACGCCGCCGCAGCCCACCTCCTCCTGCGCGACAGACCGGGCCGGGTCGTGCCCGCCGGCTCCCTGCTCGCGCGCACCACGGAGACCCTGCGGATGCCCGCCACCGGGCAACTGGCCTTCCTCTACGCCGTGGCCTTCGGCGGCTTCGTCGCGTTCAGCGTCTACCTGCCCACCTACCTCACCACCGCATACGACCTCGGACGGTCCGACGCGGCCCTGCGCACCGCCGGCTTCGTCGTCCTCGCGGTCGCCATGCGCCCGATCGGCGGATGGCTCTCCGACCGTCGGCACCCCGTGCCCGTCCTCATCACCTCGTACGCGACCGTGTGCGCACTCGCCCTCCTCGCCTCCTTCGAGTTGCCGCTGATCCCCATCGCCACGCTCGACTTCCTCGCAATGGCGGCCGCCCTGGGCACGGCGTCGGGCGCCGTGTTCGCACTCGTCGCCCGCCTCGTGCCCCCGGAGAGCGTCGGCTCGGTCACCGGTGTCGTCGGGGCCGCCGGAGGTCTGGGCGGCTTCTTCCCGCCCCTGGTCATGGGCGCCATCTACGGAGCCGCAGACGACTACAGCTGGGGATACGTGCTGCTGGCGGTCACCGCCGGTGCCACGGCGGTGTTCACCGCCACGACCGTGCGGCGTCAAACCCGGTGAGGGTGGCGCCGGCCTTCCACCACACGGCTGCCGCGGACGCGTCGCCGGCCGGTGCTGTGACCGGCGGGGTCCACCGGGTCGCGGCTCCCGGCGCGGCACCTCGCCGCGCTGTCGGACCGCGCCGGCACGTCCCGTACGGGCCACGGCCCCGCGCCGTGCGGTGCACCGCACCGGACGCCGCGACCCGGCAGACCTTCCCGGCCACAGGGCCAGCACAATGCCCGGAGCAGGCCGTCAGCCGTGCAGCGGCTGCAGGCGCAGCACCGGCCCCGGCGTCAACACGAGGAGCTCGACGTGGGTGAAACCGCTCGTCCCGAGACGGATCGGGACGCCGGCCGCGTAGCGGGCCTGCTGCACCGGTCGCACGCCGCACTGGAATCCGCCACGGCCGCGGTCGCCGCGGTCGGCGCTCCGGACTTCGAGCGTCGCATGGCGGTCATGGCCAGAACACTGCGCGCGTTTCGGAGCGAGGCCGCTGACATCGCCTCCGCCGGACTCGGCGGCTCGGATCAGGAGACGGACCGTCAGTCAGTTCTCACGGCGCTCTACGTGACGGAGGACGCGGGACGGATCGGTGTCCTGATCGAGCAGGTAGGGGACATCGCAGGGGCACGGGAATCCGGTCCCCCGCTCGCCGAAACGGTCCGGGAGCCCGTGCGGGATCTCGGCGAGGCCTGTCTTCGGCTGATGGCGCGGGCCGGTGACGTCCTTCACCTGACGGCGCCCTCGGCCGTGTTGGACCGGGACCTGGCGGACATCGCGGTGCGCCAGCTCGCGCTGAGCCGTTTGCTGCTGACGGGCGGCCCGCTCTGTCCCGTGTCCGATGCGGTGGACGCGGCGGTACTGGGCCGTTGCTACGAGGAGTGCGCACAGCGGGCGGCAGCGATGGCCCGCACCGCCGATCAGCTGCGCGGGGACGCGCGGAGGCCGTGACGAGCGGTGCTCGCGTCGTCGGTGGCCCCACGCCCACCCAGGTCAGGGCAGCCCCGCCGCGGCAGTCTCGGTCAGGATCGAGCGCCATACGTCCGGTTGTCTGACCAGTCCGCCGTGCGTGAGCAGCACGGCCGCCAGGGCGGGGTCAGCCGGATCGATCCACAGCTCCCCGTCCGACACGGCGTGATGCAGCAGCGCGACGACATGGTGCGAGAAGGCCTCGGAGGCTGCGCGGGGCAGTTGCTCGGCGAGCCGGCCCGCGCCGGCCACCACCACCCCCCGGCCCGCGGTCGACACGGCCCCGGCGCGTACGCCTGCCACGGTGCCGCCGTCCGGACCGGCGGACAGGTCGACGACCACGGAACCCGGCCGCATGCCGGCGAGAGACCGGGCCGTCACCAGGGTCGGTGGCCGCCCGCGGTACCCGGACCCGGCCGTCGCGATGACGACGTCCATGGTCTCGGGACCCGGCGCTCCGCCACCGGGACGGCTGTCACCCGTGAACACCTCGGCCCCCAAGTCGCGCAGGGTCTGCGCCGCCTGCAGCGCGGCCGTGCCCCGTCCGATGACCAGGACTCGCGCCGCGGCGGAGCAGAACCCCGGGGTGCGACCGGCCGGAACGGGCCGGTCGAGGAGGTCGGCCGCGAGCAGGGCCGCCTTGTAGCCGGCCAGCCGGTCCAGCGACGCGACGGCATCGAAGGCCCTTGCCGCAGCCGGATCCTCGGGTACGAGGTCCAGGCCGATCACGGTCAGCCCCTCGTCAGCCCACCGCCGCACCTGGAACAGGGCGCTCATCGGGTCCACAAGAGCCACGACGGCCTGTCCGCGGCGGAATGCGCACCCGACGGGTACCCGTATGCCCGCGACGACCGCGGCTTTGGAGAGGACCTCGCTGCGCGTGACGACCTTGGCACCTGCCGCACGGTAGGCACGGTCGGGCAGCCCTGCTCCCTCCCCCGCACCGCACTCGACGAGCACGTCCAGCCCCATGGCCTGGACCTCGCGCACGGCACGGGGGACGAGCGCCACACGACGGTCGCCCGGAGCGGACTCACGACACACACCCAGTGCCATCGGGATCACGAACGGTCACCTCCCGGGCTGTCCGGCGCTGCCCGTCCAGTATGGAGCGTGCGTGCCCGACCGCAGCGGCCCGGCGTGTGGCGCCGCCCCCGCGGCACGCACACCGGCCATGCTGGGCAGTGGGCGGTCGCCCGGCAGGGAGGACACGGGAAGGAGCGCCACGGACATGGCCATCACACCCCGGCCCGGCCGGCAGTTCTGGATCGACAGGGGCGGCACCTTCACCGATGTCGTCGCCCTGACGCCCGACGGCGGCCTGAGCACGCTCAAACTCCTCTCCGAGAACCCCGGCCGCTATCGCGACGCGGCGGTGGAGGGCATCCGCACCCTGCTCGGCCTTCGCCCGGGCGAGGCCATCCCCCCGGCAGCGGTCCAGGCGGTACGCATGGGAACCACTGTCGCCACCAACGCGCTCCTCGAACGCGGCGGTGCGCGCACCGTCCTGGTCGTCACCCGAGGCTTTCGCGACGCCCTCCGGATCGGGTACCAGAACCGGCCGCACCTCTTCGACCGGGCGATCAACCTCCCCGAACCCCTGTACGAGCGCGTCGTCGAGGTCGACGAACGCGTCACCGCACAGGGCGAGGTCCTGCGCCCGCCGGACCTCGACACCCTCGCCGCCGACCTCCAGGAGGCGTACGACGACGGGATCCGCGCCGTCGCCGTGGTCTGTCTGCACAGCGCCCTTCATCCTGCCCACGAGCGGGCGATCGGGGAGCTCGCCGACCGCATCGGCTTCACCCAGATCTCCCTCTCCGGGGCCACCGGAAGACTGACCAGGCTGGTCCCACGCGGGGATACGGCGGTGGCCGACGCGTACCTCTCGCCGGCCCTGCACCGATACGTCCGCCAGGTGACGCGGCAGCTCGAGGGCGTCCCCGTGATGTTCATGCAGTCCAACGGAGGGCTCGCCGCCGCGGACCGTCTCCTCGGAAAGGACGCGATCCTCTCCGGTCCGGCCGGAGGCATCGTCGGCATGGCCCGGCTGTCCCAACAGGCCGGCCACGACCACGTCGTGGGCTTCGACATGGGGGGCACGTCCACCGACGTCTCCCACTTCGCAGGCACCTTCGACCGAGTGACCACGACCCAGGTCGCGGGCATCCGCCTCCAGGCGCCGATGCTCGACATCCACACCGTCGCCGCGGGCGGCGGCTCCGTACTGCGCTTCGCGGGTGGCCGTTACCGCGTGGGCCCGGACTCCGCCGGCGCGCAACCGGGTCCAGCCTGCTACCGCGCGGGCGGTCCGCTGACCGTCACCGACGCCAACGTGATGCTGGGGCGCATCGTGCCCGCCCACTTCCCCCGGGTCTTCGGCCCGGGCGGCGACGAGCCCCTCGACGAGGCCGTCGTACGAAGGGAGTTCGCCGCCCTGGCCGACCGGATCCACGTGGCCACCGGCGACCTCAGGACCCCGGAGGAGGTGGCCGAGGGCTTCCTTCAGGTCGCCGTGGCGAACGTGACGGCAGCCGTCAAACGCATCTCCGTACAACGCGGCCACGACGTCCGGCGCTACGCCCTCACCTCCTTCGGAGGCGCCGGAGGCCAGCATGCCTGCGCGGTCGCCGACTCCCTCGGCATCCGCACCGTGCTCGTACCGCCCCTGGCCGGAGTCCTGTCCGCGGTCGGCATCGGACTCGCGGACGTCACGGCCGTACGGGAACGCTCCCTCGAACTCACCCTCGACGAGGCGGGCATGGCGCAGGTCCGCGCCACCGCGTCGGAACTCGAATCCGAGGCCCGCAGCGTGCTGCGCGGTGAGGATGTCCCCGAGGCCGGCGTTCGCGTCCGGCACTCGGTGAGGCTGCGCTACGACGGCACCGACACACCCGTCACCGTTGCGCTGGCCGATGCGACCACCATGGAGAACGAGTTCACCGCACGCCACCGCACGCTGTACTCGTTCCTGCTGAACCGTCCGCTGGTGGTCGACGCCCTGTCCTGCGAGGCCCGGACGATCACATCACCACCGGACCTGTGGCAAGGGCCCGACGCCGCCACCGACCAGGACGGTGAGAAGACCACCCGTATCCACGCGGGGGGCAGCTGGCAGACGGTCCCGCTCCGCCGGCGCGAACGACTGCGCGCCGGTGCGACCCTGCAGGGGCCTGCGGTCATCACCGAGGCGAACGCCACCACCGTCGTGGACCCGGGCTGGCAGGCCACGGTCACCGACACCGGCCACCTGCGCCTGGAACGCCAGACCCCGCCCGCCAGGGCCGAGCTGGGAACCCGTGCCGATCCCGTCATGCTGGAGATCTTCAACAGCCAGTTCGTCTCCGTCGCCGAGCAGATGGGCGCCCGACTGGCCGCCACCGCCCAGTCCGTCAACATCAAGGAGCGGCTGGACTTTTCCTGCGCCCTGTTCGACCCCGAGGGCAACCTGGTCGCGAACGCGCCGCACATCCCCGTGCATCTGGGCTCCATGGGGACGGCCGTCCGCGAGATCGTGCGCCGCCGGGCCGGAACCATGCGCCGCGGAGACGCCTACGGGGTCAACGATCCCTACCACGGCGGCACCCACCTGCCCGACATCACCGTGATCACCCCGGTCTTCGGCGAGCACGGTACCGCCCAGGCGGACCGGATCCTGTTCTTCGTGGCCTCCCGCGGCCACCACGCCGAGATCGGCGGGCTGACCCCCGGCTCCATGCCCGCCGACAGCCGGACCATCGAGGAAGAAGGCGTCCTCTTCGACAACTGGCTGCTCGTCCAGGACGGCAGGCTGCGCGAGACCGAGACCCTGGCCCTGCTGACCGGGGCACGCCACCCCTCCCGCAACCCGGAAACGAACCTCGCCGACCTGCGCGCCCAGATCGCCGCCAACGCCAAGGGCGTCGAGGAAGTCGGCCGCATGATCCGCCACTTCGGCCTCGACGTGGTCCAGTCCTACATGCGGCACGTCCAGGACAACGCCGAGACCGCCGTCCGCGAGGCCGTCAGGACCCTGCGCGACGGCACGTACCGGTACCGCACCGACTCCGGGGCGGTGATCGCCGTCCGGGTCACCGCAGACCCGGTCCAGGGCTGTGCGACCGTCGACTTCACCGGTACCTCGGCCCAGCTCGGCACCAACTTCAACGCCCCGACCTCCGTGGTCACCGCAGCCGTGCTGTACGTCTTCCGCACGCTCATCACCCAGGACATCCCCCTCAACGACGGCTGCCTGCGCCCGCTGCGGATCATCGTCCCGCCCGGCTCCATGCTGGCTCCCGCCTCGCCCGCAGCCATCGTCGCGGGCAACGTCGAGACCTCCCAGGCCGTCACCGGTGCCCTGTACGCGGCACTGTCCGCCCAGGCGGAGGGCAGCGGCACCATGAACAACGTCACCTTCGGCAACGAGCACCACCAGTACTACGAGACGGTCGCCTCGGGCGCCGGCGCCGGGCCCGGCTTCCACGGCGCCTCCGCCGTACAGACCCACATGACGAACTCCCGCCTCACCGACCCCGAGGTACTGGAGCTCCGCCTGCCGGTCCTCGTCGAAGAGTTCTCGGTACGGACCGGGAGCGGCGGAGCCGGACGCTGGCACGGCGGTGACGGAGTCGTGCGCAGGATCCGCTTCCGCGAACCGATGACCGTCAGCGTGCTCTCCCAGCACCGCCGGATCCCGCCGTACGGAATGGCCGGCGGCTCGCCCGGCGCGCTGGGCGAACACCACGTCGAGCGGGCCGACGGCAGCGTCGTACCCATGGCGGGCTGCGCCTCCGTGGACGTGTACCCCGGTGACGCCTTCGTCCTGCACACACCCGGTGGCGGCGGATACGGGCGGCGCTGACGCCGCGTTGCCGAACGTCGTTGCGTAGGTCGGCGGCGGCGGCGTCGTGGCGGGGGAGCGGGGGAGCCCGGGGAAATCCGACCGGACCTGCCACTGGTTGTAAGGGCGGATGCTGGGGCGGATGCCGACCCACGGGCGTGATTGCTGTTCGCCGTGGCGTGGGACGGCAGATGGACTGCCATGGAATCAGCGGCCCCAGAGCTCGGACGACACGTGCTTGAGCTGCAACACGGGCCGTTGAAGTGACGGGTCGACGGAGGAGTAGAGGCTGACCCGCAAGGCCCAGGCCCCGCCCTCCGTCGCGGGCCGCTCGCGCTCGCTCCACTCGACGAGTGCCTGCGTGAGCGTCGGGACCGTTGCCGTGTCGTACGTTCCCACGGTCGACTGGACGACCGGCAGCAGCGCCGACACCGG
Organism: Streptomyces sp. NPDC056224; assembly: GCF_042267665.1. Classification (NCBI taxonomy): domain Bacteria; kingdom Bacillati; phylum Actinomycetota; class Actinomycetes; order Kitasatosporales; family Streptomycetaceae; genus Streptomyces; species Streptomyces sp. NPDC056224. Next base: position 318,508 of record NZ_JBHJTK010000002.1, read on the forward strand.
CGGGTCGCCGGCGACGAGGGTGTACGCGTACCGCGCGCCGATCGCGATCGTCCGGTCGGCCGGATCACCGTCGAAGACGGCGTCGAACAGCGGCGCGAGCGGATCGTGGCCGGGCGGGTCCCAGGGGCCGATGGCGATGGCACCGGTGAGGTCGATGAACGGCACCACCGGCTCGCGGTAGCCGACCTCCGGCGTCCGGTAGACGAAGGACGGCACGGTGTCCGGCCAGCCCTCGCCGAGCAGCCGCGCGTTGCGGGTGACCCGGGCACTGGCCGACGCGCTCTGGTACGTGGCGACGTGGACGCGCGGGAAGGTGAGCTCGAAGGTGACCAGCGTGAACGCCTCGACCGCCTGGAGCGGGAACGCGTAGCACTGGCAGCGGCCGGCGTCGGTGCACCCGCACACCTGCGGATCGACGGGCGTGAGATCGTGGCGCTCACCGTCCGCCGTGACGCACACGATCTTCTCCGGCCAGCCCACCCCGCCCGGGCCGGACTCCACCGTGCGGGTCAGCCGCAGTGTCGCGTACCAGCCGTTCTCGGCGTGGAGACCGAGTGCGTACCGGTAGACGTCCGGGACCGGCCCGCCGGCCGCGGCGGCGACCGCCGGCACCGGCGCGGGACCGTCTGCCCAGTGCGCGGTCCAGGCCTGCGCGACGGCGGCGGCGAGCGTCCGGTACGTGCCCAGCGCGTTCGTCATGGCGGTGCGTTCGTCGGGGCCGGCGCCGTCCCGGTCGGTCAGCCCGGCGAGCAGGCCGAGCAGCGGAGCGCAGACCGCCGTGTACTGCGCCAGGGCACCGAACAGGTCGTCGGCCGGCGCGGTGGCGGGCGTGCGGGTCGGCTGGTTGTACGTGACCTGGAGTTCGACGGTGTCCTGCTCGGCCGACTGGTGCTGCACCGAGAACCGGTACTGCCAGTACAGCGCGTCGCCGAGCTCGGCGGCCGAGGTGGGGACGTCGGCGTGCTGGTCGAGCAGGATCGGCATCGGCGGGTACGCCCGCAGCGGGATCGGCACCCGCGGCGCGCCGAGGTCGAAGTTCAGGGCGGGCACTGAGCCGGAGGCGAGCGGTGTGACGAAGGTGAGCCAGTCGGACCGCTCGTACCCTTCGATCTCCCGCTCGATCCCGAACTCCAGCTCGACACCGGAGAAGTCCAGGGTGAGGTCGAGCACGGCGTGCTCGGCCACGTCGGGGACGGTGACCAGGAAACTGATCTGCGAGTCGCCGTCGGTGAGCGCGACCTTGCCGTTCGACACCGTCGCGGTCCGCAGGTCCGCCGGGACGCCTCCGTAGCCGACGACCGGGTTACCGGACAGCCGCGCGTACTGGTCGGTCCACGGGGACGCCGCACTGGTGTCGTACTGGACCACGGCCGAGGTCGCGTAGCCGCGGGTCAGCGAGACGAGCAGCTCCTGACGGAGCCGTTCGACGGCCGCCGCGCGCTTGGGATCGGATCCGGCGTCCGGCCCCTCCCCGGCGAGGACGTAGTCCAGGCCCGCCGCGACGGCACCGGCGAGTGTCTTCTTGATGCCGATGATCCCGTCGAGCACGTCCCGGCCCAGCTCGTACGCACCTTGGACGTACGCGGCCGACAGCAGCAGCTCCACGTCCGCGAGGAACCCCTGTGCCCAGAGCTCGAGGTCGATGCCCTGGTAGTCGCGGCTCTGCCCCTCGGTCAGCAGCCCGGTCCGGACGTCGAACCCGGGGGTGTACACGTGCTGCCGTGCGATGAGGGTGGTGGTGAGCGGGCGGATCGCGAAGGTGCGCGGCTGCCTGGTGCCGGCGACCTCGATCGGGGGCTCGATGCTGACGCTCTCGATGCCCCCGGTGCCGAAGAGGACTGCCCAGACATCGGTGTCGGACGTCCGGCCGGGCGCCGTCGCCAGCCGCAGGACCGGCACCGCCCGCTGGACCTGCTCGGCGAAGGCCGCCAGGGTGAGCGCATCGTTCTGGGCGGGGTCGGGGGCGCGGCCGGCGGGGACGGCGGTCACCTCGCGCGTCGCGGTCGCGGCGAGTGCCGGGTCGACCAGTGTGGGTTCGCGGAAGAGGTCCAGCGCCACGGTGACCGGGAAGACGGGCTCGGGGAACGACCACTGGACGCCTTCCGGCGTCGACCTGCCGAGCCGGCCGGTGAGGCGGGCGGTGGCCGGCGGGACGACCACGCGCGCGCCGGGCCGCAGGAATCCGGTGTCGGCGTTCGCCGCGACGATGGCATCGACGCCGGTCGTCACGCCGCGACGGCGGAACCTCGCGACCACGGCGGTCAGCGTGTCGCAGGCCGCGGTGGTCTCGGTGGGCGCGGTGCCGTCCGCGCCCGGCTGCTGCCCGCGCAGCACCTGCCCGGGCAGCAGCAGGCCCGGTGTGCCGGCGTTCGCGGCGAGCAGCGCGACCGCGGTGACACCGAACGGCCGGGCGGCCTCCTGCGGTGTCACTCCGGCCGCCGCGGACCGCGCGGGGAGCACGCCGGGCGGGCAGACCAGCAGCGCTCCGGTCGCGAGCATGTCGGTCCGCTCGCCGATCGCCGCTGCGAGTGCGGCGAGGTCGACCGGCGGGCCGAACAGCGCGCAGACTTCGGCGAACGAGGCGGGCGCCGCCGTCGTCACCGAGTCGCCGCCGACCGTGATGGTGACGCCGGACGCGATGGTCCCCGGCATCCCGGCGTTGACCTCGACCAGGCCGGCACCGGGGAAGTGCGCGGCGATGCCGTCGGGCGAGTCGCCCTCGCGCACGGTGTACGGCACCCGTAGGGCGCCGGGGTCCGAAGGCCAGGCCCACATCCCGGGCACGACCGGGGGAGAGCCGGCCGAGAGGGCGACGGAGCCGTTGTGCCGCAACAGCGCGCCGGGTGTGGTGGCGTTGACGGCGGCGAAGTGCCCGAGCGTGTCGCCCGCTGGTACGGGGGTCGGCGTCGTGGTGAGGAACACCGGGGTGCCCGGGGTGAAGAGGTCGACGGTCGTGGTGTTCAGCGGTGCGAGCTGGCCGGGTGTGAGGCCCGCCCGGTTGTCGCGCAGGGTGTCGCCGCTCTCGACGAGGTAGCCGGTGACCTCAAGGACCGTGCCCGCACGGAACATGCCCGGCCTGTCCGCGTTCAGCGACACCACCTGCGCGGCGTCGAACGGGACACCGAGGTCCCGGAACGCCGATTCGACGCCGGCCAGCGTCGCTTCGCTGGCCGGCCGGTCGAAGGAGACCTGGACCTTGACACCGTTGCAGTCGAAGACGAACCCCGGGGTGAGCAGTCCCGGGCGGTCCTGATTGGCCGTCACGAGCGTCTTGAGGGTGCAGTGCAGCGCCGCCGCGAGACGGTCCGCCGGCGGTGAGTCGGGCGGCACCACCGCCTCGCGCGGCGGGGTGACGAGCTCGACGGACGGATTGAGCGGCAGCACGGTGTTGTCCTGGTCGAGCAGCACCTGTTCCGGGTCGAGCGGGGGATCGACGGCGTCGCACAACCCTGCGATCGTGTCCTGGTTGCGGAACGCCGCGCTCACCGGTACCGCGAGTTCACCCGCGTCGAGGATGCCGCCGACGGCCGTGTCCGCGTTCGCCGCGCCCAGCTCGTCGAAGCCGACGCCGTACGTGGTGCACAGGCCGTCGAGGGTCGCGGCGTCGGCGGCGGGCGCGGAAGAGGTCTTTGCGAGCGAGCCGAGCAGCGCGTGGGCACCGACGACGTACCGGCCCAGCACGGCCACGTCGACGAGGAGCGGGGTGGGCTCCGATCCGGGCTCCTGCTGGAGCGAGGTGAGCAGCGCGGCCCGCACGTCGGGCTGGACGACCTGGTAGTAGACCGGCACCAGGCGGTCCCGGTCGCGCATCGCCGCCTCGGCGGCCGCGCTGCCGGGTTCGGCCGCGCCCGGCTGGTAGGCGACGGCCTGGAGGTCGACGTCGACGGCGAGGTCCGCCAGGACGCCGGACGGCTCGACGGTGTAGCGGAGGGTGGTCGACGGCCAGGCGCCGACGCCGATGACCGGGTCGGTGTAGCGGACGGGCAGGGGGGTCTTGTCCGGACTGCCCGACCGGTTGCCGAACACGTCCTGGAACCACACCGAGACCTGGCTTTCCGAGCCCGCGGTGATGCCGGCGTACGGGTTGCCCTCGGGGGTCGGTGCCGTGGGTACGGCCGGGGCGTGCCGCACGGCGAACCGGCTGATGTCGACGATCCGGGTCAGGTCCCAGACCTCCTCGGCAGCCTCGCTCGCCACCAGGAACCCGAGTTCGTCGGCAGCGTCCGCCGGCTTCGGTGACACCGCCCGGCCCTCGACGCTGCCGCGGAAGTCCGTCGTCGGGTCCAGCTGGAAGCCGAGCAGCCCGTACAGACGGCGCAGCCGGCCCTGCGGGGTGTCGTCGGCCTGCGGGTTGGCGAAGCGCGCGGCGAAGCCGACCTGACCGGGTTCGACCGAGGCCACGGGCCGCAGCTCGGGCGGGTTGACCGCGCGCGCGGCGAGGGCGACCGACGCCGGATCCACCCCGTCGCCGACCACCGCGACGTTGGTGAAGGCGAACAGGTGCCGGTCGGGTGCGGCACCGCACTGCGACGAGAGCTGGATCAGCAGCGACAGCCGGGCGAGCCCGTCCTGGTCGAAGATCGAGTCGGGCACCTCGCCGCGGTACTGCATCCAGTAGCCGCCCCCGCCCACGACGCTGCACTCCCACAGCAGCGTCAGGAACCGCTCGCAGTCGGCGATGGCCGCGAAATGCGTTCCCGCGGTGGCGCTTTCGGCCGCGGGACCGCTGCGCGTCTCGGTGGACAGGTTCGTCTGGACGATGAAGGTCCGGTCGGCGACGAGTGGTGTCGAGGTCAGACCCGGGCTGAGGCCGGGTGACGGCGGAAGCTGCCAGAGCAGGGTGAGCAGCGGGCGCTCGCCGGGCGGCGCCGGCGGAAAGGAGCCGGTCGCCGGCTTCTCGGGAATGCTCTGCAGGTACTCCAGGAGTTGCGCGATCCGCTGCCGGTCGGCGGTGTCCGCTCCGAGCACCTCGACCGTTCCCGCGAGGCCCGGAACGCGGCGGACGGTGAACGAGACCAGCGTCGCCCACGCGTAGCAGCCGAGCTCCGTGTAGCGGGCATCCGCGCCGGTCTGTGGTGTCGTCTGCTCCAGCAGGAACTCCGAGCCGCTGCGGTCCGACCCGGCACGCGCGATCAGGTCGTTCGGCAGCGGCCACAGCGAGGGCGGGCCGGAGGGTTCGGCGGGCAGTTGGACGGTGGTGGTCGTCTGCCACGGGATCACCTGCGTGACGGTGTGGCGCGCGCCGATCTCGTGCGAGAGCGGCAGGGCCGCGACCGGGCTCTCGACGACGGGCACCAGTCCGGTCGCCGGGTACTTCTCCCGCAGGTCGGCGGCGGTGATCGAGATGACCGCGTCGTCGGCCCCGGCAGCGTCGAGCCGGATCACCCCGTCGTGTACGGCCGAGTCGGCGAAGGTCAGCCAGTCGGCGGGGACGGCCTTGTCGACGGTGATGGTCACGACCGGGTCCCCGGATCCGGCCGGGGGCGGCGGCGGGCCGGTGACCTGCTGGCCGATCAGCTCGTAGCCGCCGGTCATCGGCCCGGTGGCGTGGTATTCGCCGTCGACCCGGACCGGCGCGGGCAGACGCAGCCCGCCCAGCGCGAACCGGGCGACCTGGCCGCTCACGGCGGACATCGCCGGGCCGTCGTGCATCGCGGCGATGAGCTCGTCCACGGCCATCGCGGGCACGTCGGGCACGGTGAGCCGCCGCTTGGGCTGGGCGGCCAGCACGCCCGTGTCGAAGGCCATCCGCCCGGCGAGGTCCTCGAGCCCGAGCCCGTACCGCTGGGCCAGCGTCAGCAGGGTGAGACCGGGGGCCGTCGTGCCGCGCGCGCCCGGCACCTCGACGCCGACCAGAGGTACGAGCGCGTCCGCGGCGGTGGCGTAGGTGTCGAACCGATCCGTGGGCAGCAGGAGCCGGTCCTGGAGCGAGCGGAGCGTGTCGCCCGGCAGGACCACGGCCGCGGCGTCGGCCGGAAGGCGGACGCCCTCCGGGCCGACCGGCTCGTTCGCCGTGCGGACCGCTTCCAGCCAGTGGGCGAACGGCGTGCCGGACACGACGTTCTGGATCAGCGCGGCGTACGCGGCGACATCGAGGACGGTGTCGCCCGGCAGGGTGGTCCAGGTGACGGTGGCGGTGCTCTGGTAGGCGACGGGCACCTTGAGGGTCGGGGGCAGCGGCTGCGCCGGGTTGCCGTTGAGCCGGTCGACGGCCTGCTGGTACCAGTCGGCGAGCGGCACCTCGTTCGGCAGCGTCAGCCCGAGCCGGACGTAGAAGACCGCCGCGGTGTCGTCCACGGACAGGCCGGCGTGCACGAACCCGGGCAGCGGCACGGTCGCGCCTGCGCGCAGCAGCGGGGTGGCGTCGCGCAGGTGGTCGAGCAGCGCGGTCGGGTCGGCCTGATAGGCGTGGGCCAGCTGACCGAGCGACTGGCCCGCGCCGACCTGCACCGGCAGCGTGCCCAGGGTGACCGGGGCGTCCGCGACGACGGGCCAGTCGGGGTTCGCGACGGCGATCGACTGCGCCGTGATGCCGAGCGTGACCGCGAGCGTGTCGCCGGCCCGCGCGGCGGTCAGCCGTTCCGGCAGGCCGGGGTTCAGCGCCAGCAGTTCGGCCGCCGAGACGCCGAGGGAGGAGGCGAGGTGGTCCGCGGTGTCCCGGGCGGCGACTTCGTACGACGTGGTGGCCGTCCCGAAGCCCGCCGCGATGGAGTGGAGCGAGTCCTTCTCCTCCACCTCGTGCGGGAAGGCGGTCAGCAGGTTCACGGCGGCCTGAGCGCCGGCGCGGGCGACCATGCGCAGGTAATCGCGCAGTACGAACGTCGCCATGGACTCGCCGGGCTCGTCCGCCACACGGGGTCGACCGGCTCGTTCGCCCGGCGGGGCCGGGTCGAGCTCGGCGAAGTAGGCGATCGCCTGGGCCTCGTACGTCGCGTCGATCTGCCGGTAGGTCGCGAAGTCGCGGTCCCGGTCGGCCGGGTCGGGCAGGCCGGTCGAGGTCCACTTCAGTACCGGGATCATCGGGAACGGCGTCCCGGAGACGTCGTCGGGCGTGCCCCCACCCGCCGGGGTGCCGCTGATCCGGAGATGGATGTTGTTGGTGAGGAAACCCTGGATGTTGGTCCAGGTGAAACCGTCGTTCTCGGCCTCGACCAGGGCCAGCTGCTCGACCAGCTCCAGTAGTTCGTCGAGCGTGACCGTCGGCGAGGAGACGCCGAGCGCGTCGAGGGACCAGCGCAGCAGGCCGTCGGCGAGCCGGTTGAACGACGTGTCGGCGGCTGTGTCCGCGCGCGGGTTGCGCGACACGTCGGGCCGCTCGGCGTGGGCGATGGTGACCGCGTCCACCGGGACGGCGTTGTCGGCGAGCAGCATGACCACGAGGCGGTAGTCGGGGTCCTCGTTCGACGGCGGCGTCCGGCCCGTCCAGTCGACCGGGACGTTGGCGACGGTGTAGGCGGGGACGAGGGTGAGGTCCGCGGTCCGTGGCCGGCCGTCGGGGAAGACGTGCGCGTCCGGGTCGAAGTGCAGCCGGTACGCAGGCTGCTCTCCCAGCGCGCCCGCGGCGCGTGCTCTGCGTGCCGTGAGGCCGCGGGCGGCGACGCCGGGGGCGAGCCGCCACGGCGGCGTGCTGTCGGAGCCGATCGTGAACGAGGTCTCCAGCGTCAGCGAGAACGAGAACGAGACCGTGAAGAACAGGATCTTCACGCTGGCACTGGCCCGCACCGAGAGCTTCAGCGCCACGACGGTCGCCCGGTACGCGGCCAGTTCGACGGTCGCCATGGCGGAGATCTGCAGGTTGAGGTCGAGCCGGACGATCTTGAAGTCGACCGTCGCGTACAGCCGGCCGACGATGCCGACCGTGCCCCGGCACGCGTAGTAGAGCTCGGTGCTCCCGCCGTCCTCGTCCGGGTGGAACCACGCCAGTACGCCCTCGAAGATCACCACGAGGTTGACGTACATCTCGGCCTGGAGCGGGCCGCGTTGGAAGGTGCGTCCGACGCCGATGGACAGGCCGACACCGAGTTCGAGGACCGGGCTGAACGTCCCGTCGGTGATGCGCGGAACCCGGCTGGAGGTGGCGCCGTTCAGCACGCCGAAGTAGATGCCGCCGCGGCCGTTGAAGATGCCGGCCTCGATCGCGAACGAGTTGGTGAAGTCACGGTCTGCCGGGAATCCGAGGTCGATCCGGAAGTTGCCGTTGGTGAAGATGTCCACGGTGATCACGCCGAGCGTCACGGACACCGCGCCGAACTGCAACTGCCGGTAGGCGTCGGGGATCTGGAGCCGGGCGTGGAAGACTCCGATGTCGTCGGTGACCTTCTTGTACAGCAGCTCGAAGCTCAGCCCGGCGAGCGAGCCGGCCCGCGGGCCGCTCAGCGCCAGCAGGATGCCGTACAGGTCCGGGTCGTGCATCACCAGCTTGAGCGCGACCGTGTCCATGAACGTGGCATCGATACCGAACAGCCACTGGCTGGACGCGTCGAACACCATCGTCGCCGGGTTGATCGGCGGCTTGCCGGCGGCGGGATCGACCGGTCGCATCGCCGCGACCATCGCGTCGACCACGGCGGAGATGCTGGTGTACCCGGTGAGGTTCTTCGGCGAGACGTGCTGACCCAGGCCCAGATAGCGCAGGGAGAACAACTTCTGCCCGAGGCCCGCGGGTTGGGGTGGCGCCTGGGTGACCGGATCCCACGTCACCGGCTTGGCGGCGCTGTCCCCGAGGAGTTGGGCATCGAGTGCGATGTTCACCGCGGGGCTTCCGGTCGATCGGTCGTAACTCAGGCCGATGGAGCGGATCTTGACGAATCCGAGGTCCAGCTTCAGGTCGTGCTTGACGGCGACCCGCTGCTTGACCGGGTCGATGGTCAGTTCCAGGCCGGTGAGGTCGACGCTGTTGAGGAAGTCCCAGGGCGGGTCGAGCCGGAACGTCGCGTTCGGGTTGGCCAGCGCGACGAGGGACGTGACCAGCTCGCCGAGCGTGCCGGCGAGGCGGAGGGTGAGGATCCGGTGACGGTCGGTCCCCTCGCCGATCCAGGACGTCGCGGCGCTCAAGGAGAGCTTGTCGTAGGCGACTTGGAAGGTGTAGTCCTTGCCCGCGTCGGTGACCGACACCGAGGCGGTGATCTCCAGCTTGTTGAGCGTGAAGGATCCGGACAGGCTTCCGGTCAGCACCGTCAGCGGGTCCACCAGCGCGGTGCCGCGAAGGGCGACCGCCAGGTGCTCGTCAGCGGGCGTGGAGCGCAGGCTGCGCTCGATGTCGGCAGTCAGGAGCAGCCGCAAGGACATACCGAGCAGCGTCTCGCCGACCGTCACCCGAAGGGTGCCGGAGGCGGTGTACGGGTAGCCGGGCGCCGTGCTGAACCGGACGCCGAGGTCGGCCAGCTCGATCGCCATCTCGTTCACCCACGGGGCCGGCTCCTGGCCCAGCAGGCCGTAGACCAGACGCGGAAGGTCGACGGCGCCGGCCATCATGGCACTGAAGACCCAGGAACCGTCGCCCGGGTACTCCGCTTGAGCCAGCAGCTCGATCGGCGCAGCGTCCGGAACCGCGATCTCGCCCTTGCCGACCATCAGGCCCGAGACGCTGTTCTGCGACACCTGGACCTGCATCTGCAACCCGATCAGCGCAAAGGTGACGTTGCCGGCCGTGATGGGCCAGTCGCCGCTGACGGCCAGCGCGGCCGAGTACTCGTGGCGCAGCAGCGAGGCGTAGACGTTCAGCGAATCGCAGGTCAGACCGGCGCCCACGGGCGGTCCGTCACCGCCGAAGAAGGCGCGGAACACCTCCGAGATCGGGATGTCGAACGGCTCCTTGGTGGTTGCCGTGAACGCCAGCTCGGGCAGCGTCAGCTGGACGGCCACGACGATGTCGTCCAGACCGGATCCCGTCGGGCCGCCACGTTCCGCCGCCAGGACGTACGGGCCCGCGGCGCCCAGCGAGGAGCGGTTCTTCTCGCCGAACCGCATCGTTCCGAAGACCGCACCGGTGACGAGCGTCCGGCCGGCCGGATCGAAGCTGAACACCCAGCTGGTGCCGACCTGATCGATGGTCAGGAAGGGTACCGGCGGGTCCCACGGCTCCTTCGACTCGATGCGCACCGTGGTGGACGACAGGCCGAGGCCGAGGCCGGGGCCGGGGCCGGGGTTGCCGGAAGCCGGCACGATGCCGAAGCCGAGCCCCTTCAGGCCGAACACGTCGATCGGCGCGATGCCGCTGGGCAGCGTGAAGTCCGTGCCCTCCGCGCCCGTCATCGCGATCAGGGCCTGGATTCCCTGCTCCAGCCCGAGCGGGGTGGCGAAATCGATGGACAGCGGCCAGACGTAGTCTCCGAAGACCAGCGGGCCGCTGACGGTGACGATCTCCTCCGGCTCGGTCGGCAGGGTGACGTCGGCGAACAACAGGACCGCCGACCGGCGCGCCCCCGCGGCGGGCAGCGGGTACGGGTCCGGGTAGTCCGTGGTCAGCTTCAGACCGACCGCGGAGACGTCCAACTGGGCGAGTTGCAGGCGCACGCCCGGTGCGACGGCACGCAGTTCGAGGACCGGTGGCGCGTCGGGCAGGAACGTCACGGAACCGTCGACGTAGAGCCGGTCGCCCAGGAAGGCGGCGTACCCGGCGAGGATGTCGCTGCCGGGCACCGAGACGCTGCCACGCATCAGCAGGGTGCCGGACAGTCGCGGTTGCGTGCCCGTCGGTACGTTCGTGGCGGTGACCGCGGGCTGCTCCAGGACGAGCGGGCCGAGCACGCCGGCCCCGAGGGTCAGTCCGCCGGTGGTGCCCTTGGTGGGGCGTCGACTGCCCGGCAGTTCGCCGAACGCACCCTCGAACGTCCAGGTCGTGGTCGCCGTCGTACTGCCGAGTTCGAGCCTCAGGGCCGCCACGGCGGTCCCGGCCTGCGGAGTCCCGGTGAGCCGCACGGTCCACGGAGTCTGGAGATACTCCGTGGTGGCCGTCAGCCAGACGCTGTCCGGCCCCATGGACACCTGTCCACCACGGACCTCGAGCTGGTCGACGCCGAGCGAACCCAGCAGACCGGAGAGCCCGGCGGGTGCGTCGCCGCGCAGCCGGCCGGACGATACGGCGTTGAGAAACGCGTCGTAGATGCCGTCGAGTGACATGTGGCCTGCCTAGGGTTCCGGAGCTTGGACGACGTCCTCATCCGGCCCGTGCATCCTGAACGTCCGGAACGGGCGGAATTCCACCATCTCCTCCGGCCGCATACCCAGAGCACCCGTGAGCCGGTACACGATGTGGCCGACGACGAAATCGGCCCCCGCCGCCGCGGGCGGCGCATTGAGCTTCCTCTTCTTCTGGTGCAGAACCAGCTGCCGGATGGTGGTTTCCACCGCGCGATCGGTGGTGACGGTGGCCCACTGGATCATGGTCTTCTTCTGGAAGAAGATGAAAGCCACGTAGGTGTGGGACGGGGCGGCTTCAGTCGTCCCGATGAACACATCGATCACCTCCTGTACGGGGTGATTGTCAGAGTTCCACGGGCCGGCGCTCGCCCCCACGCTCTTCGGCTTCATCACCTTGGTGGCGAAATCATTGACGATCGTCCAGGTGAGGTCCGTCTTCTTCTTCCCCGAGGCGTAGTTCTCCACCGCCGTCCGCAGCGCGCCGTGGTGCGGGATCTCGAGCGCCAGGACCTGGGGCGTCAACTGCGCCCCACCCAGTTTCGTGTTGATCGCGAGCATCGTCTGGAACGTCGCGTCACCGGGAAGTACGACCGTGTTGATCCCGTTGTCCACGACCACCACTGCGGACGACCCGTTCCTCACGATGTCGGCCGTCGCGCCGGGGACCTCCAGGTTCGAGATCAGGAGACGGAATTTCACGTCCTTGTGCACGGCGAAATGTGTGGGCGTGCCGCCCCCGTCAGGATAGTTGCTCTGCGCCGGCGCATCGAAAACGACTGCAGTCCCGGCGTACTTGACGGCTGCGAGGAATTCGGTCACCGAATCCTTGTTGCCCTGGATCCAGGAGAGTCCGCCGATATGCACGCTGTCCACGCGGGCGTCGAGCGTCTTCAGTTCCTTGCCCAACGCGCCGAGCAGACCGTTGTGGTCGTCGTCCTGGTGCGAGATGACGACCAGATCGAGTTTCTTGGGTGTTGTCTTCCTCTTCGCGACCTTGTCTTTGATGTGGTTGACGGCATCCATCCCGTAGGTGGGGCTGCCGCCGCAGTCGATCAGCGCGAGGTAGTCGGCCGCATCCTTCTCGACACCGTCGTCGTAGATCTCGACGAGGGTGGTCATGCCCTGACCGCACCACAGCAGTTTCACCAGTGTCAGACTCGGCACGGTCAGTCCCCTCTGCCGGAACGCAGCGCTGCCCGGACCGGCGGTGGCGGCGGGCGCTTCGGGTCGGCCGCCGACGCGTACGCGAGGTACCAGCCCACCTTCGAGGCGCCGCCCTGGTCCGGGTTGCCGAACAGGATCACGTCGTTGTGCCCGGGCGGGAACGCCAGGCCCAGCATCCGCAGTGCGAAGTCCCGCAGCCGCAACGTGTACGTCCGCGGCAGCTCCGGCTCCTCGGCGACCAGGAACTCCACCGACTTGAAGCCCATCGTCACCACGCCCTGCAACGGAAGGTTGACCCCGAGCAGCCCATCGGCCCCCGGCAGCCGCACACCCAGGTAGATCCCCGGCTCGGTGTCGGCCGTGCCCGGGCTCCACGCGACCAGCACCTGGATGGCGAACGCCTTGCTCCCGGCGAGCGCGCCGAGCGAGCCGAGGTCCACGGTGTAGTCCAGCCCGTACCACGGCTGGGTGAGCGTCGACTGGTCGAGCGGAGCCGTGACCGCGACGTAGCCCATGTCGGCAGGTGTCTGGGGCGGTGGCGGCGCGCCCGTCGCGAGCAGCGGATCGGGCGTGGCGATGAGTCCGTTCAGGCGGATCGGGAAGCGGGCGACCAGCGACTGCGCGCGCGCCCTGCTGTTCGCCTGGTCGAACGAGAGGTTCCCGTCCCTCAGCGTGAACCTGGTGGTTCCGGCCGGATCGCCGAGGTCGAACGACATGGCGATCGCCAGGCCGCCGAAGCGGAGGTAGCCGTCCTCCCCGGCCGCGTCCACGCCCCAGCAGAACGGGTCGAACCTCTCCGGCTCCTGGAACCGCAGGTTGCCCGCCAGCTGGAAGACGGCGTCGACCGTCGCCTTGCCCGACCCGGGGTCCGACGCCTTCGCCGTGACCAGTTGCGCCGACAGCAACGCCGCACTCTGCAGCACGGGTCCGTCGAGCTGGAAGGTGTTCTGCCCGGCCATCGAGAACACGTACGTGTCGTGCGCCGTGCCGTCGGGCAGCTGCTGTCGCTGGAGCGCGCCGTCGAAGATGATGTTGTTGCCGTGGGTGGTCGGCAGCAGCCTGGCGGGCGCGCCGAACAGGCGGTTGACGAGCAGTTCGGCCTTGCTGGTGAACGTCGTGACGACGGAGTTGCGCACGCCGACCGTCAACTGCAGCACGCGGAAGGCGTAGTGGACGTTCTCGCTGAAGTACTGGTCCTCGGGGTTCTGGTAGTCGATCAGCCCGAACATCGCCGAGCGTTCGAAGACCAATTGCCCGTCCGCGCGCCGGTAAGGGGTGAGCGACAGTCCGAAGTGGTGTGCGGCGAACTGCGCCTGGTCGATCCCGGCCGCGAGCACCTGGAGCTCGTCCGGCAGCTCGTCCAGCGGGACCTCCGCCGAAAGGGCCAGCACACCGGTCCAGTTCGGGTCCTGGACGACCTGCAGGAACGACGCGTAGGGCGACCCGGGCGGCGCGTTGCGCGCCGCCTCGATGACCTCGCGGATCGCCTTCTGCGCGTCCGCCGGCCGGCCGTTGCGGGAGGCGGCCTCGGGCCAGGCCCAGGTCGACACGTCCTCCACCAGGTCGGCGATGCAGCGGCCCAGCACGAACTTGACGATGAGGTACGTCGACTCCCGCCAGCTGTCCGGGGAGAGCCGGAACGGCCAGCCCCCGGCGACCGGCGTCAGCCGGCCGCCGTAGCGCAGGAACACGAGCTGCTCCGCCTCGGTGATCTCGGGACACGCGTCGACCAGTGCGGCGACGAACGCGGTTCGGGTGTCGTACTCGGTGTCGTGCATCGCGCCGCGTACCGCGCTGAGGACACTCTCCGGCACGCCACCGTGGTCCACCGGGATGGTGGCGATGACGTCGAGCGTCGCCGTGGTGAGCTCGTACGCGACCGAGCCGAACCGGTTGAACTCCACCGGGTCGCCGAGGACCAGGAAGAGGTTGTTGGTCTGCATCGCCTTCCGGAACCGGCCGGTGACCGTGGTGAAGCGCAGGTCCGGCTTCGCCGCCGCGCCGCCGTCGTGGCCGATGCCGAGCCAGCTCCAGCTGAAATCGGGTGCCAGTCCGACGGCCAGCCCCTGCGGCGTCACGGCCACGGTCGGTTCGCCGTCCGGCGCCGGTTCGCCGTCCTCTCCGGGCAGCAGCACCGCGCGGCGGGTCGGTGCGATCGCCAGCTGCTCGACGGCGACCGCTTCGGGAACAGCGTCGTCGGCGAGCCCGTGGAACGGCGCCATCGGGAAGGGAATCCGGGGCGCGGTCGCGGCCGGCACCTCGCAGAAGTCCAGCAGGTCGACCCCGCCCGCCGCGGCTGCCTCGCCGACCGTGTACAGCGGCGCGTCCTCCGGCTGGCTGTAGTACGTGACGACGCCGGTGTCGGCGACCTGCTCGACCGACACCCATGACGTCGTCCCGTGCGGCGTGAGCGAGTCGGCGCCGGTCCGGTCCGGGCCGAGCGGTGCGTATGCCGGCTGCCCGGGCAGGAACGCCAGCGTGCAGCCTTCATCGGGCAGACCGAGGTATTCCAGACCGGACATGCCGCAGATGACGCGAGACCCGGCGGTCGCGGCCTCGACGGCGAACGGCCCGTCCGGGACGAGGTAGTAGCCGACGTTCCCCTCCTCGTCGGAGAGGTACGGTGCGAGGCCGAACACCAGCCGGGCCCCGCTCGCCGTGTTCGCTCCTGCCTTCAGCGGACGCAGGTCCACACGGTGGCCGAGCACCGTGGCGTACCCCGACGGCAGCGCCGGTGGCTCGCCCTCGCCCGTCGTGTGCGCGAAGAAACCCAGCGAGGTGCGCTCACCGTCCAGCGGCCGCAGCGGATCGATCTGTGCGTGGAACTCCAGTCCGACGTCGTCCGGTTGGCGTACGACGTCGAACCGGATGGTCTTGACGACGCCCTCGTCACCGGGGGTGAAGAAGCGCAGCCCGGCCCCGAGCCCGGCGAACGCATCCCCGCTGCCGGCCGGCGCGTCGATGACGAACCGCCACGCACCGGTGTGCCCCGCCGCCATGCACAGCAGCGTGGTCGTGCGCCGCGCGGGGAACCGGGCCGTCGGCGAGTACAGGGTGACGGCGGACCAGTCGGTCCCGTCGGCGACGGCGAAGCCCCAGCCCGCCGCCGTGTCCGCGGGGGCGACCACCCCGCCCTCGGCCAACGCGAGTCGGTAGTCCGCGAGTTGGAAGGTTGCCCCGTCCACCACCCAGGTGCCGTCCGGGTCTTTCCGGGCGGTCAGCGCGGTTGTCCCCCACGCGGTCGGCGCTGCCGCCGGGTCGGCGATCCAGAGGAAGCGCGGCGGGCCCTGGGGCGCGTAGTGGTCGAGCCAGGTCCGCAGCGCTGCCAGGAACCCCGCCGAGTCCGTGGCCGGGATGCCGAGGAAGACGTACGCACCACGGTTGTCCGCCCACGTCCGGGTCAGCGTCGGCTGGTCGCCGAGCGCTCCCGGGTCGGAGGCGAGGAAGGCCGCCACGCGGTCCGTCGGATCCGCCCAGTAGAGCGGCGTGTCCCCGGCGCGGGTGAACGTGGGCTCGGTCATCAGCCGAGGCCCGTGGCGAGATCGAGACGATCACCGTGCAACAGTGGCAGCTCCAGTACGGCCGGGTCGCGGGGCTCCCAGCCCGGGACGACCAGCCAGTCGCCGGCGGCTCCGTCGGCCGGCGCCGCCGCCGTTCGCGGCCGGTGCATCGTCACACCGCTCAGCGGCACGGGGACGGCCGACGGCCGACGGCCCTCGCTCGCGAGCACGTTGCCGAGCGTCGTCCCCACCGGCACCAGCCGGGATGCGCCGTTCACGCTGATCCGCACCATCGCGCGGACCACCGCGCGACCGCGCAGGTAGGCCGCGGCGACGCCACCGCCGGGCGGGTCCTGCCGGCGGACGTTCTCGGTGGCCGCGTCCAGCGCACCGAGCGTGGTGGCCGCCAGCAGGACGGCGTTCTGCTGGGGCCACAGCGAACCCGGCGTGGTCGTCGGCAGCAGCGTCCTCGGGTAGACCAGGCGCGCGTACGGCAGCCGTAGTGCCTTCGCGAACAGGTCGAACGCGCCGGCGCTGCCGTACAGCTGCCCCTGCCCCGTGGCCGGCCCCGACGGATTCGGCACGTCGACGCCGTTCTGCCGCGCGAGCTCGGCGAGGAAGGCGTCCAGGCCGATGGTCCGGGTGCCCGAGTTGTCGTAGGACGCCACCTCGTAGTCGGCGACGCCGGCCGTGACGAACCCGGACAGCGGGTTGCCCTGGGCACCCGGCGCGATCTGGTAGCCCTCGTACTCGACGCGCATCACGATGCCCGGCCGCAGGTCGAAGTAGCCGCGGTCGAAGCGCAGCCCGTAGGCGAAGTACAGCGTTTCGTCGAACGTCTGCGGCATCGACCGCGACACCGCCTCGGTGAGCGCCGCGACCCCGTACGGGGTGATGCCGAACGGCTGCAGCTGGGCGAGCAGCGCGGCCCACTTGGCGATCACGTCGGGGCGGTCGGTGACGGTCCACACCGGGCTGGTCGCCGGGATCAGCAGTGTGTACGCGTACGGCCCGGGGCCGACCGGCGTCAGGACGAAGCCGAGCGGCAGATCGATGGCTTTGGACTGCCGGGTCAGGAACAGCTCCGGCAGTCCGAGCGTGATGTCGGTCGCCGTCAGCGCCGGACCGAGCTGCGGCGCGATGTACGAAGGGCCGACGAACAGTGCCTCGGTGAACACCGGGACGGGTTGCGACGGTGCCCCGACCGCCGGAGAGGCGAGCGCCCGGACGACGACCGTGGTGGAGGTGTCGTCGATCTCCACCGGCCAGCTGCCCGCGGTCGTCGTCGTGTCGCCGAGCGTGGTCACGGTCTTGTCGACGACCGTGCTGACCCGGTACCCGTCCACGAGCGGCGAGGGCAGCGCCTCCCAGGACACGCGCAGGTCGGTGCCGTCGTAGGCCACCCTGACGCCGGCCGGTGCGACGGTGAGCAGCGCGGCGGCGTTGCCGGGCGGGCCGACGGCGGTGCCGGCCAGTCCCCGCAGGGCGATCGCGGCGGTGTTGGGGATGCCGTCCGGCAGCGTCAGGACGATCGGACCGCCGGTGACCGGCTGGACCTCGAGTTCGGCCTCGGCGCCGTCCCAGCGCACCACGGGCTGCACGCCGGTCAACGGCGGCGACTTCGGTGGCGTACACGCCAGGGTCACGCTCCGGCCGGCGCCGACGGCCACGCCGGTGAGCCGTGGAGCGGCCGTGACCAGGTCGAGAGACGTGAGCGGTCCCCTCGCCACGCCGGCGACCTGGGCGACCGTGGCCGGGCCGGCGGTGAGCGGCAGGTCGGCGGACTGGCTCCGTGTCAGGAGTGCCGTGGCGCCGACCGTGACGCGGAACATCCCGTCCGTCGGCCCGTTCCAGGCCAGGGCCACCCGGCCGCCGTCGGCGCGGGCGAGGGTGAAGTCCACCGGTTTGGTGGGCACCGGGAGCGGCACGGACCACGGCCCGGTCGCCACGCCGTCGACACCGCGGACGGCGACGGTGACGACGTCGCCGACCGGCACGGTGAACACGGCGATGCCGTCCGGGCGCACCCGCTGAGGCGTGCCCGGAACTCCGTCGGCGTACAGCACCGCCTCGATCGGCACCGCCTCGGGCAGCTCGCCGGCTGTCGCGGTCACGGCGAGGTCGGCGTCACAGACCACCGACGCGACGGTCGGCGTGGCCGGCACGACCGGGGCCGTCACCGTCGGGCCGATCGAGCGCCCGACCCGCCCGCGCACCGACACCGCGTACGCCGCGCCGCGCGGCAGCGGCTCGGGAACGGCGAGCGACAGCGTCGGCGCGGGGCTCACGGTCTCCCGGTGGACCGGCACGCCGTCGCGAAGCAGCACGGCGTCGTACGCGGTGGGTGCGAAGTCCGGCGGCACCACGTCGATCCGGACGGTCGCGGCGTCCGACGTCACCCGCGTGACGCCCGGCGGCGTGCGCCGGATCTCGAGCGCCGACGACGGTGGCCCGGAGCCCTCCTCGTTGACGGCTTGGACGACGACGCGGTACGTGCCGCGGTCGACGATGCCGGGCTCCAGCTCGACCGTCGTCGTGGGTGCGTGTACCTCGGCGGCCGGGAAGAACACCCCCTCGTCGTTCAGCACGCTGATCCAGTAGGCGTCCGCGGCGGGGACGGCGGTCCAGGCAACCGAGAGCAGACCGTCGTCGAACTCGACGGCGAGGAGTTCGGGCCGCTCGGTCGGCGCCGCGAACCCGGGGCCGTGCGGGCCGATGGACACCGCGTCCTTGCCGGTCCGGACGCGGGCGAGCGTGGCCGCTACGGTCGAGCCCGCCGGCGGTGGCTGCTTGACGACGAAGGATCCGCCGGTGACCGGGGCTTCCGGAACCGGCGCGGCGCCGTTGACCACGAGCCGCACCAGGAAGTCGTCGGTGTCCGCGGCCTTCCAGGACAGCGTCAGGGCGCCGCTCACCGGGTCCGTCTCGGCCCGCTCGACCGCGGAGGTGTCGGTGACGATCGCGACCTCCGGCGAGAGCTCCGGCCCCGAATTGCCGATGAACATCCCGATTCGGGCGCGATAGGCCTGACCAGGCGCCACAGCGAGCGGCAGCTCGGCATTGGTCGCAGCCCCGGCCCAGGCCTCCGCGACCGTGCGGTCGCCGTTCAACACGTACACCACGTACGCCGGCTCGGGGTTCGGCCGTCCGGGCCCGCTCCAGGAGACGGTCAGGACGCCGCTGTCGTACCGCACCCGCCTGATCACCGGCGGATCCGGCTGTGCGCCGATTGGTCCACCCATGAGTCGCCTCCACGTGCCGACGTGTGTGTGTCAAGGCCGACAGCACGTACTCGCCGGCTGTGGATCGCCGCCAGGAGTCCCGGGCCGCAAGGCACCCTTGTCGGCTTCATCCGAGGTCCTGCCCAAAGACTGTTGTAGCACTCAAACACATCCAAACCACCGCGAGAGCGCGCCATGTCCCACAAATGGCCGCGCAGTCCACTCGGCCCCCACTCGGTCGGAACGGCGGCGAGAGGCAGAGCGTCCCGTTCGCCCACTGGCCGTGGCTGGAGGGGGCGGCGCCGCCGGACCACGAGGTCTTCGGATTCGACCGGTACTCGGCGCTCGCCGGCATCGGACATCTGCACGTCGCCCGGGGCGAGCGCACCCAGGCGGCAGCGCTTCTGGAGGAGATGCGGCGGGAGGTGGAACGTCCCGCGCCGCTGCGCGGCAGTGCCGGTCCTGGCGCGGGCTTCTCCAGTGCGACGTCCGGAGCGCGAGAGCCGTCCGCCGACAATCCCTGGAGCCAGCTGAACATGATCGCGGCCCAGGACATGTTCAATCTGAGCGAGGACTGGGCCGCGTACGTCCGTGGACACTTCTTCCGCCGGCCCGCCGATGTCGTACGCGCCGTCGAACTCGGCGCGTACGGCACCACGGCCCGGCTGGTGCGCCGCTTCGGGAACACCTGGCGGACCGGGACATGAGCCGGGCGACCGCCCTCGTGCGCTCGATCACGGATCCCGGGGAGCGAGCCATCGGATACGCGGACCTGCACCTGGCCGCGCACGGCCCGATCGGCACCTCTCGTCATGGGCGCGAGGCGGACGCGTTCTCCAGGGAGGTCGATCGCGCCCTGGGCGACCTGCCGCGCCACCGGTGGACGGCCGGCGGTGCTCTCGAGCGCACGGCCGGGGACGAGCGCGGCTTCCAGGTGCGGGCCGGCGGCCGGGAGCAGGCGGAGGACGAAGCGTTGGCCTACGCGCGCCCCGACCACCGGGTCCGCCTCGAAATGGCGGTGCGCGCGCTGGGCTGCCGGGAAGACGACATGCGGGCGATCCAGGGGCAGCCCTACCTGGCCCGCGCGCACCGGGAGTCCTTCCTGGCGTGGGCGTCAGCGGTGCACGTCACCCTGGCGATCGACGACGGGAGGCCCGATGGGGTGTTCGGGCCGATCCACCGGGAGAACCTCACGGCCGACATCGACCAGAGCAGCGTGCCGGCCAGAGTCGCGGCGGCAGCGGCCGCGTACGAGGAGTTCCGCCTCGCCCGCGAGGCGCCGTGGCACGCCATGTGCGCATCGCGCGTACGGATCGAGGATCCCGTCTACGCCGCAGCCGTCGACCTGGTGACACCCGCCCCCGGTTCCCCTCTGAGCCCCGCGTTCGCACGACGGCTGAAGGAGATGCTCGACGCGGGTCCGCTGCCCGCGGCCGCCGAACTGCTCGCCTTCGCCGTCGACGTCAGGCCGGAGAACCGCGACGCTCTGCGCGAACTGGCCGCAGAGGTCGTGGCGCGGGCCGAGCCCGGTTCCGCGACCGGTGCGGACGCCCTGTCCGTCCTGGCGGTGTCGCCCGTCCTCAGTGACCTGGTGGAACCCGTCGCCCTCCTGCACGAAGCCGCCCGTGCCTCCTTCGGGTGGCAGCACGGGGCCTCGCCTCTCAACGAGGTCAGGACCCGCCTGTTTCCCGTCCTGTTGCGCAGCGCTCCGTCGGTCGCCCTGCAGGAGTTCTATCAAGCCGCCTCGAGGAATTGGTCCTTGGCCATGTCGCTGCTGGCACACGATCCGGACGCCCTGCGCGACGCACTGGGTGACGACGCGGTCGCCGTGCTCGGCTCGGCCATGGCCCGTGGGCTCGCCTGCACCTCGCCCGAGAACACGGCACCCGAGGTCGTGGACGGCGTCCGGCTCGCGCGCCTCGTCGCCACCGGCTCCGCCCAGAACGCGCAGCCGTCATGACCCGTCCCGTCGACCCGCTGTGCAGCGGGCCCATGCGGACGTCCTGGCCCTGTTCCGTACGACGCCCGCCGCTGATCCCGCCGGGCTGTACGGGGTGTACCGCGCGGCCCGGGACCCCGGTGTCCTGCTCGCGAGCTCGTCCACAGCGACTCGTAAGCGCGGCTGGGGGAGTCGCACACCGACCGGATCGATCCCGGATGCCGGCCTCTGGGCGGACGCCCGGGGCGATGGTGGGCCTCTCTCACCTGTGGTCTGAGTGTCACGTGGCCCCGCGCCGGCGCGGACGCCGGAGCACGGAGCCGGCAACGCGCGTGATCAATACCGCCGGCGGGCGGCGTCCGTCTGCTTGGCGTGGTCAGCCGCCGAGCCGGCCGGCGGCGGCCGCCGCGGGGATCGGGATTTCGAAGTGGACGGTCCCGTAGCCGCCGTGCTCGCCGGTCGTGCGGGCGTCGCAGACCTCGTCGGCCATGCTGCGCCAGAAGGCCTCCGCGCCCGGGACGTCGACGTTCGTGTGGAGGTAGATCGCGTCGTAGCCGGGGACGCCGGCGGCGAACTCGCAGGCCGTCCTGACCATGGCGCGGGCCAGTCCGTGCCTGCGGTGGTCCGGGCGCACGTACACCCGCAGGAGCTGCGCCGTGCGCCCGGCGGGGTAGCGCTCGGTGAGCCAGCGGGGGTGCGGGGGGTGTGCCGGGCCGCGGGAGTTGAGTGCGGTGGTGCCGACCACTTCTTCGCCCAGGACCGCCACGACGAGGACGTGGCGCGGGTGCGTGAGGTAGGTGCCGGTGATGTCGACGACGTCGTCGTGCCACTGGGGTACGTAGCCGTAGTCGAACTCCCGGTAGAACGTGTCGAGCATGACGCTCCGCGCGCCGGGTGCGTCCTCGGGCCCGGCGTGCCGCACCACGTACGGCCCGATCCCTTGCCCCCGTGTCAGGTCTCTCATGGCTCGATGGCTCCCTTCCGGCGCTCCGGTCTCGTGAGCGGCAGGCTACCGGAAATCCGCCCTATTGGAAATGAAAACGATTTCCGGTAACTTCCTCCTCGGTTCGGTGCGGACGCCTCCTGTCAGGCGGCCCGCTTGGCAGGTATGCCCCACGGTCGTGGCGGCATGGTGAGAGGAAGTCCTATGGCGCATCTGCTGGTTGTCGAGAGCTGGGTGGGGTCGATGAGCAGGCTGCTGCCGAGGGCGATCGGGGAGGGCGGGCACGAGTTCACCTTCGTCACCCGGGACCTGCACCACTACCTGCGGGGCGCCGGGTCCGACGGCCCGCACCCGTTGCTGGCCGCGCGCAACGTCCTCACCGCGGACACCAACGACATGGACGAGCTGCTTCCCCACCTGGAACGCCTGCACGCGGTGCTCGCCTTCGACGGGGTCGTCTCCTCCTGCGACTACTACCTGCCGGCCGTGGCCCGGATCGCCGACCGGCTGGGACTGCCCGGCCCGACCGTCGAAGCCGTCGAGGGCGCCTGCCGCAAAGACCTGACCCGGCGGGTACTGGCCGAGGCCGGGGTGCCGGGCCCCCGCTTCGCGCTCTGTACGGACACGGCGCAGACCGCGGCCGCCGCACGCGAGATCGGCTATCCCCTGGTGGTCAAGCCCGTGGACCTGTGCGCCGGGATGCTGGTGCGCGAGGTGCGCGACGAGCGGGAGCTGGAGCTCGCCTGCCGGGCGCTGGCCGAGTTCCCGGTCAACGCGCGCGGGCAGGACCGTACGCCCTGCGTCCTCATCGAGGAGCTGCTCACCGGACCCGAGGTCAGCGTCGAGACCGTCTCCTTCGGCGGTGTCACGGGCGTGGTCGGCGTCACGGACAAGAGCATCGGCGGCGCACCCGCTTTCATCGAGACCGGTCACATGTTCCCGGCGGCCCTCGCGCCGGAGTCGGAGCGGGAGGCGGTCGACACGGCCGTGGCCGCGGTGCAAGCCCTCGGCTTGGACCACGTGGTCTGCCACACCGAGATCAAACTGACGCCCGAGGGTCCCAAGGTGGTCGAAGTCAACCCCCGGCCCGCCGGAAACCGGATCACCGAACTCGTCCGGCACGTGACGGGCATCGACCTGGCCGCCGCCTGCGTGGACGTCGCCCTCGGCCGCATGCCCGACCTCACGCCGCGCCCGACCGGCGTGCACAGCGCCGCCATCGCCTTCCTGCTCCCCGACACCACCGCCACCCTCACCGGCATCCAGGGCGCCGACGAGGTCCGGGCGCAGCCCGGGGTGCTGGAACTCACCCTCGCCGGGCCGGGCCGTGCCGTACGTGCCGCGACCAGCAACAACGAGTACCTCGGCCACGTCATGACGGCCGACACCCGCGGCAGCGGGGCCCGCGACGCCGCAGAGCGGCTCATCGCGCACCTGCACCCCACTTTCGAGGAGCAGGCTGCCGAGCCGCCGTCGGCGGTGCCCGCATGACCGCGCCCACCCTGCACGAGCCCGCCGTACGCACCGTCGACCAGCTCATCGAGGCGGTCCGCACCGGGAGTTACGGACCGGACCCCGCCCGGGAACGCATCGCGCTCGCCTTCACCACCGCCCAGGCGGTCCGGCACGCCGGCCGCAGCAGCGGATACCGCAACGAGGTGCTCAGCCTGCGCCTGGAGGCGGCCGTCGGATCCTGCGCCGTGGAGCCGGGAGCGCTGCCGGCGGCGGCACTCGACGACTGTGTCGGAGCCTCGGTGGCCGAGCTCCTCGACCACCCGATGCTTCCCGTGCGCGTCGCCGCGCTCGACGCCTACCTGAGCCGTGTACGCCCCCACACTCCCGATCACGGCGCCCGCCCCTACGCCCTGCCGGCCGGCAGCTCCCTGCACCGGTCCAGATCCCGCGCTCGCGCCGTGGTCGACCTCCTGCCGGCGACCGGGATCCGCCGGGTCCTCGTCATCGGTGTGGTCAACTCCCTGCTGGAGCAGTTGCGTGAGCGCGGCACCGGATACGTGCCCTGCGACCTCAAGGGCGGCGCCACCGAATGGGGCGAGCCCGTACGGACCGATGCCCTCGCGGAACTCGATCACTGCGACGCGGTCCTCGCCTCCGGCATGACCCTCGGGAACGGAACCTTCCAGCCGCTGCTCGACCACGCGGCCGCCACCGGCAAGCCCCTGGTCATGTTCGCGCAGACCGGCAGCGCGGTCCTGCCGAGGTTCCTCGGGGCCGGGGTGAGTGCCGTTTCCGCCGAGCCCTACCCCTTCTTCTGGCTCGACGGCGGCCCGGGAGTCATCCACCGCTACGGAGGCACCCGGTGACCACCGCACCCCCGCTGTACCGCCTCCCGGCCCACAGCACGAACCCGGAGCTGCTGACACTGGTCGGCCGCACCCCGCTCGCCCGGATCCGTACGGAACTGCCCTACGCCCACCCGGGCTTCTGGGCCAAGCTCGAATGCCTCGGCGCCGGTGGGATGAAGGCGCGGTCCGCCGTGTCCATGCTGCGCGGTGCCCGACAGCGCGGCGAACTCCGCCCGGGCGCCACCGTGGTCGAATCCACCTCCGGAACCCTGGGGGTCGGGCTCGCCTTCGCCGGACAGGCCCTCGGCCATCCCGTCGTCCTCGTCGGAGACCGCGAACTCGAACCGTCCATGCGGCAGTTGCTCCGCGCGTACGGCGCACAGCTGGAGCTGGTGGAGCGGCCCGCACCCGAAGGCGGCTGGCAGGCCGCCCGGATCGCCCGGCTCCGCGAGGTCCTGGCGCGGATCCCGGACGCCTACTGGCCCGACCAGTACAACAACCCCGACAACGCGGCCGGCTACCTCTCCATGGCCGCCGAACTCTGCGGGCAGCTCGACCACCTGGACGTCCTGGTGTGCAGCGTCGGCACCGGAGGCCACAGCGCCGGGCTGATCGGCCCGCTGCGCCGCCGCTGGCCGCGCCTGAAGGTGATCGGCGTCGACTCCGTCGGCTCGGCCATCTTCGGCCAGCCGGCACGACCGCGTCTCATGCGCGGACTCGGCAGCAGCATCCACCCGCGCAACGTCCCCCACCACGCCTTCGACGAGGTCCACTGGGTAGGCCCGGCCGAAGCCGTCGACGCCTGCCGCAGGCTCGCCCGCAGC
The DNA here is from genome assembly GCF_042267665.1 of Streptomyces sp. NPDC056224. NCBI lineage: Bacteria > Bacillati > Actinomycetota > Actinomycetes > Kitasatosporales > Streptomycetaceae > Streptomyces > Streptomyces sp. NPDC056224. Next base: position 343,544 of record NZ_JBHJTK010000002.1, read on the forward strand.
GGCTTCGTCAGCGGAGGCTGGAGCACCGGAGCCGTCGCCCTGGTCTCCGCATGGGCCTCCCGGGTCGAGGCCGGAGCGGTCGTGGCGACCGTCTTCCCCGACGGCCCGCACCGCTACCTGGGCACCGTCTACGACGACGACTTCTGCCACGCCCACGGCCTCGACCGGGCCGAACTGGCGCTGCGCCCACTGGAGATCGCACACCCGTACGCGACCGAGGCCGTCGGCTGGACCCGCTGCCGCACCGTCGTCGAACCGGCCGCGGCCACCCGGCCCCACCTGCCCGCACCGACGCGGGGAGGCGCCGCATGAGACTCACCTGGCACACCACCGGGCTCGAACTGGCCGAGCCGCTGCGCATCTCCCGCTCGGTGATGTCCCGCCGCGACGCGGTCTGGGTCGCGATCGAGCACGGCGGCCTGACCGGCTGGGGCGAGGTGGTCAGCAGCGACTACCTCGGCCTGCCCACCGCTCGCATCGTCCGGCACCTCACCACGGCGCGCCCCGCCGTCGGACGTCTTCCCGACCCCGAGACCGCGTGGCACGCGCACGCGGCCGACTCACTGCCCGGCGTGTCGGAGCTGCCTGCCGGTGTGCTCGCCGGGACGGAGGCGGCCCTGCTCGACTTGGTCGGCAAGAGGGCCGGCCGGCCCGCCCACCAGCTACTGGGTACACACACCGCGCCTGCTGCGCAGACCACCCGTACGATCGGTATCACCGCGCCCGTCCCGGCCGCCGCACAGGCGGCCCGGCTCGCCATGAGCGGCTTCACCGCCCTCAAGGTCAAAGCGGGATCACCCGATCCGGCCGAAGACCTCGCGCGCGTGGAAGCCGTACGCACCGGCGCCCCCGGGGCGAGCCTGCTGCTCGACCCCAACGGCGCGTGGACCGAACGCCAGGCCCTCGACCTGCTCCCGCGCTTCGCCGACCTCGGCGTCACCGCAGTGGAACAGCCCATCGCCCCCGGCAGCCCCGACGCGCTCGCCCGCGTGGCCAAGGGGTCGCCGGTCCCCGTCATCGCCGATGAGGACGCCGTCTCCTACGAGGACGCCGTCGCCCTCGCCGGACTGGTCCACGGCGTCAACGTCAAACTCGCCAAATGCGGTGGGGTACGGGCCGCCCTGCGCATCCACGACGCGCTGCGGGGCAGCGGCACCGACCTCATGCTCGGCTGCCTCACCGCCAGCTCGCTGGGCATCGCGCCCGCGGTGCACATCGCCGACCGGGCCCGCTGGGTCGACCTCGACGGACACCTGCTGCTCGCCGACGACCCGTGGACCGGCATCGGCGGAACCGACGGCACCGTACGGGCGGCCGACCGGGCCGGACTCGGCGTCCGGCGCACCCACATGGCGGTCGTCAGATGAAGGTCCTCGGTTCGATGCGAGGCTTCCCCCTCGCCGTTCGACTGCTCCTGGTCAACCAGTTCGGTGTCAACACCGGCTTCTACCTGCTCATCCCGTACCTCGCCACCCATCTCTCCGATGACTTGGGGCTCTCGGCCGCCGTCGTCGGCATCGTCCTCGGCCTGCGCAACCTCAGCCAGCAGGGCCTGTTCCTCATCGGCGGTTCGGCCGCCGACCGGCTCGGCGCACGCGGGGTGATCATCGCGGGCTGCGCCCTGCGCACGGTGGGATTCGGGTTGTTCGCCGTCGGCGACAGCCTGCCGTTGCTGATCGCCGCGTCCATACTCAGCGGGCTGGCGGGGGCCCTGTTCAACCCCGCCGTGCGGACGTACGTCGCCCAGGAGGCCGGCGACCGCAAGGCGGAGGCGTTCGCCCTGTTCCACGTCTTCGCCACCACCGGGGCACTGCTCGGCCCCCTGCTCGGCACCCTGCTGCTGCTCGTGGACTTCCGGGCGGCCGCCGTCACCGCGGCCGGCGTGTTCGCCGCCCTGACCCTCGCCCAACTGCTGGTGCTGCCGGCCCGTGAGGTACCGGTCCCCGACACCGGTGTCCTCGCCGACTGGCGCGAGGCCGCGGGAAACCGCCGGTTCCTGGCCTTCTCCCTCGCCACGATCGGCATGTACGGCCTGGAGAACCAGCTGTACCTGCTGCTGCCCCGCGCGGCGACCGACGCCTCCGGCTGGGGAGGCTCGGTCGGCCTGCTCTTCCTCGCGGGGACCGTCGCGAACCTGCTGTTCCAGCTGCGCATCACCCGCGCGCTGAAGTCCCGGGGGAGCAGGGGGCGCTGGATCGCCACCGGCCTGGGCGTCATGGGCCTCGGATTCCTGCCCCCGATGCTCGTCGCGGGCACCGCCACCACCCACCCCCTGCGCCTCCTGCCGGTGCTCGCCGGGGCCCTGCTGCTGCACCTCGGGGTGATGGTCGCACAGCCCTTCGTAATGGAGCTGATACCGGCCTTCGGCCGAGCGAACCTGACCGGCACGTTCTACGGCTTCTTCTACGCCGTCTCCGGGATCGCCGCCGCGGTCGGCAGCGCGGCCATCGGCTGGTCCATGGACACCGCCGGACACACCGGCCTGACCTCGCTGCCGTACCTCTGCTGCCTCGCCCTCGGCCTGGCCTCGGCCACGGCCGTGGCGAACCTGCAGCGAAGACGGGCCCTGCCCGCCGACCAGGCCCCGGACTCCCCGCCCCCTCGTGCCCCCGCCCGCCCCCGAAGCGAGACCCGATGACCAGCGGCAACCTGCTCACCGACCACCCCGCGCTCTACGAGGAACGCTTCCCCGACCCCGAACGGCTCGCCGCCCGCTGGACCGAGCACGTACTGGCCCGCCACGGGGCCGGACCCCGCGTACTCGACGTCGGCTGCGGCACCGGCCGCGACGCCGTCTGGCTGCACCACCGCGCCGGGCGCGAGGTCACCGGCATCGACACCTCACAGGCCATGCTGGACCATGCGGGCACGCACCACCCCGGCCCCCGCTACCACCTGGCCGACATGCGCGACTTCGACCTCGGAGCGACCTTCGACGCGATCGTCTGCCTGGACAGCGCCCTGCTCTACTGCCACACCAACGAGGACCTCACCGCCTTCCTCGACCGCTGCCGCGCCCACCTCACCCCCGGCGGGCTGCTCGTGGCCGAAATGCGCAACGGAGCCTTCTTCCTCGGCAACACCGAACTCCTGGACGGCCCGCGCACCGACTCCATCACCTGGCGCGGCACCACGTACACCTCCCACACCACCCTGTGGATCGACCACGGCGCCCAACTCCTGCGCCGCCGAAGGACCTGGACCGCCGCCGACGGCTCCCTTCCGGACGGACAGCTCTCCGCCTGGAGGCTCCTCTTCCCGCAGGAGCTGCGGTACTTCCTCACCACCGCCGGGTTCGAGGTCCTCGCGCTGCACGACGGACCCGGCCCCCGCACCGAACCGCCGTGGAGCGGAGGCGAGGCATCGCACGGGACCACGCGTTCCGACCGCCTCCACCTCATCGCCCGGCTCATGCCCCACCCCGCCAACGGAGACACTCCCGCATGAACGACGCCCGCTCCAGCCTCGCCCGCAGAGGCTTCCTCATCGCCACGGGCGCCACCGCCCTCGCCCTCACCACCGCCTGCGGCACCGGCTCCGGCGCCCCGGACGCGAAGAACGCCACCGAGGGGGCTCCCCAGCGGGGCGGCCGGCTGCGCGCCGCCTTCGCCGGTGGCGGCGCCAACGAGACCCTCGACCCGCACGCGGCCAACCTGTTCGTCGACGCCGCCCGCGCCAAGGCCCTCTTCGACAAGCTGGCCGACTTCGGCGCCGACCTCGCCGCCGTCCCCAGGCTCGCCGAGACGTGGGAGCCCAACGAGGCCCTCGACACCTGGCGGATCACCCTGCGCAAGGCCGCCTTCCACGACGGCCGACCCGTCACCGCCGAGGACGTCCTCCACAGCTACCGCAGGATCGCCGACCCCAAGGGAACCTTCCGGGCCAAGGCATCCCTGGAGCCCATCGACCTCGACGCGAGCCGCGCCGTGGACCCGTCCACGGTCGAGTTCAAACTCAAGCGCCCGTACGCCGAATTCCCCAACGTCCTCGCCGCGTTCGGCGCGTACATCGTCCCGAAGGACGCCGCCTCCTTCGACGAGCCCATCGGCTCCGGACCGTTCAGCTTCGTCTCCTTCAAGCCGGGCAGCTCCCTCGTCGTCAAGCGCAACGACGCCTACTGGGAGGGCGCCCCACACCTGGACGAACTCGAATTCGTCGTCGCCGGCGAGGAGTCGGCACGCGTCAGCGCCCTGCTCGGCGGTCAGGTCGAGTACGCCCACGAGCTGAACCCGGCCACTGCGCGCACCCACGAGGGCAAGGGGAAGATCGAGATCGTCCGCCTCCCCGGCAGTGCGATGCAGGGCTTCGTCATGAAGACCCACCGCCCGCCCTTCAACGACCCCCGGGTCCGTCAGGCCTTCTTCCTCATCGCCGACCGCAAGGAGCTCGTCGACGGCGCCCTGTCCGGTGCGGGCGAGATCGGCAACGACCTCTTCGGCAAGGGCTACCAGTACTACCCCGCCGGCCTCCCGCAGCGCACCCAGGACCTCGACACGGCCCGCGCCCTGCTCAAGGAGGCCGGCGCCGAGGGCCTCAGGGTCACCCTCGACACCGCCCCCGCCGCCACCGGCTTCGCCGAGGCCGCCGGCATCTTCAAGGAGCAGGCCGCCAAGGCCGGAGTCACCGTCGAGATCAAGGTCGGCAACAAGGACACCTACTGGAAGGACATCCTGAACAACGGCACCCTCGCCTCCTACCGCTCGGGCGCCATGCCGATCGAGGCCCACATCTCGCAGCGGCTGCTGACCGGCTCCACCACCAACGCCACCAAGTGGCAGCAGAAGGACTTCGACGACCTCTACCAGCAGGCCCAGTCCACCCGCGACGTCACGCAGCGCGGCGCCCTCTACGAGCGGATGCAGCGCCGGCTGTACGACGAGGGCGGTTTCCTGATCTGGGGCTTCGCCGACTGGATCGTCGCCACCGCGCCCAAGGTGCACGGGGTGTCGGAGCAGGCCCCCGCCAACACCCTCGACTGGGCCCGCTTCGACAAGATCTGGCTCGCGTGACACCGCGCCCCGCATGGATCGGCCGCCGCCTGCTCCTCGGCCTGGGGCAGACGGCGGCCGTCGTCCTGTTCATCTTCGCGCTCACCGAGGCGCTGCCCGGTGACGCGGCCGTCGCGCTCGCCGGGGACCAGCCCGACCCCGCCCGCATCGCCCGCATCCGCGCATCGATGGGCCTGGACCGGCCCGCCGCCGAACGCCTCGCCGACTGGGTCGCCGGCCTCCTGCACGGCGACCTCGGCACCTCCCTGGTCAGCGGACGGCCCGTCACCGGCTACCTGGCCGCCGGACTCGGCCCCACCCTGCTGATGGCCGCGGCGACCCTCGCCCTGCTCGTCCCCCTCTCGGTCGGCCTCGGGATCCTGGCGGCCCGCCGCGAGGGCGGCCCGCTGGACCGGACCGTCAGCGCCCTGACCCTCGCCGTGCACGCCGTACCGGAATTCGCCGTCGGGGTCCTGCTCGCCACGCTCTTCGGACTGTGGCTGGGCTGGCTGCCGCCCACCGCCGTCGGCGCCGACGTGTTCACCGAGCCCGCCGTCCTGATCCTGCCCGTCGTCGTCCTGCTGTCGCGGCCCGTGTGCACCATCAGCCGTCTCGTGCGCGCCGGCATGATCGACGCGATGGCATCGCCGTACGTGGCCCAGGCCCGCCGCTACGGAGTCTCCGGCGCCCGGATCACCTGGACCCACGCCCTGCCCAACGCGCTCGCCCCCGCCACCCAGCAACTGGCCCGCACCTGCGACTGGCTCCTCAGCGGAGTGATCGTCGTGGAGGCACTCTTCGTGATCCCCGGCCTCGGCACCGTACTCATCGAAGCCGTCGCCGCCCGCGACATCCCGGTCGTCCAGGGCATGGCGGTCGTCTTCGGCATCGTCACCGTGACGGTCAACCTCGCCGCCGACCTGGCCGCCCGCCGCTTCGCCCCCCGGTCCGAGGCGGCGGCATGAAACAGACACCGTCGAGGTCCCTTCTCGCCCTCGGGCTGATCGTCCTCCCCGTCCTTCTCGCCTTGTCGGGGCCCTTCGTGGCGGGCCCGGCCGGTCCCCGCTCGGTCTCCTTCGCCTCCGGCGACGGGCACTGGCTCGGCACCGACTTCAGCGGGAGGGACGTCTGGCATCAGGTGCTCCTCGGCGGCCGCCCCGTCGTGCTCGTCGCGCTCGCGGCCACCGCCCTCGCCTACCTCGTCGCCGTCCCCCTGGGCCTCACCGCGGCTCTCACCCGCCGTACCTGGCTGGAAGAAGCACTGATGCGGCCCCTGGACGTGGTCATCGCGGTCCCCTCGCTCCTGCTCGTGCTGCTCGTCGCGGCCACCCTCACGCCAGGACCCGCCGGACTGACCGCCCTCGTCGGGCTGGCCGCCGTACCCGACGCGGCCCGCGTCGTGCACGCGGCGGCGGTCGAGATCTCCTCCCGGCCGGCCGTCGAAGCGCTGCGCATGCAGGGGGAGTCCTGGTGGCGGACGGCCATCGGCTACGTCGCCCGCTCCATGCTCCGCATGCTCGCCGCAGACGCCGGGATCCGGCTCACCGGCGCCCTGTACCTGGTGGCCACGGCCGCCTTCCTCGGCGTCGGAGTGCAGCCGGACGCCGCCGACTGGGCGGTGATGGTCGACCGCAACCGCACCGGACTCTTCCTCCAGCCGTGGGCCGTGGTCGTGCCCGCCCTGCTCATCGCGGCCCTGTCGATGGGCACCAACCTCCTGTTCGATGCCGTCCTCCAACGGCACGGCCCCCGGAAGGGAGAGACCCGATGACCCTCGTCGCGCACGTACGGGACCTGCGCGTGGAGATCGCGGGGCGGGCGATCGTGGACGGCGTGAGCCTCGCCGCCCACGCCGGCAAGATCACAGCCGTCATCGGCCCGTCCGGCAGCGGCAAGACCACCACCGGGCTCGCCCTCCTCGGCGAATACCCGGCCGGCGCCGTGATCGGCGGTGCGGTCCACACACCCGCAGGCCCAGTGGGATACATACCCCAGCACCCGGCTTCCGTTCTCAACCCTGCCCGGCGCGTCGGCGCCCTGCTCACCGACATCACCGCCCGCCGGGGAGGCAGCCGGCGAGAGCGCGGGAGTCGCGTCGAACAGGCCCTGCGCCTGGCCCAGATACCGAACCCCGACGCCTTGCTGCGCCGTTTCCCGCACCAACTCTCCGGCGGACAGCAGCAGCGAGTCGTCCTGGCCCAAGCACTGCTGCTGGGCGCGCGGGTCATCGTCGCCGACGAACCCACCACCGGCCAGGACGTCCTCACCAAACGGGGCATCGTGGCGGAGCTGGCCGCCGTCGCCGCACAGGGCATCGCCGTCGTCCTGCTCAGCCACGACCTGGACGTCGTACGGGAACTGGCCGACGAGGTCGTGGTGATGCGGGCCGGGAAGGTCGTGGACCGCGGATCCGCGTCATCCGTCCTGGAGGGTCTCGCACCGCAGAAGCCGCGCGTCGCGCGAACACCCCGTCCGCGCGGTCCGAAGCGTCTGGAGACGCGGAATCTGACCGCACGGCACCGCACCACGCAGGGAGCCGCCGAGGTGCTGTGCGACATCGAGGTCTCGCTCGCGGCAGGGGAGTGCCTGGCGCTCGTCGGCCGTTCGGGCAGCGGCAAGACCACCCTCGGGCGCTGCCTGGCCGGGCTGCATCGCGCGTACGAGGGCACGGTCCTGCTCGACGGGATGCCGCTGCCGCGAAGTCTCCGTTCCCGCACGCGCGCCGAACTGGCAGCCGTCCAGTACGTGTTCCAGGACGCGAAGGCGGCCTTCGACGAGCACCGGCCGGTCCTGGACCAGGTCGCCCGCAGCGCGGTACGGCTCCGCGGAGCCGTACCGGTGGATGCGCGGCGTACGGCCCTGAGCACCCTCGGTGCGTTCGGCCTCACCGAGAGCCTCGCCGGGCGCCGTCCCGGAGAGCTCTCCGGCGGCGAACTCCAGCGAGCAGCGCTGGCCCGGGCCCTGCTGGCCGGGCCGGACGTCCTCATCTGCGACGAGATCACCTCCGGCCTCGACGCGGCCACCCGGACCACCATCCTCGACTCCCTCGCCCGGCTCAGGGAGAGCGACGAACTCAGCCTGGTGTTCATCACCCACGACCTCGCCGCCGCCGGAGTCCTCGCGGACCGGATCGCGGTCCTCGACGCAGGCCGGATCGTCGAGGCGGGCCCGGCCGATCAGCTCATCGAGGCGCCGCAGCACACGATCACCAGGGAGCTCCGGTCCGCCTCGCTGACGGCGCCGCCAGACCACGCGCCGAGACGCTGAAGGCGCGGACGGTGCTTGACCACCCAGTGCAGGGCGGGACTCCATGCGGAGACACTGCAAGCGATGCCTGCCGATGCCCGTCGATGCCCGTCGATGCCCGTGAGGAGGCCCCGACCGTAGCCGTGGCGGCGGCCACGCCCTCCCGGCCCCTGCCCGACACCTCCACCGGAGAGGTGACCCGGCTGGTGGTCGGCGGAGCGGTCCTGGCCTTCGCGGCGCTGCGCGCCTGCTGTGGTCGCCGTTGACGAACACGCCACCGGGCCACGGTCATTCGCCCGGCTCGCGGCACATCTCGTGCAGTGTTCTCTCTCCCAGGTAGTGCAGGAAATCGGCGGACTCGGGGATCGCCATGCCGAGCAGCCTCCCAGACGACCGGGGGCGGCGGCGGAGGGGCGCACGGGCCGTCCGCTACCGGCCGGCGTACGGGAGCAGGGCCATCTCGCGGGCGTTCTTGACGGCCAGTGCGAGTTGGCGCTGCTGCTGTGCCGTGACACGGGTGACCCGGCGGCTGCGGATCTTGCCCCGGTCGGAGATGAACCTACGGAGCAGGTCGGTGTCCTTGTAGTCGATGTACGTGATTCCTGCCGTGTCCAGCGGGTTGGGGCGGAACTTCAGCGGCTTGCTGGGGGCGGGGCGGCCATGGGTCGCCACCTGGCGTCGGCCGGCGGCCACCTGGACATCCGCGATTTCCGGCCGGTTGGCGAGCCGGAGGTGTCTCCGGGTGATCGACTCCCCGAACGTCACCCACGTGAAGTACCGCGTCCTCCACGCCACGTAGTCCATGTCCCCCCGGGCCGACAGGCCCGTGGCCTGCGGATCGCGGGGATGGGCCGGGCCGCGGTCGGCAAGGCCGGATCAGGTTTCGGAGATGTCGCTGTCGGTTCGCCGGTTCAGGGAGCGCATCCGAAGCGCGGCGCGGACCAGGACGATGAAGGCGACGGCGGGAAGGGCAACGACCGACCAGGTGATGACCGGCCAGGCGGATATGGGCAAGTTGGGGAGGACCAGGTACGACCCGAACAACGCCATGACGACGACGAGGGCACCGAGTGTGGCCTGCCAGGCGGGTCTCATTACAGTTTGCTCCGATGTCGATGGGACGGGTTCGCCAGCGGCGACTTCCGGATGGTATCGAGCGGCTGCGGGGCGAGGTGGCGGGCAGGAGCCACAGGCCCGCTAGGTCCGCCATGCCTCTGGAGGAACCCTGTGCCGACTGATTGACGGTTCAGGGCTGCTGGTGTTCGGGCGGGCTGTTGCGGCGAATCACCTCGGTGGCCAGCTCTACCCGCGAGGTCAGTCCGAGCTTGCGCAGGATGTTGGAGACGTGGGTGCTGACGGTGCGGCGCGAGATGCACATGCGGGCGGCTGTTTCGGGGTTGGAGTGTCCGGCGGCGACGTGACCGGCGATGATGCGCTCGGTGGAGGTGAGTGCTTCCCATCCCAGGCGGACGGTGTTGCGGGGGCCGCGGTTGCCGCGGCTCACGGAGACCGCGCGAAGACGGGCGGTGGCACGTGCCGCGTCCCAGACTGCACCCAGGCCGGCGTAGATCGCCAGGGCTCGCTCGAGGTGGGCGCGGCCGTCGGAGGGCCGGCCGCGTATCGCGTGCAGCTCGGCGGCGTCGGTGAGGGCGTGTGCCTGGTTCAGCGGCCGTGTGGCTTCACTGTAGTGACGGGCTGCTTCCAGCAGCAGCTCCGGATCCTGTGCGATGAGCCCCTCGCACCGGCAGGCGTCCCCCAGATGGTAGGGAGCGCTGCTGTGTGCGGCACGCGAACGCGCCGCCTGCGCGTAACGCCGGGCTGCCGGCGAGTCGCCCTGGTCAAGCGCGAGTCGGACCAGATCGGGTGTCAGGAAGCTGAGGATCAGCTGACCGGGCAGATGCCCGATTCCGGCATCGAAGCTGTGCGCCAGCCGGCGGAAGGCCCGCTCGGGATGCCCTTGCGCCTCGTCCAGCAGGGCCTGGGTGCACAAGAGGACGTACTCGTAGAACCAGGAGACCGTTCCGCTGTCTTGTGCTGCTGCAGCCTGGCTCATGTGGGTCTCGGCGTCGTCCCGCCGGCCTTGATGGACGGCTATTGCCCCCGCCAGCGCTCTCAACGCCCGGCTCATGGCGAAGTGGACGCCGGGGTCGAGGCCGGCGTCCACCTCTGCGATCGCGTCCTCCCACCGGCCGGCATGGAACGCCAGCAGCGCACAGGACAGGTGGTACCACGGCAGGAACACACCCCCGAGGTCCTCGGCGCTTGGGCGGACGCTCGCCAAGGTGCGCTCCGCGTCCGGCGTCAGATCCAGTTCCATATAGCAGTTGGCCAGTGCGAGCTGCAGCCCGAGCCACTGCGCCGGGTGGATCGTCTCGGGTGTCAGGCGCGACGCCTGACGGGCAAGCTCCAGTGCTTCAAGGCCAGGAGCCTCCAGGAAATGCTTGGCGGCCAGCACTTGCAGGGCATAGGCCAAGGCCGTTGCGTCGCCCAGCTCGGCAGCCGCTCGCCGCGCAGCGGCAGCCACGGCTCCCGCTTCCGGCAGCCTCCCCAGGGCGAAGAGGCATACCGACGCAAATGCTTGGAACCGGACCGCATCGAGTGTCGGCGCGCCCGCTGTTCCGCACGTAAGACGGGTCTCTGCCAGAGCGACGTCGGGGCGGCCGCGCGCGAACGCGGCCTGGACGATGATCCAGCGAAACAGATCTTCCAGACCGGAATCGGCAGGTCTGGCCAGAGCGATGCGGGCGCTCTCCTCGGCCTCGGCCAGAAGACCTGATGACAGTTGCGCGACGACATGGTGCAGACGTAACTGCTCGTAGCGTGGGTCAGCGGGATCGGCGATCTCCAGGGCCGTGCCCAGCAGCCGCAGGGCCAGACCGGGCGCACGCGCGGTGAGCTGCGCTGCGGACCCGGTTATCCAGGGAACCAAGAACTCCCCGTCCGGAGGGGCGGCTTCCAGCAGATGTCCGGCAACTCGCTCGGGCGCCGCCCCGGCCCGGGTCAGAGCCTGCGCGGCCCGGATGTGCAGCAGCGAGCGCACGGAACCCGGCACGGCGTCGTGCAGAGCCTGGCGTACCAGGTCATGACGAAAGACGACACGTGGGCCGTCGGGAGTGAGGATTCCGGCCGATTCGGCATCGGCGATGCTTGTGAGCAGGACGTGGGCCGGCACCTCCAGTACTGCTGCCAGATCGTGGAGCGTGCAGCCGGCTCCCAGCACGGACGCCGCGCGCAACACCTGCAAGACCTCGTCACGCAGGTACGCCAGCCGGTGAGTGATCAGCGTGCCGATCGCCGGAACGGGGCAATCGGCCGTGACCTCTGCGACGGACCCGTGCAGCGTGATCGCCTCTTCCCGTTGAAGGGCAGCGATCAGCTCCTCCAGGTACAGCGGGTTGCCTGCCGCCCCCTCGCACAGCCGAAGCAACCGAGGGCCGGGTTCATGCCCGATCATCTCGGCCACCAACAAGGGCATGGCCGACGAGGCCAGCGGACCGAGCCGCAGCACCGTGCGGTTGCTGCCTCGCAGCCCGCGGGCGAGTACGTCGACCTCGACGACCCGGGGAACCGGGCGAAGCGCCCCGACGATCAGCAGCGGCAGCTGGGCCACCGATTGCACGAGCCGCTGCAATACCAGCGCACTGGCCCGATCGGCCCACTGGAGATCATCGAGGAAGAGCGCTACGGGCCCCTGCGCACAGATCTCCTCCGCCAGAACACACATGGCCTCCACAGTGGGGAAATCCGCGCCTCCCGGTGTGCCCGGCAGCCCGTACCGAGCCTGCCCCCAAAGGACTTCGGCGGCCCGCTCCCTCAGCGGGTCCATGGGGCCGTCGTCGATCCCCAGGCAGGCCGATATCAACGCGAACGGGCGATGTGCCTCCAACTCCTGAGCCGATCCCCACAGCGCCTGGAGGCCGGCGCCTTCGGCGTCTGCCGCCGCGCACCGAAGCAGCGCGGTCTTGCCCGCCCCGGCCTCGCCCACGATGAACGCGGCCTGCCCCGAGCCGCGCGCGGCACGTAGCGCCAGAGTGGTGAGGATCGCCGTTTCGGCATCGCGTCCGACGAGGTGAGGCCCCAAGAATTGCACGGCCGTCTCTCCCGTAGTGATGCCATCTGCCTGCTGAACCAGGCAGCCTCGTGCCGGACCCGACCGCCGTGCCGCGGTGCCGGTCCAGAAGAGTCAGCTGCCCGACGAGAGGTAACAGCCTCTGACTGCGTGCCCTTCCCCGACAGCAGGTGGCGACGGTCGCATTCCCGCGATTCGGCCAAGGCCTCACCTCTGCGAGTCACGCCCGCCGGGCTGTGACTCGTCGAGCTGACTCCACGACAGCAGACAATAGACGCAGTCCCGTTCCGGTACGTACCGGGTGGCGCACATTTGAGCTTCATAAGAGGCTTCGGAGGTCGGACAGTCAATCCGGGGCCTTTCTCCGGCGTCGGCCTGCCAAACCCGATCGGCCTGGCGTACGGCTGAAATGCCATTCCGTACACGTGTACCGGGAGTCCGGGACGCCGGGCTCTCACCACGCCGGGGCCCTCTCCACGCCGCGTACCCGCCGCCCCGGCACACGGCAACCCGGCCAACGCACGGTGCCCCACCCACGCCGCCCCCATATCGCGACGCACCGGCGCACAGCCGCAGGACTGCCATCGTCCCGCGCCCCCGGACCGGACACCGGCCGACCCCAAGCATTCCTACGTCAGGTGACGGATGTATCGGCAGCTGCGCGTTCCTACGTTGGCGGTGTTACGACGGCTCCCTCCTCGCAGGACCGTCGGATCGAACGAATGGGCCCTCACGCAGTGCGGCGAAGTCCTGGGGCGGCTTCTGATCCCCCGGAGGCGGAGGCGCACCGTGCAGGGTGCCACGACGAAGGAGGAAGTGGCAGATGCACAGCAGCGATGCCGTTCGGGCTCACGTGCCCAGAAGGCGGCGACCCAGACCCCCGGTACCCATCGGGGTCCTCGTGTCGACGATTTTCGCACTGGTTGCCGCCCTACTGGGGGCGGGGGCCCAGCAGGCGCAGGCGGCCGGCGAGACGTCCCACCAGTGCCGCTACGCCGGTGACGGCAAGAGCGCCGAGGACTGTGTCTTCATGCTCGCCAAGGACCAGCGGGCGATGGATGTGCCCTGGAGTTCGTCCGATTCCGGGGCGTGGCTGCAGGCCTATGACCGCAACGACGGCTCCAACCAGGTGTTCTCGTTGCAACCGCAGGGTGACGGAAGTTTCCAGATCAAGACGGATTCCGGGTTGTGTCTGATGCCGGGATGGTGGGACTCCACGTGGCGGATGCGGCCTGTGGAGCAACAGCGGTGCGACGGCTCCCAGAAGTATCAGTACTGGTATTTCGAGCCGGGTCAGTTCAAAGGCTCGGGAACGAAGTTCATGATCCGCAACGTGGTCGACGACCAATGCATGGACGCGGCGAGCAGCTGGCTCGCCGGCCACGCCGACTACCTGAACATGTGGCCGTGTCACGGCAAGGAGAACCAGTTGTGGGGCTCCCGCTTCGGCGGCGGGAAGGACTTCACCACTGACTGGGCCGCCAAGTACGCGCTGACCAAATGTGATGCCGCCGTCCTTGCGCATTCGGCCTACCCGTACTGCAGCTACAGCCAGACGCAGGCGGCGGTGACCGGCAACGACGCAGGGGTGGCCCTGTGCCTGCAGGCGCAGCACACCGACGCAGCGATCCCGTCGACCACCGTCGACTACAAGGTGACCAACAGCACCTCCACCATCACGACGGATTCGATCGCCAACGGCACGAAGGAGACCATCACCGTCAAGCTGGGTTCCTCCAGTGACTTCTGGCACGCCGACTTCGCGGTCGAGGCATCCCAGCTGATCACCCATTCGGTCCAGACCGGTACGACCAACACGGAGGAGAAGACCTACCACGCCGTGGTCCCCGCGGCGCCTGCACACTCCACGACCTGGGTGAAGGCCTTCCCGGTCAGCAAGACCTACACCGGCCGGTTCGTCTTCGCCAAGGGCAGCTGGGACGAGTGGACCTACTCCACCGACGCCGAGATCACCGTCACCTACCCCGCCGGGTCGGGGGCCACCATGATGTACGACTCGGGTGTCGCTGCGGACAAACTCGACGAGAACGGCCGATGGGTACGGCAGCCCGCCTGCATCAGTGACGGACCGACCCGGAGCATGACTACACCGGATCAGCCCGCGCCGGCTCCCGTCCAGCCGCACAAGCCGGCCACGGCCAGCAGCTTCCGCTCTGGCTTCGAGTCGAGCGATCCGGTACCGGCCTGGACCCACGCAGTCGACACGGCCGGTGGAGGCCTCCACAACGTCGACGGCCCTCAGGCGGGCATCGGCAGTGATGGAACCGCCCACACGGGCACCGGCGCACTGGTGTACTCCGGATCAACCCGGACCGGCACGGACCATGCCGACGCGTACATGAAGGTGTACGACCTGAGCAGCAGCCCGCTGGCCATCGGCACCGCGATGCCTGACAGAAAGGCCCTCAGCTACTGGATCTACCCGCAGAGCCACGCCACCGCCGCCGCGGTTGCCGACGGGTCGAGAAACAGCGCATGCGCTGCCGTGGACCTGGTGTTCACCGACGGCAGCACCCTGCGTGACAGCTGGTCCTGGGACCAACGGGGCCACCGGATAAGCCCCGCCGAACAGTGCACGGCCCTCGCCCTCGACACCTGGAACCACGTCACGGTCAGCCTCGACCAGAACGCGGGCAAGCAGATCAGCCGGATCTTGGTCGGCTACGACCAGAAGGACCCGGGCTCCGGCAGCTACCGCGGCTACATCGACGACATCGCGATCAGCTGAGACCGCAGTGCACGGATGAGACCGCAGTGCACGGAGCCGCACTCGCCGAGTGCGGCTTCCGTGCACTGCGGGTGCGTCGGATCGGAGTCTGTCCGGACAGAACGAGTCGGCCGGGGTGAACCGGTCGGGACACAGCGCCTGCGGGAGCGCTACGGGATCCCCGTGGGTGCGGACGGCCGCATCCGAGGAGGTTCGAAAGGCACGTGCCCATCGCCCGGGCTGCATGACGGAAAGCTGTCGCGCCCGGCTCAGGAGCATGTGTCGTCCGCGCGGTACGGGCGGCAACCGGCCGCCGCGTCCTCGTCGCCCTGACAGCCCGCGCCCCGCCGGACCACCCGTTACGGAGATCCATGGCGAGGGCGGAAGCTGTCGACGTCGACCTCGTGGCCACCGGGAGGGATCCGGTGTCTGGACTTTCTGTCCAATCTGGACTTACAGTCCAGTCATGGGGAATGTTGAAGACCCGCAAGATGCTCGTGTGCGGCTGTGGGCGCCGGTGGCCCAGGCCGTTGCGCTGCTGCTCGGCCCGTACGCGGAGGTCGTCCTGCATGATCCGGACACCGACCGGGTCCTCGGGATCTGGAATCCGATGACCTCCCGCGGCGTGGGTGACCCCTCGCTGCTGGGGGAGCTGGACGATCTCGAACCGTCGGCGCAGGATGTGTTCGGGCCGTACGAGAAGCTGCTCGTCGACGGCCGCCGGCTGACATCGGTCAGCGCGGTCCTGCGCGATCCGCAGGGCCGGCCGTCGGCGGTGCTGTGCATCAATCTCGACCGCACTCCGCTGGAACAGGCCGCCGCGGTCCTGTCCGCCTTCGGCGCACCCACCGTGCAGCGCCCGGAGCCGTTGTTCGAGCAGGACTGGTCCGAGCGCATCCAGCACATCATCGGAAGCCACGTCCGCGAGACCGGGCGGCCCGTCGAACGCATGACCCGCCAGGACCGCCTGGCCGTTCTCGGCCGGCTGGAGGAGGCCCGGGTGTTCGCGGTCCGCCGCGCCGCTCCCGTCGTCGCCGGCGCCCTTCAGGTGTCCCGTTCCACTGTCTACGGCCTGCTCGCCGAACTCAGATCACCGAACACGAAGGACTGACCATGACAAGGCTGCCCGATTTCCGGCTGGAAACGTACTTCTCCCGCTGGGAGTTCACCGCCCGCCACCACCTGACCGCCTCCGACGTCCAGACCATGACGCTGGGCGAGCTCCTCTCACTGGCCGACGACAAGGACCGTGAGACCTTCGAGAACCTGCCCCTGGGATACACCGAGACCTTCGGCGATCCGGCCCTGCGCGAGGTGATCGCCCAGACGTACGAGAACGCCGGCGCGGACGACGTGATCTGCTTCGCGGGAGCCGAGGAGGCCCTCTACCTGGCGATGAACGTCCTGCTCGACGCCGGGGACCACGCCGTGGTGGTGACCCCGAACTACCAGGCCGCCGAGACCGTGCCGATGGCGCTGTGCGAGGTCACCGGCGTGGCCCTCGACCCGGACCGCAACTGGGCCCTGGACCTCGACAAGGTCGCGGCGGCGCTCCGGCCGAACACCCGCGTCGTGTCGGTGAACTTCCCCAACAACCCCACCGGCAAAGTCATCGACGCGGCCGAGTTCACCGCCCTCGCCCGGCTGTGCGACGAGCGCGGCATCCACCTCTTCAGCGACGAGGTCTACCGCGGTCTGGAACACGACGCTGCCCGTATCCTGCCGCAGGCCGCCGACCTGTCCGAGCGCGCGCTGTCCCTGAACGTGATGTCCAAATCCCTGGGACTGCCCGGGCTGCGCATCGGCTGGATCACCTGCCGCGACCGCGAGCTGCTTTCGCGCCTGGAGCGCGCCAAGCACTACACCACCATCTGCAACTCCGCCCCCAGCGAGGTCCTGGCCCGCATCGCGCTCAAGGCCCGCGAGCTGATCCTCCGCCGCAACCGTGCGCTCATCGCGGCCAACCTGCCGGCGTTCGAGTCGTTCTTCTCCGAGTTCGCGGACGACTTCGACTGGCAGGCCCCGGACGGTGGGTGCGTCGCCTACCCCCGCTACCTCGGCCCCGACGGGGTGGAGGAATTCTGCACCCGCCTGGTGGAGGAAGCCGGCGTCCTGCTGCTGCCCGCCAGCATCTACCACTCCGAACTCACCCCCACCCCGACCGACCGGTTCCGCATCGGCATCGGCCGGCACCGCCCCGAAGAAGGCCTGGCCGCCTTCGCCACGTGGATGCGGACGAGCCGATGACCCTCCCCGTCTTCGACCCGGCCGCCATCGAAGCGGCCGCCACCTCGCAGCTGGTGTTCGACGCTGTCCGGGACGCGCTGATCGCGCACGGCGAAGACCGCACCCGGGTGCCGCCGCCTCTCCACATGGCCTTCCCCGAAGCCGACGGAGACTGCCACGTCAAAGCCGGCTGGATCACCGGCGCCACTGACTTCACCGTCAAGATCGCGACCGGCTTCTACGGCAACCACGGCCTCGGTCTCCCCTCCAACCACGGTCTGGTCTGCGTCATCAGCGCCCGCACCGGACAGATACGCGCAGTCCTCGACGACCGCGGCCTGCTGACCGCCTGGCGCACCGCGGCGGCGGGCGCACTGATCACCCACACCATGGCCCGCCCGGATGCCGCGACACTGGCCGTCTTCGGCACCGGCGAACAAGCCCGCCTCCAGGCGACCTGGCTGGCCAAACTCCGCCCCGTCGCCACCGTGCTCGTTCACGGCCGTACCCTGCACAAAGCCAACGCCCTGTGCGAGCAGCTCCACACGGCCGGGCTGCACGCCCGGCCCGCAACGGCCCAAGAGGCAGCCGCGGCCGACATGATCATCACCACGACCCCGGCCACAGCCCCCGTTCTGGACGCCTCGCACGTGCGGGAAGGCGCACACGTGACAGGCATCGGCACGGACATGCCGCACAAGAACGAGCTCCCACCAGCGCTCTTCCGCCGCGCACAGCTCATCGCGACCGACGACCACGCCCAGTGCCTCGACCACGGCGACTTCGGCCACGCCGTCCGCGCCGGCGCCGCCGCCCCCGACAGCGACATGGCGGCCGGCCGGCTTCTCAAAACGCCCCCCGACCGCCCCGAAACGGCCATCACGGTCGCCGACCTCACCGGCGTAGGTGCCCTCGACGCAGCACTCGCCTCGGCCGTCCTCCACCACCTCCCACAGTAACCACCGCAGCCGGACAGGCGAAGCATCGCCGACACCGCTCGCACCCCCACCGCCAGGACCCTGCCATGGACGCCAGCACCGACACCGAAACGGCTCCCTCCCCGGCCGCTCCGACGCCCCTCCCGCCGCAACCCGCCACCCACGCACGGGCCGACGCGCGCCCGTGCGTCTGGAAGCTCCCGCACCATCCCGCGTCCGCCGGCACAGCGCGCCGCATCACCACCGCCGTTCTGGATGGATGGGACGTGGACGACGAGACCATCGACCAAGCACTGCTCGTCGTCTCCGAACTCGTCACCAACGCCGTCGAACACGCCCTGCCCCCGGTCGCCCTCCACCTCCAGCGCCCCGGAAACGACGGCGCACTGCGCATCGAAGTCGGCGACGGCGGCCCCGCCGACGACGAGGGCACCTGGACCACCAGTTGCGCACCGGAAGAACACGGTCGCGGCGTGAGCATCATCGCTCTCCTGGCAAGCGCCCACGGCACCCGCATCCTGGCGCGCACCGTCACCTACTGGGCAGTCCTCCCGGCCGCCGCCTGAACACGGATCGATCCCTCGGAGGTGGGCGGCCTTCCCCCGAACCCGGTCGCCGAATTGTCAAGAGTTGTGGACGATGAGAGCCGCTGAGGCGGCGGCCGCAGTTGACGGGGACGTGTTCGGTCAGTGATCAACTCCGAGAAAGAGGACGGTGGCCCAGTCGCTGGTGACCAACAGCAGGTTGCGCGACCATATGGCGCCCATGCCCATGCCCATGCGCGGGCCGTCGACGTCGCCGGAGCTTCGGACGGGCCCCAGATGCGCTTCGATGAGGTCGGCGATGCCATCGGCGAGTTCGCCTGCCTGCCGGATCTCGGCGGGCGTGCGCAGGTTGGCGTCCGGCCACCTGTTGGCGGGCTGCATGAACCCGTCGGTCACCTGTCGGCGGAAAATGTCCCGCCAGGCCTGTGGTGACTCGAACGGGTCGACCGACGTCTGGTGTCCACTGGCCCCCGCGTCGTACACGGCTTGAGCGAGATCCTTCATCCAGTCATGACCGGGTGTCGTCCCGGCTACGGGGACTACATGGAGCAGCTCGATGGACGACACATGGTTGCAGTCGTCGAGCAGCTCCTCGAGCCGTTCGGCTGCGGCTGACACCGCGGCTGACACCGCGGCTGGAGCGTCGAGTGGGTTCAGCATGGGCGTCCCGGTCCTCTGTGCGGTTCTGCGCTTCGGCCTCAGCGTGTCAGCCGAGCACGTTCATGCTGCGAGGTTTTCCTCGGCTGCCAACTCGGCTATGTGCTGGTTGACTTCCGCCCTCCAGTGCGGCGGCGAGCATCCGTCGGGCGCCCTCGCGGACGATCTCATCGATCAGAGAGCCGGACTCTGTGGAGCCGTCGGCGGTGACCACGCTGAGCACGGGCGTGCCTTCCCGACCCGCGCTGCAACGCGGGCCTACTCGGTGACCATCAACGGATCATTCGGGAAGGTACGCCCTCCGCGTGCCCTCCCGGAACCGATCCACAGGTCTTGAGCATTGCTCGAATGACACCGTGCACTTGGCCTCGCCGGCAACGAGCTGCCGACATCGACCGCTCGTTTGCCCAGGTCAGGTCCTGGCGTTCACCGCCGCCTGGCGCGATCGCGGACGAGGGCCGGGAACTGGGCGGCGGCGACGGCCAGGAAGGGCGGAGGGCGGCGACTTCGCTTGCGCATTCGGCCTGTCCGGCGCGGCCCAGAAGGGTGGACGCTTCCCGGATGCGGTGCTCTGCCGGCGCCCAAACGGCCGGAGGGCACTTCACCTCCTCCGCCACCGAATCCCCTCAGATAGCGCCACCCTCCGCTACCACCACGTGCGAGTCAGGCCCAAGGATGCGGCGGAATCCTGAGGAGGGGCATATCAGTTGGACAGCTGATACCTGTTCGTGACCAATTGAAAATGGGTCAGTTCGGTGCGCAACCTCGGTCAGGATTTCGCTACTTGACTCGCCTTGCCTTTCGCCTGCACTCTTCATCTCCCCAAGAGGCCAAGGAGAGCGCATCGTTCCTGTTCCGAACCACAGGCACAGGTCGTTGCGGTTCCCCTCATCGGGCGGTTCCATCCATGACCCGCCCCGCCCCGCCCCCCGGCAGGCCGGCTCATGACTCCCCTCTCCGCACATCGCGGCCTCTTGCGTACTTGCAACAAGGAGCATCGTGACCCAGACGGCCGCCGACGAGGACCCCCTGGTCCTGCGAGCCTTCCGCACTCTGTCCCCCGCATCGCAGCAGGCTCTGTGCCCCGAAATAGCCGAAGCCCCCGAACACTCCGGGCTCCGTCAGACGGAGTACCCGGGCCACGACACCTCCTTCACCCCCTCGGCCCGGACGCAGCTGTGCGAGGCATACCTGCGTACCTACGTCGCACAGGCCCCAAGCCGGACCTGCCGGCATCTGACCGCCGCGATGGATGACACCCTCCAAGGAGGCGTCTCCGATTCATCGAACGTCCTCGCCCAGCACACCACAGCCTGCCGTAGCTGCTCAGACGCCCGGACCAACCTCGCCATCCTCCGCAGTGGAAGCCAGGCAGCACTCACCGGCCTTCTCCTGGACGCGGCACAGAACGCAGCCATTCCCCGGGCCGACACCCCCGACGTCGACTCGGAAGCGCCGACGCCCGCGGCGTTCGATGTGAGCACGACGGCCGGCCCAGGCTCCCCACCCCCGGTGCCACGTCCCCGCAGCCGGTCCGTCACGCGGTCCCGCGCCTCGCTCCTTGTGGCAGCCGTCTCCGTCACCGCAGCGGCCACGGCCGTCGTCACCGTCATCGAGACGACCGGCCCCTCCGACACCACCCCTCCGCCCCCGGCTCACGCCACCATCGTGCCCACCGTACCCGCGGCCGCCGCTGCCACCACGGCGTCCCCTGCTCCATCCACCATGACCCCCGTTCTGGCCTCCTCCACTCCGTCGAGCACGCCGGAAGACCCGATGCCGGACGACCCGACACCGGAAGACACCACCCCCACACCAAGCAGCCCTCCCATCGGCTTCCCACTCGTCAACAGAGCGACCGGGCTGTGCGTGGGCGCGCAGAGCCGTGCCGCTGGGGCCGCTTTGCGCCTCGAGGAGTGCCGGGACGTGGCCTTGCAGCGGTGGGAGACGTTCAAGGACGCATCTGGCGCGTACCAGCTCCGTAACACGGGCAGCGACAAGTGCCTCGACGGTACCGAAGGCGGCGGAAACATCGTCCGGGCCGTCCTGAACGACTGTGGTGACCGCTCCTCAAGCCGCTACGCCGTACAGCTATGGAGGATCAGCAAGGAGAAGGGATCAGACGCGTTCCGCTTGCAGTTCGTGCCGCGTGTCGCATCCAGCGACTACTCCTCACACCTGTTCGGTCCAGAGGACTGGTGGAACGAGAATCCACCCCGCGAGGGCTCCTACCTCGCGCACCTGCCCAACTATTACAACTCCGAGAGCTTCGTCTTCACCATGAACCATGGCGAGTGAGTGGGCCCTTCAGCTCCGCTCCTGTTCCCGGCGTCCGGTTCCGGCCCACCGCGGTGACGGCCCCGACGCCGGGTGACAGAGCGGATGACGTCGCAGAACTGCCACGTCATCGGATTAGCCCGACGCGGAGAAAGGCACGCACGGCACGGCTCCAAGGCGGGTGGTCCAGGACACGAGTTGCGACAGCACGTGTTCAGCATCGGGGCACCCGGGCGGCGGCGGTCAGGGCTGAGGGCGCCAGTACCCACAGCAGGGCCCTGCCGGTCAGGGTGTGGTGGCGATCAGGGTCAGGTAGACCTCGATCAGGGATCCGTCGCCGGTGAGGACGTTGAGGTCGTCGGCCCATCGGGAGAGCAGGTGGATGACGGCGTCGACGGTGAGCCAGGAGGCGAGGTTCGCCCCGATCCACCAGGCCCAGCGCCGGGTGACCTTGCGTAGGACCAGCGATTGCGACAGGCCGAGCAAAGGTCCCAGGGCCAGGCTCTGGCTGGCGGCCAGCAGGTAGGCCGTCGAGACCGTCTCGTGGGAATCCTGCGCGCTGATCACGGCGGGCATGATCACCTGCCGCCGGGCAGTTTCGGCGAACCGCTGTCGCGCACTGACGGCCTGTACTTCGCCATGACCGTGTTCAGCACGGTCGGGTTCGGGGACGTCACCGCGCGCAGCGAGCCGGCTCGGCTGCTGACCACGGGGCAGATCACGCTGAACCTGCTGCTCGGCGTGGCAGCCCGGCTGTCCGGCAGCCAGTAGCCGGACCTGTCCCAGAACCGCGCAGCCGGCCGGTCGACCCCCGCACAGGCGGCGCCGGAGGCGTCGCCTGCCCGATTCTGTGTCAGAAAAGTCGGCACCAGGTCAGCATGAGTCCCGAAAGACCTGGGGACAGCTGACCGGACAGGCGAATCGTTGTAGGCTCCGGAGACCGCCCTTGACCTGCATTGAGCAGGCAGGGAGCTGACATATCGGGAGTATTCGCATGCTTCGTACCATGTTCAAGTCCAAGATCCACCGGGCCACCGTCACCCAGGCCGATCTGCACTATGTCGGATCCGTGACCGTTGACGCCGATCTGCTGGACGCCGCCGATCTGCTGCCCGGGGAATTGGTCCACATCGTGGACGTCACCAACGGCGCGCGCCTGGAGACCTACGTCATCGAGGGGGAGCGCGGATCCGGGGTCATCGGGATCAACGGAGCCGCCGCCCATCTGGTGCACCCCGGAGACCTGGTCATCCTCATCAGCTACGCGCAGGTCGAGGACGCCGAGGCCCGCGTGTTCCAGCCCCGTGTCGTGCACGTCGACGCGGACAATCGGATCATCGAGCTGGGCGCGGATCCCTCCGCCCCGGTACCCGGTACGGATCAGGAGCGCAGCCCGCACGCCGTGGCTGTCTGAGGGGAGTCGGGGAGCATGGTCGAGTTCAAGGACGAGCGGAAGGCCGGAAGGCTGCTGGCCGTCGAGGACGGGTCGGCGGTGGGGTTCATCGCCTACTTCGTGCTCACCGGCGACCCGCACGCGCTGGTGGCGGTGCACACCGTCGTCGAGCCGGGCCACGAGGGCCGGGGGATCGCCGGGGAGCTGGTGAAGACCTTCTACGGGATCGCCGCCGCCGAGGGCGTGCCCGTGGTTCCGCTCTGCCCGTACGCGGCGAGCTGGGCGGCCAAGCACCCCGACCAGGCGCCCGAGCCGGCCCCCGAGGTCGTGTCGGCGGCCAAGGCCCAGCTCGACGCGGAGACAGGCCTCTGGTGACGCAGCTGCTCCTGCTGCACACCTCGCCCGCGCACGTCCCGGTCTTCGACGCCCTGCGGGACCGGAACCACCCGGGGGCCGTACTGCGGCACCGGGTGGTTCCGGAGCTGCTCGACCGGGCCCGCGCCATGGGTCCGCAGGCGGTGGCTCCGGACCTCGCCGGGCTGCTCGCCGAGGCCGGGCCGCTGCCCGTGCTGGTGACCTGCTCGACGATCGGGGCGACCGCGGAATCCCTCGCTTCGGCGCTCGGATCCCGGGTGCTGCGCGTGGACCGGCCGATGGCGGCCGCCGCGGTGCGCACCGGCGCGCGGATCGCCGTACTGGCCACCGTGGAGTCGACGCTCGCCCCGACCCGCGCGCTGCTCGCCGAGGAGGCCCGAGAGCGGCCGGTGTCGATCCGTACGCACGTGGTCGCCGGGGCCTGGGAGCGCTTCGCGGCGGGTGACGACGCCGGCTCCCTCGCCCGGGTGGCCGAGGCGGCCGACGCCGTCACCGACGCCGACGTCATCGTGCTGGCCCAGGCCTCCATGGCCGGCGCAGCGGATCTCGTCACGACCCGGATCCCGGTCCTGTCCAGCCCGGCTCGGGGCCTGGCGGCGGGACTGCGGCTGGCGGGGGCCCGCTAAGACGGCTGCTCGGGGCCGCATTCCGCAGGGCAGCGGGCTGGTACGGGCTTTAACGGGGCGATTGCGGGAAAATGGGCCCCATGGTGCGAAAACTCGAAGAGACGCAGCCACCGGTGCCCGAGCCCGAGCCGACCCCGTCACCCGAGCCGACCCCGGACCCCGGGCCGATCCCGCGCCCCGTGCCACCCGTGCCCGGTCCCTTCCCGGAGCCGGACCCGGTGCCTCCGCCGCCAGGGCCCGCGCCGGTACCGCAGCCCGGGCCCTGGAGCTGAGCGGCCTCAGCCCGTCTGGACCTCGGAGCGGTCGCCGCTCCAAAGGGTGTGGAACGAGCCCGCGCGGTCGGTGCGCCGGTAGGTGTGCGCCCCGAAGAAGTCGCGCTGCCCCTGCGTGAGGGCAGCGGGCAGCCGCTCCGCGCGCAGGGCGTCGTAGTACGCCAGCGAAGCCGCGAAGGCGGGCACCGGAATGCCCTGGCGCACCGCCGCCACCAGCACCGACCGCCAGCCCTCCTGCGCCGCCCCGATCTCCTCGGCGAAGCGCGCGTCCGCCAGCAGGCTCGGCAGCCCGGGCTGCGCGTCGTACGCGGCCCGGATCCGGTCCAGGAACGCGGCCCGGATGATGCAGCCGCCGCGCCACAGCGAGGCGACGGCGCCCAGGTCCACGCCCCAGCCGTACTCCTGGCTGCCCGCCTGGATCTGGTGGAAGCCCTGGGTGTACGAGACGATCTTCGAGGCGTACAGGGCCTCCTCCACCTGGGCCGCGAAGGCCTCCGCCGCTTCCGGCGACAGCGCGGCGGCCGTCGGGCCCGCCAGCCCCCGCGCGGCCGTACGCAGGTCCGCGTGGCCGGAGACCGCCCGGGCGAAGACCGCCTCCGCGATCCCCGACACCGGCACGCCCAGGTCCAGGGCGATCTGTACGGTCCAGCGGCCGGTGCCCTTCTGCTCGGCGGCGTCGGCCACGACGTCCACGAACGGGCGGCCCGTCGCGGCGTCCGTGTGGGCGAGCACCTCGGCCGTGATCTCGATCAGGTACGAGTCCAGGCGCCCCCGGTTCCAGGCCCGGAAGGTCTCCGCGATCTTCGCGGGGGAGTAGCCGGCGACCTCGCGCAACAGGTGGTACGCCTCGGCGATGAGCTGCATGTCGGCGTATTCGATGCCGTTGTGCACCATCTTGACGAAGTGTCCGGCGCCGTCGGGGCCCATGTGGGAGGTGCACGGCGTCCCGTCGGCGGCCTTCGCGGCGATCTTCTCCAGCAGCGGGCCGAGTGACTCGTACGACTCCTTCGAGCCGCCGGGCATGATGCTCGGCCCCAGCAGCGCGCCCTCCTCGCCGCCCGAGATGCCCACGCCCACGAAGTGGATGCCCTGCTCGCGCAGCTCCCTCTCGCGGCGCCGGGTGTCCTCGAAGTGCGCGTTGCCGCCGTCGATGATGACGTCGCCCTCGTCCAGGAGCGGCGCGAACTCGCGGATCACGGCGTCGGTCGGCTCCCCGGCCTTCACCATGATGACGAGGCGTCGGGGGCGCTCCAGCGCGTCGACGAACTCCTTCGCGGACTCGGCCGCCACGAAGCTGCCCTCGTGGCCGAACTCCTTCACGAGAGCGGTGGTCTTCGAGGCGGTGCGGTTGTGTACGGCGACGGTGAAGCCGTTGCGGGCGAAGTTCCGGGCGAGGTTGCTGCCCATGACCGCGAGCCCGGTGACGCCGATCTGGGCTGTGCTGCTGCTCATCGTTGCGCTCCTGCGTGCTTCGGTGTGCGGGGAATGCCGACGCTACATCGACGCGGACCGCTACCGGTCGGATCGCCGCCGAGAGAGTGTCAAATTCGGCTGGGGGGCGCCCCGTTGCGCCCCTTGTCATGCTCTGATCGTGACGTTAGGTTGTGCGGTTCCTGATGTCTTCAAGGGGGGCTCCCATGGGTGTACGGGGCCGGCACCGCCGGTATCAGCCGAGCAGTATCAACCGGGCCTCGCTCGCCGTCACCGCCGGTGGCGCCGGGATCGCCCTCCCGCTCATCGGTGCGGGAGTCGCGCACGCCGCCTCCGTGGACACCTGGAACAAGGTCGCCGCCTGCGAGTCGACGAACAACTGGCACGTCAACAGCGGCAACGGCTATTACGGCGGCCTCCAGTTCAGCCAGGGCACCTGGCGGGCCTTCGGCGGTACCGTCTACGCCGCCCGCGCCGACCTGGCCACCAAGGACCAGCAGATAGCGGTGGCGGAGAAGGTCCTGAAGGGCCAGGGGCCCCAGGCCTGGCCGCAGTGCGGCAAACAGGCCGGCCTCAGCCGCAGCGGCCAGGCGCCCGCCACCACGCCGCAGGGCCCGGTGCCGAAGACCCAGCGGACGCAGAGTGCACAGGGCGCACAGGGGGCACAGGCCGGGGCGCGGCAGACGGCGGCGACCGGGCAACAGGGCAGCACGCCCCGCCCCACCGGAACCTCCGTCCTGCCGAACCCGTACGTCGTCGCGCCGGGTGACTCGCTCTCGGTCATCGCCACCGAGCAGCACGTCGAAGGCGGCTGGCAGGCGCTCTACGAGACCAACCGCGCCACCGTGGGAAGCAACCCGGACATGATCTTCCCCGGGCAGCGGCTCACCCTGCGGATCACTGCGGCTCCGCCCGCGCAGAACCCGGAGAAGCCGCCGCGCACGGCCGAACCGGTGAAGCCGGTGGAGCCGGCGGCGGAGAAGCCGGCCGAGAAGCCTGCGGAAAAGCCGGCCGAGAAGCCTGCGGAAAAGCCCGCGGAGAAGCCGGCCCCCGAGCCCGCCTCAGCGCAGCAGAAGCCCGCCGCGAGCGGATTCTCCGCCCCCGTGGACGCCTCCATCGGTACCGCCTACCGCGTCTCCGGCTCCTCCTGGTCCAGCGGCTACCACACGGGCGTCGACTTCCCGGTGACGACCGGGACCTCCGTCAAGTCGGTCGGCCCCGGCGAGGTCGTCTCCGCAGGCTGGGCCGGTGCGTACGGCTACCAGGTCGTCATCCGGCACACCGACGGCCGGTACTCCCAGTACGCCCACCTGTCGGCTCTCGGCGTCAAGTCCGGCCAGCAGGTCTCCGGAGGCCAGCGGATCGGCCGCTCCGGCTCGACCGGCAACTCCAGCGGCCCGCACCTGCACTTCGAGATGCGCACGGGACCGGGCTACGGCTCCGACATCGACCCGCTGAAGTACCTCCGCTCCCACGGAGTCGACATCTGAGCCGCGGACGTGCGAAGGCACGGCGGTGAGCAGGATCAGCCCGGCGGCCGCCACCGCGGCGCTGGCCAGGGCCGCCGCCGTGCCGGCCGCCCCGTACCGGAAGCCCTCGTCGAACAGCGAGATGCCGACCGCCGCCGCGACCACGGGGTTGACCACGGTCACCGTGGCCAGCGGCGCGGTCAGCCCGGCGCCCCGGTAGGCCGCCTGCGAGAGCAGCAGGCCGCCGGACGCCAGCACCGCGATCGCCGCGAGATCCGGCCACAGCCCGCCCGGCGTGCCCGGCCCGAAGCTCTCGGCCACCGACTTGGTGAACACCGAGGCCATGCCGAAGGCCGCACCGGCCGCCGCGGCCAGCAGCACGCTGTGAAGTACCGCCCGGTGCATCCGGTGCGCCGCCAGGAACAGCGCCGCCACCCCGGCCACGGTCACCAGGAGCAGCAGGCTCCGCTCCCCGCCCGCCAGGGACCGCGCCCCTCCGTCACCGCCGGTCAGGGCCAGCAGCCCGGCCAGACCCACCGTGGCCAGCACCGCCCCGCGCCAGGCCGCGGCGCCCGCCCGGCGCCGTACAAAGAGGGCGGCCATCGGGAGCGCGAAGACGATCGTGAGCGCGCCGAGGGGCTGGACCAGGCTCAGCGGCCCGTACGCGAGGGCCACCACGTGCAGCAGGGCGCCGAGGCCGTTCAGCCCCACCGCGACCCACCACACGCCCCGCCGCAGCGGTGCGTACCGGCGGTCGGGCGTGGTCGCCGCGACCTGTTCCTGGATGATCGCGCCGCCCGCGTACGCAAGGGCGGACACGAGGCAGAGCAGGGCCGACAGCGCCAGTGCACTCATGAAGTCCACAATGCCCGACCCGACTTCGCTATTCCTCCCCCCACGGGGGGTCACGAGTCATACCCCCGGCGTAGTACGGGAGTACGCGATCAGGCACGCAGGGGAGCGGAAACGCCCACGTCCGGACGCGTACGGTCACACCCCGCACGCGATATGTGAACCCCGTGGCAGCGGGTTTGGCTCCGGGCGCGTCGAATCCGTACAGTTCCCCTTTTGGGGACTTCCGCAGCAGGCGGATGCGGACGAGTGATCAAGGAACGGCAGCGGCCATGACGGTGACCGAAGACAGCCAGGACTACGGGCACGCATACGGACCGGGCATCGACCCCGAGCGTCTGGCCCTCTGTCTCAGCGTGCTCGACGAGCTGGACAAGATCGACGTCGACCACCCCGACGCGATCACCGTACGCCGCGCCACCGCCGGCCTGTACCGCACGGTCAAGCAGCGCCGCCGCCAGGAGCGCCGCGCGGCCAAGACGGCCAACGACAAGGCCGTCACCGAGGCGACCGCCACCGGCTCCGCCGAGCGCATCGACGACGAGACCGAGGGCATCCTGCCTTCCTCCGTCACCGAGGCCGGCCGGATCGCCGGGATACTCCAGCGCCCGCGCTCCTGCTACGTCTGCAAGACGCGGTACGTCGAGGTCGACTACTTCTACCACCAGCTCTGCCCGGACTGCGCCCTTGAGAACCGCGCCAAGCGCGAGGCCCGCGCCGACCTCACGGGCAAGCGCGCGCTGCTCACCGGCGGCCGGGCCAAGATCGGCATGTACATCGCGCTGCGGCTGCTGCGCGACGGCGCGCACACCACGATCACCACTCGCTTCCCCAAGGACGCCATCCGCCGCTTCAAGGCGATGGACGACTCGGCGGACTGGATGCACCGCCTGGAGGTCATCGGCATCGACCTTCGCGACCCGGCCCAGGCCGTGGCGCTCTCCGAGCAGGTGGCCGGGGCCGGTCCGCTCGACATCCTGATCAACAACGCGACGCAGACCGTGCGCCGCCTGCCCACCGCCTACGCCGCGCTGGTCGAGGGGGAGGCCGCCCCGCTGCCGGCCGGCGAGCTCCCCGCCCACCACGTCATCGGCGCCTTCAACTCCGGCGCGGTCGACGGCCTGGCGGCGCTGCCCGTCGGCGTGAGCGGGCTCGAGGCGCAGAAGGTCGCCGACCTCGCCCTGGTCGCGGGCAACGCCAGCCTGGAGCGGCATCTCGCCGGTACCGCCATCGACGCGGGCGGCCTGCTGCCCGACGTCGTCGAGAGCAACACCTGGGTGCAGACCATCGACCAGATCTCCCCGGTGGAGCTGCTCGAGACCCAGCTGTGCAACTACACGTCGCCGTTCATCCTGATCAGCGCGCTCCGGCCGGCCATGGCCGAGGCCGCCCGGAAGGCGTCCAGCGGGCGTGCGTACGTCGTCAACGTCTCGGCGATGGAGGGCGTCTTCAGCCGCGGCTACAAGGGCGCGGGGCACCCGAACACGAATGCCGCCAAGGCCGCGATGAACATGGTGACGCGGACCAGCGGCCAGGAGATGTTCGAGACGGACCGCATCCTCATGACCTCGATCGACACCGGCTGGATCACCGACGAGCGCCCGCACTTCGACAAGCTGCGCCTGGCCGAGGACGGCTTCCACGCCCCGCTCGACCTGGTCGACGGCGCGGCCCGGGTCTACGACCCGATCGTCCGCGGCGAACTCGGTGAGGACCTGTTCGGAGTCTTCCTCAAGGACTACGCCCCCGCGAACTGGTAGCCCCGGCGGGCGCCTGCGGGCACCCACAGCCGATCCCCTGGGTCTCCCCGGCCCCCTCGGTGTGCCGAGGGGGCCTTTCGCGTTCCCGGAGCCCGGGCCGGGACGCCCGGCGGGCGCCCGCAGCGACCGGCCCGGGCTCCGGCCGCCAGTCCTCCGCCAGTCCTCCGGCAGGCCCGCCTTCAGGCCCCGCGGTGTCCGCCTGCCCGTGTGTCCGGCACGGGGCCGCGGCCTCGCCGTCGGGGCCGGCCGCCGCCGGGGCGCGGCGGAGCGCCGACTCGCCGCCGGCCCGCGCGGGCAGCCGTACCGGCCGGGCCACCCGCACGCCCGGCGCCGGCCGGACCGCCTGAGCGTGATCGGTCCGGGACGCTGCGTCACCCGGACGGAGCAGCTCGCCGAGATCCGGTACGAGCCCCGCCGTCCGGAGTTCCTCGCCGAGGACGGGCGCGGCGCGGGAGGGCGGCAGTCCGCAGGCCACGGCCGTCGCGGCAGGCGCTCGGAAGATCCATCAGCTCCGGAACGCTTGAGACGTACGGCACTTCGGGCCCCCGTATTCCGGCCCCCGCCACCGTTGCCCCTCCGTCGCCCCCGCGCGCATCCGGCGTCGGGCCGACCATGCTGGACGCACCCGCGGGTCGAAGACCTCCTGAACTCGCGGTGAAAACAAGAGGGCGACGCGGATTTTGCCTGTCTATCGAGCGGAGGCCCGCTCATATGTGTACTCTGGGGCATCAAGAAGGCCCCATCCGGGCCACGCTCCACCAAGGCGCCACCGCGTCCGGAAACCCTTTTGGCCCTTGCCCGGCTCGCGGTCCGCCTGCCGGGTTGCGCGACACGAAGGAGTGCGCGGTGACAGAAATCACGAAGCCCGAACCGACGTTGCTGGAGCGGACGGGGTCGCGGCCCAAGCCGCGGACCGACGAGCTCGGAAGCCTCGAGGTCTGGGCGCGGTCCGCCCCCATCCGGCTGGCGGGGTACGAGGACGACCTGGCGGAGTCGCACATCCTGCCCGGCGTCGACTAGCGCGGCCCAGCGACCGGAGGGTCCAGACCGGCCGGTCCTCACAGAAGAGCGGTACAGAGCGCCCCCGTGCCGACCCGCACCGGGGGCGCTGTCCTGTCCCGTGGGCGGCGCGGCACCAGGTTCCCGGACCGCCTACGCCACGAGCGTGATCGCTGACGGCGATCACGGCTTCCCGCCGCCCCGCCGCCCCGGCAGGCTGAGCCGCATGAAGCTGCTGATGCTGGGTGGAACGGAATTCGTCGGACGCGCGATCACCGAGGACGCCCTCGACCGGGGCTGGGAGGTGACCGTCTTCCACCGCGGCCACCACGCGCCCCCGCCGGGCACACGCGCCCTGCACGGCGACCGCACCGCCCCCGGTGGGCTGGACGCCCTCGCCGAAGGTGAGTGGGACCTCGTCGCGGACACCTGGGGCGGCGCCCCCACCGCCGTACGCGACAGCGCCCGCCTGCTGCGCGAGCGTGCCGGGCGGTACGCGTACGTCTCCAGCCGTTCCGTGTACGCCTACCCCGCCCCCGCCGGCCAGGACGAGAGCGGCCCGCTCGTCGAGGGTTCGCCCGACGCCGCCTCCATCGCCTACGCCGAGGACAAGCGGGGCGCCGAGCTGGCCGCGCTGGAGGCCTTCGGCGACCGTGCCCTGCTGGTGCGCGCCGGGCTGATCCTCGGCCCGTACGAGAACGTCGGACGGCTGCCCTGGTGGCTGAACCGCACCGCCCGCGGCGGCCCGGTGCTCGCCCCCGGCCCGCGCGAACTCCCGCTCCAGTACATCGACGTACGCGACCTCGCGCGCTGGACCCTGGACGCGGCCCGCGCCGGGCACGGCGGCGCCTACGACCTGGTTTCGCCGGCCGGGCACGCCACGATGGGCAGCCTGCTGGAGGCCTGTGCCGCCACCACCGGCGGCGCCGCCGAACTGCGCTGGACCGACCCGGCCGCGCTCCTGGAGGCCGGCGTACAGCCCTGGACCGAGCTGCCCGTCTGGAT
Source organism: Streptomyces sp. NPDC056224 (assembly GCF_042267665.1). Taxonomy (NCBI): domain Bacteria; kingdom Bacillati; phylum Actinomycetota; class Actinomycetes; order Kitasatosporales; family Streptomycetaceae; genus Streptomyces; species Streptomyces sp. NPDC056224. The sequence goes on from NZ_JBHJTK010000002.1 coordinate 375,400, forward strand.
ACCGGAGGGCGAGGCCCACGGCCACATGCACGGCGGTGACGTGTCCAAGGCCCTGGCGGCGGGCCTGAAGTGCCGCCCGGTCGAGGAGACCGTGGCCGACACCTGGGCCTGGCTCCAGAGCCTCGGCGGGGTCGCCCCGCAGCGTGCCGACCGGCCGGCGCCGGGCCTCGACGCGCAGCGGGAGACCGCCCTACTCGGGCTCTGACCAGGCGGCTTCCGCGAGCCGGGTGGGCGGCAGGTACTCGCGCAGCAGTGTGCGGTGCCACCAGGCACCCGTCTCGCGAAGCTCCCGCCAGGTGGTGAACCGGTAGCGGTACAGCCGGGCGCGGACATAGCGGGGCGGTGCGTCCGGGAAGGGGTTGTGGCGCAGCAGCCGCAGCGTGTCCCGGTCGCCCGCCAGCAGCCGCTCCACGAACGGCCCGAACCAGTCCCGCGCGTAGCCCGGGGAGAGCGCCGCGAACCACATCAGCCAGTCCAGGCGCAGGTGGTACGGGGCGTACTGGCGCGGAATCCTGCGCGGTTCACCGGGTTTCCCCTTGAAGCCGTACTCCAGCCAGTCCCCGTCCGCGTGCGGCACGCGGTCGGCGGTGCCCTCCACCACCACCTCGTCCCGGATCCGGCCCACCGACCCGAACGCCCCGTACGTATTGACCAGATGGAGCGAGTCGAAGGAGCGGTTCATCACCTGGCGGCGCGAGACCATGTTGAGCACCGGATGCCGGCTCAGCACCAGCACCAGCACCGTCACCGCGCAGACCAGGACCACGAACCACACCGGCGCCGGCCGCGAGGCCCCGGCCGGGGGAGCGCCCGCGAGCCCGGTGAAGTCCACGGCCGACAGGGCCAGCGTGATCGTCAGCCAGTTCAGCCAGGCGAAGTTGCCCGACAGCACGAGCCACAGCTGCGTCGCCACGATGATCCCCGCGGCGTACGAGGCCACCGGCTGCGGAGTGAACAACAACACCGGGACGACCAGCTGGGTCACGTGGTTGGCCCCGCACTCCACCCGGTGCAGCGGTTTCGGCAGATGGTGGAAGAACCAGCTCAGCGGCCCCGGCATCGGCTGCGTCTCGTGGTGGTAGTAGAGGCAGGTGAGTTTGCGCCAGCAGGAGTCCCCGCGGATCTTGATCAGCCCGGCTCCGAACTCCACCCGGAAGAGCACCCAGCGCAGCAACCACAGCACCAGCACCGGCGGCCCGGCCCGGGCGTTGCCCAGGAAGACGGCGAGGAAGCCCACCTCCAGCAGCAGCGACTCCCAGCCGAAGGAGTACCAGGTCTGCCCGACGTTCACGATGGAGAGGTAGAGCAGCCACAGCAGGGCCCACATCCCCATGGCCGCACCCAGCGGCATCTCGTCCCCGGCCCCGGCCGCCAGCGCGCCGGCCAGCGCGGCCCCGGCCCAGGCGCACCCGGCGAACAGCCTGTCGGAGTAGCGCAGTTGGAAAAGGCTCGGGGCGCGCCGGAAGGGCACGTACCGCACGTAGCGCGGTACGGGCAGCATGCCCCGCGCCCCGATCAGGGCCCGGAACTGCAGGGCGGCCCCGACGAAGGCGAAGACGTAGACACCGGCGAGGGCCCGCTGGAAGACCAGCCGGGCCAGCCAGTACCCGGGCGCCGTGAACCAGTCCATCGCCTCCAGTATCGGACCGGTCAGGCGGCGGTGGCCAGCCTGCGCACGTGGCGGCCCAGCCGGCGCGCGTAGCGCAGCTGGAGGAAGGGGATCACCGGGCCCGCGAGGCGGGTGTACCAGCAGGCGGGCCGGCTGAAGGCGGTCACCGTGAACCACACGGTGCCGTCGGGGTCCACGGCCACGATGAAGGATTCCTCCCCGGACTCCGGGTGGCCCGTCAGGGTGCCGTACGCGAAACCGATCCGCGCGGGTTCGCACGCCGTCCAGACCACCCGGCACGGAGCCTCGATGCGCAGCGGCCCCCATCCGATCCCGACGGTCACCCGGCTGCCGGGGCGGACGGCCACCGTCCCGCCGACGTCACCGCGGACCCGCATGCCCGAGGACCGGTGCGCCTGGAAGGTGGTCACCGCGATGCCGGCGGCCTCGAAGGCGGACCGGCCGTGCCCGACACGGACCCGGTGGTGCAGGTGGTGGTATCCGGCGGGCAGCGGCCGCCCGGCGGTGGCTCCCCGGTCGGGGTAGCTGAGGGCGTCCCGGCCGGCGCTGATGAGGCGGGTCATGGAGTGGTCTCCCTTCGGTCTGCGGTCAGTCGGCGCCAGGCCAGGCACCGAGCACAGGACGCATCGTGGAAGTGGGGCACGGTGGGCGCCGGGATGTCGATGCCAAGGTCGATGCCGAGGTCGAAGCCGAGGTCGAAGCCGAACGGCCGGATACCGGCGTGCTCGGCGAACCGGGGCGGCCGCGGCGATCGCCGGCGAGACCAGCGCCGTGGCCGCCGCGACGTCCGCGGGGCCCGGACGGCCGAGCAGGGGTCCGGCCGATGTCCGCGCCGCGAGGCGCAGGCAGGTCGCGCCGTACAGCGCGGCGGGCGTCGTGGCGGGCGTTCCGCGCGGCAGCCGGAGACAGGCCGCGCCCAGGGCGACGGGCCAGGGCCACAGGCGGGCGGTCCGGCGCAGCCCGGCCGGGTCGATCTGGCGCGACCCGGCCGGGACCACGTAGAACCTGCCCGGGGTGACGGTCATGTTCACCAGAACCGTCACCACGGACTCCCCTCCCCGTCGCGGCCGAACGCTTTGAACGCGTTCAACCCGCAGCCGTGACTCTACGGGATTTCTTGAACCTGTTCAAGACGCGCTCCGGTTGCGGCCGTGCCGAGGATGAGGCAGACAAGAGGGAGCAACCGGGGCGACAAGGGAGAAACACGTGCACGCACCGACACCTCCGACACCTCGTCAGGCGCCGCGCCGTCATGCACCGGCCGGGGCCGCTCTGTTCGCGGCCCTCGGCCTGTTCGCCGCGGCGTGCGGCGGCTCCGAGGAGCCCCGCGAGGGGGCTGCGGGATCCGAGAGCCAGGAGGTCCACCTCCAGCCCGTGGCCGCCGCGGGCCCCGCGCCCTTCACCGCCACCTCGGCCACCTCCGAGTCCGCCCCCGTCCAGCCCCCGCTGCCCAACCGGACCGGACAGGGCATCCGCACGGTGAACGCGGCCACCCCCGGCCTGTACGGCGGCACCGACGGGCTCGGCAGCTGCGACGTGGAGCAGCAGGTGCGCTATCTGACCGCCGACAACGCCAAGGCCCGCGCGTTCGCCCAGGCCTCCGACATCGAACAGGCGAGGATCCCGGACTTCCTTCGCGGCCTCACCCCCGTAGTGCTCCGCGCCGACACCCGGGTGACCAGCCACGGCTTCCGCGACGGCCGCGCCGACAGCTTCCAGGCCGTCCTCCAGGCGGGCACCGCCGTGCTCGTCGACGAGCACGGCATGCCCCGGGTCCGCTGTGCCTGCGGCAACCCGCTGCTGGCCCCCCGCGCGCCCAAGGGCTCCCCGGTACACAAGGGCGACCCGTGGAACGGCTACCAGCCCAACCAGGTCGTGGTCATCGAGCCCACCACCCACGTGATCAACAACCTGGTCATCGTGAACATCGCCGACAACACCTGGATCGAGCGCAGGAGGGGCGACGACGGCGCCCAGGACCGGCCCCCGCGGCTGCTGCCCGATTTCGACCCCGCCGACGGCATCCCCGCCGGGCCCGTCAACCCGCCCGGGGCCGAGCCGGGCGACCCCTGTCCGACGCCCGGCGCGAACAGCCCCGCCCGCACCGCGCCCCCGACGCCCGGGGCCGGGGACTGCACGCCGCGGCCACCGGGCGCACCGGCCGGTCCGGGCGAGGGGCAGCGGCAGAATCCGGCCGTGCCGCCGGGTCTGGCCGACCCGCCGCCGCAGCAGCAGGAGCAGCCGTCGGACGTGCCGCCGCTGGACGTGCCGCCCTCGGATCTGCCGCCTTCGGACGTGCCGCCCTCGGACCAGCTGTCCGACCCGCCCTTGTCCGACCCGCCCCTGTCCGATCTGCCCCTGTCCGATCTGCCCTCGGACGTTCCCGCGGACGTGCCGGCGGACGTGCCGACGGACGTCCCGTCCGACCCGTCGCAGCCCCCGTACGACCCCTCCGGCCCGGGCGCCGTCCCGGACGGGCAGCAGCCGCCGCCCTCCGACCCGGGATATCCGCTGGAGAGCGCCTGACCGGCCCGTGTGTCATGGTGGATCGGTGCCGACCACCGTATCGCTGCCGGACGACTGGCCCGCACACCCGGACCGGTCGCTCGCGCTGAACCGCATGGGCAGTTTCGACTGGGACCTGGTCACGGGGCTCTTGCACCTGGACGAGGCGGCCCTCGACGTCTTCGACACGGCCCCCCACGAGTACGACGGTCGGCCCGACTCCCTCTCCCCGCGCGTCCCGCCCACCGAGGCCGCCCGGCTCGACGCCCTCGTCTCCAGCGCACTCAAGAGCGGCGAGGACAACTACGGAGCCTATTTCCGCATCCGCTGCCGCGACGGGCGGATGCGCTGGACGCACACCCAGGGCCGCGTCATGCGCGACCGGGACGGGCGCGCGTACCGGATCATCGGCATCGTCCGGGACGCGACCGACGAGCTCAGCCACTCGGCGGAACGTCTCGGCCTCGACGAGGAGCGGCGGCGCCAGACGTCGGTGGTCGAGAGCACCACCGCCGCCCTCGCCCACGCCCGCACCGTGCAGGACGTCATCGACGCGCTCGGCGACGCCCACGGGCTGGAACGCCTCGGCTCGATGGGCATGGTGATGGGCCTCGTCGAGGCCGGGCGGATCCACCTCGTCGCCGAGGGGCCGACGGGGAGCTTCGTACCCGGAACGCGGTACACCCGCATCGACGAGCAGTACCCGATGAGCGAGGTCGTGCGCTCGCTCCAGCCACGCTTCCTCGACTCCGCGCAGGAGTTCGCCGAGGACTATCCCGGTCTCTGGGCGAAGATCTCGTCGATGGACATCTCGGCGGCCGCGTACCTGCCGCTGATCGCCCAGGCCAGGCCCATCGGCGCGATAGGGCTGCTCTACCAGGACAAGGACGGCTTCACCCAGGACGAGCGGAACCTGCTCGTCGCCCTCGGCAGCAGCATCGCGCAGAGCCTCCAGCGGGCCATGCTGCTGGAACAGGAGCACGACCTGGCGGAGGGCCTCCAGCAGGCCATGCTGCCGAGGCGGATCCCGTCGGTGCCGGGCGCGGAGATCGCCGTGCGGTACCGCTCCGCCCGGATGGGCCAGGACATCGGCGGCGACTGGTACGACGTCATCCCCCTGCCGGGCGGCCGGGTCGGCGCGGTCATCGGCGACGTGCAGGGCCACGACACGCACGCGGCGGCGGTGATGGGCCAGCTGCGGATCGTGCTGCGCGCGTACGCCGCCGAGGGCCACTCGCCGGGCACGGTCATGGCCCGGGCCTCGGTCTTCCTGCACGAACTGGACACCGACCGCTTCGCGACGTGCACGTACGTGCAGGCAGACCTGTCGACGGGGGTGCTCCAACTGGTCCGGGCGGGCCACATGGACCCGCTGCTGCGCACCCGGGACGGGGACTGCAGCCGGCTCCGCGTGGGTGGCGGGATGCCGCTCGGCCTCTCCGCGGAGTTCGGCCGCCTGGAGTACCCGGTGACGACGGTGGAGCTGGATCCAGGAGAAACGATCGTGCTGTGCACGGACGGCCTGGTGGAGCAGCCCGGCGCCGACCTCGACGACGGGATCCGGCACCTGACCTCGCTGATCCGCAGCGGGCCGGCGGACATGCAGCTCCTCGCGGACCGGCTGTGCGGGGTCGTCGACGAGCGGGGCGGCGACGACGACATGGCGCTGCTCCTGCTGCGCCGCGAGGTACCGGACGCTCCGCAGGGCGGCGGCCGCCTCCGGCAGCACGTGGCGCCGGGGGATCCGGAGGCGCTGGTGGCGGCGCGCCACATGATCGGGGCGGCCGTGCGGGCGTGGGGTGCGCGCGAGCGGGCCGACGAGATCGAGCTCGTCGCGGACGAGCTGATCGTGAACGCCCTGATGCACACGGACGGCCCGGCGATCGTGACCCTGCGGGTCCTGACCGGGACCGACCGGCGGCTGCGGGTGGAGGTCGAGGACCGGTCGAGCGCGCTGCCGAGGCGTCGGGAGGCGGGTGAGGCGGGAGTGTCGGGGCGCGGGCTGATGCTCGTGGACCGGCTGGCGGACGTATGGGGCGTGGAGTCGCGGGGCAGCGGCAAGTGCGTGTGGTGCGAGTTCTTGATGCACTGACCGCAGCGGGAGCCGAGGTGCCGGGCAGGCACCAGGCAGGCACCAGGCAGGCAGCGGGCAGGCCCCGGGCAGGCGCCAAGCAGGCACCGGGCAGCGGAAAGTGCGTTGCGGGCGGCGGGGGCGGTCGCGCAGGATCGGCGACGATGACTATCGCCATGGATGACGTCCGCCGCCTGCTGAAGGCCGGGGATCTGCCCGCAGCCGTACGGTCCCTGCGACCCCGCGCCGAGACGGCACCGCTCCCAGAACTCGCCAAGGCCACCAAGGCCTTGGCCGATGCCGCCGGGTTCAAGGACCTGGCGGCCGCCGCGAAGGCCGCCGCCAAGCGGCCGTCCGATCCCCAGGCCCTCTACGACCTCGGCTACGGCTGCGTCGAGCACGGCATCGCCTTCCTCGCCGTCCCGCCGCTGCGCGAGGCCCTGCGGCTGGTCCCCGAGTCGCGGACGCTGCTGGCCGAGCTGGTCTCCGCGCTGGAGGACGAGGAGCGGCACACCGAGGCCGCGGCGCTGCTCACCGCGCGCGGTGACCGGCTGGCCGCCTGGCCCGAGACGTACCTGCTGGTCCACCACACCCTGCTCGCCGGGGACCTCCGCACAGCCCGGGCCGTCGCCGCCCGGCTGCCCGACCCCGAGGACGAGACCTGGCGCCGGGCCCACGCCCGGCAGCGCCGCATGCTGGCCCGCGCCGAGCTGGCCGCCGCCGCAGGCCCGCTGGACGGCGCCGACCTGCGCGGCTGGCAGTTCGCCCTCACCGGCACGCTCCTGGGCACCTACTCCCCGTACGGCTACGGCGAGGGCATGGCCGGACGGTACGCCTTCCTCGGCGACAGCCACGACCAGTGCCGGCGCGGCCTGGCCCGGCTCGCGCTGGCCCTGGACGCCACGGGGCGGCGGCCGGGCACCGTCTCCCTGCTCCCGGGCCGGTCCGACCGGATCCTCGGCCTCGCCGCCGCGGCCGTGCTCGGGCTGCCCGCCGTACCGTACGAGCCCGCGCGCACCGACACGCTCGTCGTCGCGTACGACCTGAACGACTGTGATCCGGAGGTCGCGCAGAGCCTGCGGGAGCGCGCCGACGGGCAGGTGCTGCACGAGCACGTCACCCGCTGGACCAGCCCGCCGCCGGTCAGCGCGGACTTCAGCGCCCTGCTCGCGCAGTTCGTCTCCGCCCCGTGGGAGGACGACGAGCGGCCCGAGGAGGCGATCGCCCGCGACATCGCCTCGGCCGACCCGGCCGCGGACGAGGGCGACGGCGAGACCCCGCCCGATCCCGACGAGGCCTTCCGGGCCTACGCGGCGGCCGTCGCCCCCGGCTGGCTCACCGGGACCCGCGACCGGATCGGCTCGGCCGGACCCGTGCACAGCTCGCGTTTCGCCTGAGGCGGGGGCAGGCTGGGACCATGCCCGAGCTGCCCGAGGTCGAGGCCCTGCGGGAGTACCTCGACGAGCACCTCGCCGGGCGGGTGGTCGAGCGCGTCCTCCCGCTCGCCGTGAGCGTGCTCAAGACGTACGATCCGCCGCTGACCGCTCTCGAAGGGCAGACGGCCGGGGCCACCGCCCGCCACGGCAAGTTCCTGGCCATGCGGATCGGTGAGCTGCACCTCGTGACGCACCTGGCCCGGGCCGGCTGGCTGCGCTGGCAGGACACCCTGCCCGCGCAGCCGCCGCGTCCCGGCAAGGGGCCGCTGGCGCTGCGGGTGCTCCTGGAGGGCGGTGGCGGCTTCGACCTCACCGAGGCGGGGACCCAGAAGCGGCTCGCGGTGTACGTCGTGAGGGACCCCCAGGAGGTGCCCGGGATCGCCCGGCTCGGTCCCGATCCGCTCGCCGAGTCCTTCGACCGGGAGGCCTTCGCCGCCCTGCTGGCGGGGGAACGGCGGCAGATCAAGGGCGTGCTGCGGGACCAGGGCGTCATCGCGGGCATCGGAAACGCCTACAGCGACGAGATCCTGCACCACGCGAAGATGTCGCCGTTCAAGCTGGCCGCCTCACTCGACGAGGACCAGGTGACCCACCTCCACGCCGCCGTCCGGGACACCCTGCGCGAAGCCGTCGAGCGGACGCACGGGGTGGCCGCCGGCAAGCTCAAGGCGGAGAAGAAGAGCGGGCTGCGGGTGCACGGCCGGGCCGGGGAGCCGTGTCCGGTGTGCGGGGACACCGTCCGCTCGGTCTCCTTCGCCGACTCCTCGCTCGAGTACTGCCCGACGTGCCAGACCGGTGGCAAGCCGCTCGCCGACCGGCGGCTCTCACGCCTCCTCAAATAGCCGGGCGCTGCGTAGACTCCCACGCCATGGCCGAGGAGCAGCAGGCGCCGCCCCAGCGTGAGATCGTCACCGGGGTACCCCGGAGCGCCCGCCGTCGGCCGCCCGCGCACACCCCCGCCCGCTCGGAGATCTCCGAGCAGACCACCCTCGGCGCCACGTACGTACGCGCCCTCATGCGCAGTCAGCTGCGGGCCGGGGCGTGGGCGCTGGCCGCGCTCGCACTGCTCGTCGGAACGCTGCCGCTGGTGTCGGTGCTGCCGCGCACCGCGTCGGGGCCGCCGCTGTGGGTGGCTCTCGGTCTGGTGGTGTATCCGGTGATGTGGCTGATCGCCCGTTGGTACGTCACGCGGGCCGAACGCAACGAGGCCGATTTCACCGGGCTGGTGACGGATCCGGCGGAGGCGCCGCCGGGCCCCCGCCGGACGCGGTAGCGGCCTTTCAGAACAGGTGCATCGCCAGGTGGCCCAGCGGCAGGCCGAGCTGCCAGGCAGGGGTCCACACCCGCGCGTTCTCGTCCAGTCCGAACGGGGAGCCGGTGTGGCCGTGCTGTCCGGGGTCGAGGTTGGTCGCGAACAGTTCGGTGCGGTCCAGCCAGCGCCAGGCCGCCCGGGCCAGTTCCAGATCGGGCTCCTCGGCGCGGCCGCGCTCCCGGGCCTCCTCGCCCAGGTCGAGGAACCGGGTGTGCACCCAGTCGCGCCACGGGTGGCCGTACGCCGTCAGCGAGAGCCATTCGTCGAGCTGGGAGACCACCCGGATCCCGGAGAGCTCCCCGGCCGCGTCCGAGAGGTAGATGGTCAGCGCGAGCGTGTCGCGTCCGGCCCGGAACTCCAGAGTGCTGACCGGGATCAGCCGGCCCGTGCGCAGCAGTTCGTCTGCGATGTACTCGGCGTAGAGCCAAGCCATGGGCACCGCGAGCCCGCCGTCACTGGTGCCGTTCATACCCTCGGGCTGCACCGTTCCACCTTCTCCCGCGCATCGAGCGTCCCGACCGTCAGCCCCGAGCCTTCACCGAGCGGCTGACGGAGCGGGGCATGTTTACTCAACTTGAACGGTCTAATGCCTCATTCCATGCGCTTTCTGTCCGGTCCGTGGCGGTACGAGGCGGTCCCCGATCTGATGCCGCGCTCCCCGGAGCTCAGGCGCCGAGGCCGTACCCGTACCCCTGGAGGTCCTTCCGCAGGGCGCGCAGGGCGTAGTGCGTACGGGATTTGACGGTCCCGGCGGGGATCCCCAGCTCGGCGGCGGCCTCGGCGACCGACCGGTCCTGGAAGTAGACCTGCATCAGCACCTCGCGGTGCTCCGGGCCCAGGCACCCGACGGCCCGGCGGACGTCGATCGCCGTGACCGACCCCGCCACCGCGTCCTCGGGGGCGGGCGCCTGTTCCAGCCCCTCCGGGTCCACTTCCTGCGGCCGTGACAGCCGGGCCCGCCGCGCGTCGATCGCGAGCCGCCGGGCGACCGTGAACAGCCAGGGCCGCATGGACTCGTGCCCGCTCGACAGGACCTCCGGATGCTGCCAGACCCGGACGAGGGTCTCCTGCACGAGGTCCTCCGCGCGCTGGGCGTCCCCGGCGGTGAGCCCGACCAGGAACCCGAACAGGGCCCGCCCGTGGTCGCGCTGGAGTTCGGCCAATGCGTCGGGATCGGTACGGGGGAGGGCGGGGGAGAGCGGCACGAGGGGCTCCTTCCAGGGCGAGGGAGGTTCGTCGGGAGGGCGACACATCCACCCTGACCTGCACGGAGCCCACCGGGAACCGTCCGGCCCCGGTGGTGCGCCCAAGCGCCCGCGTCATCCGGTGGGCGGCCGCGCGGGGCGGTGAACGGTCGAACGGCGCGGCGAACGGCAGCAGCCGTCGGCGGTAGCCGGTGGCAGCCGTCGGCGGTAGCCGGTGGCAGCCGGTGGCAGCCGGTGGCAGCCGGTGGCAGCCGGTGGCAGCGGCCATCGGCAGCGCCCATCGGAGTGGGCTCGTGTCCTGCGGACGGACCCTTCCTTGACTTACGACGCCCCGTTATGTGGATTACCTGTGAGTCCGATAGTCGTACGAACGAGAGCTGGGGCAGATGACCAAGCGCACCCGGCAGGCCGTCGCCCTCCTCTCGGCGCTCCTGCTGTCGGCGGCAGCAGGCTGCTCGGCCACGGGGGGACCGGCACCCGCCCGCCTCGCGGAATCCGGCGGACCCGGGGCCCCCACCGCCGGCCCTCCCGCGGCCAAGGGGTTCACACTGGTCGCGAGCGGCGACGTACTGCCGCACACCTCGGTCATCCAGCGGGCGGCGAACGACGCGGGAGGTGACGGGCACGACTTCGGGCCGATGTTCTCCGGGGTCAAGCCCGTGGTCTCCGGGGCCGACCTGGCCCTCTGCCACATGGAGACCATCTACGGGGAGGAGGACGGGCCCTTCTCCGGCTATCCGGCCTTCGTCTCCCCGCCGAGCGTGGCCGACGCGCTGAAGGACACCGGTTACGACGGCTGCTCCACGGCCTCGAACCACACCCTGGACGACGGGGCCGACGGGCTGCGGCGCACGCTGGACCGGCTCGACAAGGTCGGCCTCAAGCACGCCGGTTCGGCCCGTACGGCGGCCGAGGCGGCCACGGTGACCACGTACACGGCGGGCTCCGCGAAGGTCGCGCACCTCGCCTACACCTACGACACCAACGGGTACCCGCTGCCGCCGGGGCAGCCGTGGGCGGTCAGGCTGATGGAGCAGGACAAGATCGTCGCGGATGCCCGGGCGGCCCGGAAGGCGGGCGCCGACGTGGTGCTGGTCAGCCTCCACTGGGGCACGGAGTGGCAGACCGACCCGGACGAGAAGCAGCTCTCCCTCGGCAAGGCACTGACCGCCTCGCAGACCGGCGGCCGCCCCGACATCGACATGATCCTCGGCACGCACGCGCACATCCCGCAGGCGTACGAGAAGGTCAACGGGACCTGGATCGTCTACGGCATGGGCGACCAGGTCGCCGGCGAGATGTTCAACTATTCGGGCGCGCGGGACATGCGCGGCAACTACGGCTCGATCGGCCGCTTCACCTTCGCCCCGCCGGCCGCCGCCGGACAGCGCTGGCAGGTCACCAAGGCCGAGTTCGTGCCGCAGATGATGGACCTGTCCACCGGCCGCGTCGTCAACCTCCCCGCCGCTCTGGCCAAGGACCCCGACCAGAGCGACTACGAGACCGCCCGGGACGCGATCAGCGAGGCCGTACTCGGCCGTGGCGCGGCCAAGGACGGCCTCACCATGGCGAAGTAGCGGACCGGGCCCGCGTAGGCCGCAGCCCGCATCGAGGAGTCCGGTCCGCGACCCCGGCCAGGATCACCTTCGGGCCGCCGGTACCGCGTTCGAATCCCTGTTCACGTGCTCAGTCACCCTCCCGAGGCCATCCGGCTCGGCGCGCGGACCACCGCCGCCCTCCCTACAGTGCGAACCATGAGTGCCACCGTGGAGGAGACGCGCGGAACCCGGAACCGCTTCCTGAACCGGGTGCCCGACGGATTCGGGGCGTTCTTCGGAGCGCTCGGTCTGCTGTGCGCCCTGCTGGCGCTCTCCCCGACGCTGCGGCGCCTGCTGCGGCACGTCGTACGCTTCCTCGACCTCGTCGTCGTCCCGGTCAGCGCGAACCTCGCCTACGCCGTCTTCCTCTTCCTGCTCGCGGCGGCCCTCGGGACCCGCAAGAAGGTCGCCTGGTGGATCGTCGTCACCTATCTGGCCCTGCTGATGCTCGACGACGTCCTGGACATGGCCGTCGGCGACTACTGGGTCGGCGTCCCCTCCATGGCCCTCGCCGTAGCCGCCATGGCCGTACTGATCGCCGCCCGTGACGAGTTCTACGCGGCCTCCCGCCCCGGGGCCCTGTGGCGGGCCATGATCGTGCTCGGGCTCGGCATGCTCGCCGCCGTGCTGCTGGGCTGGGGGCTCGTCGCCCTGTTCCCCGGCACCCTGCCCAAGGGCCAGTGGCTGGACTGGGCCGCCAAGCAGGTCTTCGGCGGCCTCTTCTCGGCCCGCCAGTTCGACGGCCGGCCGCCCCGTCCGCTCTACTTCCTGCTCGGCCTGTTCGGCGCCCTCGCCCTGCTGAACGCCGCCATGACCCTGTTCCGTTCCCAGCGCCTGACCGCCGCCCTGCACGGGGACGAGGAGCCCCGCATCCGCGCCCTGCTCGGCGCCTACGGCCGCAACGACTCCCTCGGCTACTTCGCCACCCGGCGCGACAAGGCCGTCGTGTTCGCCCCCAACGGCAAGGCCGCCGTCACCTACCGCGTCGAAGCCGGGGTCTGCCTCGCCAGCGGTGACCCGGTGGGCGACCCCGCCGCCTGGACCCCTGCCATCGACGCCTGGCTGGCCGTCGCCCGCCGCTACGGCTGGCAGCCCGCCGTCATGGGCGCCTCCGAGGACGGCGCCACCGCCTACGCCCGCTCCGGACTCAGCGCGCTCCAGCTCGGCGACGAGGCCATCCTCCACGTCGCCCACTTCGACCTCGACGGCCGTGACATGCGGGTCACCCGCCAGGCCGTCAACCGCGTGAAGCGCACCGGCGCCACCGCCGTCGTCCGGCGTCACTGGGCCCTTTCCCAGGACGAGATGCAGATGATCGTGGAGAGCGCCGACAAATGGCGCGACACCGAGACCGAACGCGGCTTCTCCATGGCCCTCGACCGCCTCGGCGACCGGGCCGACGGGGACTGCCTGCTGGTCGAGGCCTTCGACGCCGACGGCGAGCTGATCGCCCTGCTCTCCTTCGTCCCCTGGGGCAAGGACGGCATCTCCCTCGACCTGATGCGCCGCGACCGCACCGCCCCCAACGGGGTCATGGAGTTCATGGTCGCCCAGCTCTGCGCCGCCGCGCCGGGCCTGGGCGTGCGCCGGATCTCCCTCAACTTCGCCGTCTTCCGCTCCGCGTTCGAGGAAGGCGGCCGGATCGGCGCCGGCCCGGTCCTGAAGCTGTGGCGCAGGCTGCTGCTCTTCTTCTCCCGCTGGTGGCAGTTGGAGGCGCTGTACCGCTCGAACGTCAAGTACGGCCCCGAGTGGTACCCCCGGTTCCTCTGCTACCAGGACGCCGGATCGCTCGCCCGGGTCAGCCTCGCCTCCGGCATCGCCGAGGGCTTCGTCTCCGTACCCAGCCTGCGCACCCTGTGGGGCAACGGCCACCCCAAGGGCCTCACGAACCCCGCCACCACCGAGGGGCTGCCGTCCATCGCCTCCATGAACCTCGACGCCGTGGGGGAGGAGGGCGCGGCCGTCCCCGCCGAGCGGCTGCCCGAGCAGGTGCGCGTGCGCCACGCCAAGGCGGAGCGCATCCGGGCCGCCGGTACCGACCCCTACCCGGTCGGCATCCCCGCCCGCACCCACACGGTGGCCGAGCTGCGGGCCGAACTGGAGGCCTCGCACCCCGGCCACCCGCCCGGCAGCCGCTCCGGCGAACAGGCCACCCTCGCCGGACGCGTCATGCTCGTACGCGACCTCGGCGGCGTGGTCTTCGCCGTCCTGCGCGACTGGTCCGGTGACATACAGCTGATGTTCACCCGCGACGAGGCCGGGGCCGGCGCACTGGACCTCTTCACCTCCCAGGTCGACTTCGGCGACCACGTGGTCGCCAGCGGCGAGGCAGGCACCAGCAAGTCCGGCGAGCCGTCCCTCGTCGTCCGGTCCTGGCAGCTCACCGGCAAATGCCTGCGGCCCCTCCCGGACAAGCGCAAGGGACTCGCCGACCCGGAGGCCCGCGTCCGGCGCCGCTACGTCGACCTCGTCGCGAGCCCCGAGGCGCGGGACGTCGTACGGGCCCGTTCCAGCGCGGTGCAGGCCCTGCGCCAGGGGCTCCTGGAGCGCGGCTACCTGGAGGTCGAGACCCCGATGCTCCAGCAGATCCACGGCGGCGCCAACGCCCGCCCGTTCCGCACCCACATCAACGCCTACGACCTCGACCTGTACCTGCGCATCGCGCCCGAGCTGTACCTCAAGCGGCTGTGCGTCGGCGGCATGGAGAAGGTCTTCGAGATGGGCCGCACCTTTCGCAACGAAGGCGTCTCCTACAAGCACAATCCCGAGTTCACGATGCTGGAGGCCTACCAGGCCTTCGCCGACTACGACGTCATGCTCGACCTCACGCGCGAGCTGATCCAGGGCGCCGCCACCGCCGCGTTCGGCTCGCCCGTCGCCCACAAGGCGGGGCCGGACGGGAAGCCGGCCGTCCACGACATCTCCGGGTCCTGGCCGGTGAAGACGGTGTACGGGGCGATCAGCGAGGCCCTCGGCGAGGAGGTCGACGCCGACACCGAGGAGCACGTCCTGCGCGGACTCTGCGACCGGGCCGCCGTCCCGCACGCCCCCGAGGACACCCGCGGTGACGTGGTCCTGGAGATGTACGAGCGGCTGGTGGAGGAGCGGACCCAGCTGCCCACCTTCTACAAGGACTTCCCGACCGAGGTCTCCCCGCTCACCCGCCAGCACCGCGAGGACCCGCGGCTGGCCGAGCGGTGGGACCTGGTCGCCTTCGGCACCGAACTGGGCACCGCCTACTCGGAGCTGACCGACCCCGTCGAGCAGCGGCGCCGGCTCACCGCGCAGTCCCTGCTCGCGGCGGGCGGCGACCCGGAGGCGATGGAGCTCGACAACGACTTCCTGGACGCGCTGGAGTACGCGATGCCGCCGACCGGTGGTCTGGGCATCGGCGTGGACCGCCTCGTCATGTTCCTCACGGGGCTCACGATCCGCGAGACCCTTCCGTTCCCCCTGGTGCGGCGCGGCTGATCGGGTGAGGGGGAGGAGGCGCGTCCGCGCCTCTCGACATCCGCGGCGATGTCGTTGATACGTAGTAATAATGAAAAATGACGAGCCGACAGTAGGGCGGCGCACGCTCCTGCGCACCGCCGTCTTCCTCGGAGTCGCAGCCGCCGCCGGGCTGATCGACATCGGCGGCCAGGGCGGTACGCCGGAACCCGGAGCCGGAGCCGGAGCCGGAGCCGGAGCCGGAGCCGGAGCCGGACCCGCCCCCGGACCCGCGGCCGGTCCGGTCCCGCACCCCGCGGCGGGGGCGCCAGGGCTCAGCGCCGAAGCGAGACTGGAGAAGACCTACCGGCTGCGGCCGATGACCGCCGAGGCCCCCGCCCGCCCGCCCGCCGCGAAGCCCGCCGTACGGACCCGCCCCATCCTGGAACTGCCGCCCGGCGGCACGGCCTCGGCGAGCTCCATGCTGCTCACCTTCGACGACGGGCCGGACCCCCGCTACACCCCGGGGATCCTCGACACCCTCGCCCGGTACGGGGTGCGCGCCGTGTTCTTCGTCTGCGGGGAGATGGCCGTCGAGAACCCCGGCCTGCTGCGCCGGATGGTCTCCGAGGGCCATGTCATCGGCAACCACACCTGGACCCACCCGCTCATCCCCAAACTCAGCAGGCCCGCCCTCGTCTCCGAGATCGGCCGCACGAGCGAGGTCGTACAGAAGGCCGTGGGCGAGGCGCCCGTGTGGTTCAGGGCACCGTACGGGGCGTGGAACCGGGCCGCCTTCGAGATCGGGGCCGAGCTCGGCATGGAGCCGCTCGCCTGGACGGTCGACACCCTGGACTGGAAGGAGCCGGGGACCGCGACGATCGTCTCCCGGGTCCTGTCGGGCGCCGGGCCCGGGGTGATCGTCCTGTCGCACGACGCGGGCGGCAACCGCTCGCAGAGCGTCCAGGCGATCTCCTCGTACCTGCCCCAACTACTGGCGCGCGGCTACCGGATGACCTTGCCGACGCTGCCGCCCCGCTGAGCGCGGCCGCTGCCCGGCGGGGCGGCCGCGCTCCGCTCAGCGGGCCTCCACCATCCGGGCGAAGACGACCACGTTGCCGTCGTACCCCCGGGCCTTGGAGTAGCCGCCGCCGCAGGTGATGACCCGGAGTTCCGGATGCCCGGTGTCCCCGTACACCCGGGCACCGGGGAAGGACTCCTTGGAGAACACCTCCACGCCGTACACCTCGAACACCGCCGTGCGCCCGTCGTACCGCTCCACCTCGATCTGGTTCCCCGGCTTGACCGAGCCCAGGCCGTAGAAGACCGCCGGGCCCTGCGCGTTGTCCACGTGGCCCACGATCACCGCCGAGCCCCGCTGGCCCGGCGAGATGCCGTTGAGGTACCAGCCGGCCAGGTTCCGGTCCTGCGGCGGCGGCGCGTCGATCCAGCCCTCCGCGTCCAGACCGACCGTCATGACCGGAGCGTCCACGTTGATCGTGGGAATCCGGATGCGCTGCACCGAGGAGTGCTCCAGTACCTCCAGGTCCGCGGGCGCCTCCGGAGGGTTCGCCGGCAACTGGTCCGAGGTCACCGCGACGGCCGAGGCCGCGGTGGGCTGGGGCGGCCCGTCGTCGATGTCCACACCGTTCCGCACCATCGCGAGGCCGGTGAGCATGACCAGGGCGAGTACGCCCCACGGTGAGCGTTTGCGTGACTGGCCGGTCTCGTCCTCGCCCATCGTTCTCCCTTCCCGACGCGGGGGTCCCGACCCGCGTTCCTGTCCCGCCCCAGTACGCCCTACTTCACGCACGCTAAGGGTGCGTAGGCAGGACGGCGAGGGGGGAGGGGCGAACGGGTGGCGCGGCACGGAAGGGGCCGGAAGGGGTGCGCCCATCCAGGTAATCGTCACATAAATGCCTGACGGGTCGTGACCTGCGGATCCGTCAGTTGCCCGGCGCGCGCTACGGCGTGTCGCTCAACCGGGCGGCCCAAAGGCGGAAATGCGGAGGTTGCGGGCCGCCCCGAGGGTTCGACGTGGGAGGCGTTCTCGTCGATCATCCGGGGCCGACGCTCCGGGGCGCTTCCCGCTGGAGGTTCCACCATGCGTGCTTTCCGCGCTCTCACCGTGACGGCGGCAGCCTGCGCCGTGATCGGCCTCAGTACCCCAATCGCCGCCGCGAACTCCCCGATGGGCGGGGCCGGCGGACCGAGCAACGTCTCGGTCAACCCCTTCGCCGTGCACCAGGGATCCACGATGCAGGTGAGCGCGTCGGGCTGTGGACACGGCGGTACCGTCACCTCGCCGGGCAACTTTCCGCCGGCCAACCTTTCCGCAGGGTCGATCGGCTTCGCCACCGTCCGGATCTTCAACCACGCCTCTCCGGGCAACCACACGCTGCAGGTCAGGTGCAACGACAACAGCCTGGTCGCCACCGCCCGCTTCAGGATCCTTGAGGGCAACCCCGCCCAGGGCGGTATCGGCGGCTCCTTCGGCCCGTCCACCGCCGAGACCGCCATCGGTGCGGGCCTCGTCGGAGCGGCGGCGCTCGGCGCGGGCGCCCACGTGATCCGTCGTCGCCGCCCGGTCCGCGGCCGGGCCTGACCGGCCGACCTCCCCGGTCAGTCCCCCGGGGGCTGTCCTCCGGGTCGGGCCGGACCCGGAGGACAGCCC